>JAJVHT010000050.1:0-5758 GCA_022072515.1 bacterium
ATTGCCACGGCAATCACGGCGCGATTCCGCCGGATGTGAAATCGCTGGCGCATGTCTGCGGGCGCTGCCATTTGAACAATGCGGATTTGTTCGAGAAAAGCCCACATGCGAAGGCGTTTGAAGAAAACGGTTTGCCGCTCTGCCAGGCCTGCCACAGCAACCACGAAATCACCGAACCCACCGACGCGCGGCTCGATCCGGCCAGCAGCGAATTTGTTTGCGCCGATTGCCACGAACAGGGCAGCGAAGGCTGGAAGAACGGCACGGAGATGTTTGCCATCCTCAACGAGATGAAATCCAAAATTCACACCGCCGATAGTTTGGTGGCGGCGGCGGAGCGCGCCGGCATGGAAGTGAGTGAAGCCAAATTCATCATCTCTTCGGCAGACGACGAGTTGATCAAAGCGCGCACGCAGATTCACAATTACCGCGCGACGATTTTGCGCGAACGCGCGAAAACCGGAATCGATCTGGCAACGCAGGCCGTTGATCTCGGCCGCGCCGCGCTCGCCGAGTTGCAGTTCCGGCGCAAAGGCTTGGCGGTGTCGATGGTGATTATTTTTGCGGTGGCGGCGGCGTTGTATATCAAGGTCCGGCGAAGGGATCAGGAATGGAAATGAAAGACTTTCAATTTTAAATTTTCAATTGACAATTTAAAATTGATTTGACAAAGGTGATCGCTCATGAACCAACCCGATCAACCTCCTTCTCAAGCCCCGACAGAGCTTGAGGAAACTCTGCACCGCCTCGAAGCGCGCCTCGTGCGGATTGAGACGTATCTCCAACTCGGCCCGTTACCGGAGACGAGAGTTCACGAGGGAAGCGAAGCACCCATGGCCACGCCGCCAGCTTCGGAAGAAGAAAAAGAAGCGGCGCTGGAACTGAAGATCGGCGAGTTTTGGCTGGCGCGCGTGGGCATTGTCGCGCTGCTCGCCGGCACCGCGTTTTTCATTGCCTATCCCCTCAAAATTTTGCCGCCGTGGTTGCACAGTCTCATCGGCTATCTCGCCGTCGCCGGACTCTTGGTAGCCTCGCGTTTTTGGCGTACGACGTATCCCTTTCTCGCGCGCATTTTGTTTGGGGGCGGCATGTTGCTGTTGTATTACGCCACCTTGCGCCTGCATTTCTTTACCGCGCCTCCTCTGCTCACCAACAAAGCCGTCGCGTTAGTTCTTTTACTCGCCGTTGGCACCGGCCATTTTTATTTTGCCCGCCGGCGCCGCAGCGAATTTTTAACCGGCATGGCGGTTTTTCTCGGTTACGTGACGGCGCTGATGACGGACACGACGCACTTGACGTTGCCGCTGGTGGCCCTCACGGCCGCGGTGGCTGTATATTTTCTGATCGGCTATGGTTTCAAAACCGTTGGCCTGCTCAGCGTCGTTTGGGCTTATTTGACGCATCTGTTGTGGCTCTTGGGCAACCCATTGCTCGGGCATCCGCTGCAAGCCGTGGCCACGCATCAATATAATCTCGTTTATCTTTTTATTTACGCCGCGATTTTTGCCCTGCCCAATTTGTGGCGCGCGGAGAACGCGCTCCCTGATGCGACGAAAATTTTGCTGCCGCTATTGAATGGCGCCGGCTTTTTCGGCGTGTCGTTTCTCGTTATAATTACATTTTTCGCGGCTGAACGCGCCGGCTTGAGTTTTATAATTTCTGCTTGCTTTTTGGCATTAGCGATATTATGTTGGGTGTGGCGTGACAGCCGTTATGCCACGTCGTTTTATGCCTGCTTCGGTTATCTGGCGCTGAGCGCCGCCATTTTTACGCGTTTCACATCACCGCACTACTTCATCTGGCTGGGCTGGCAAAGTTTGTTGGTCATTTCGACTGCGATTTGGTTTCGCTCAAAAATTGTGATCGTTGCCAATACGTTCATTTACTTAAGCATTTTTCTCATCTATCTGATCTCCGCGCCGGCGACCGCCGCGGTGAACGCCAGCTATGCGCTGGTGGCGCTGTTGAGCGCGCGTTTGTTAAACTGGAAAACCGAACGGCTCGCGCTGAAAACGGAACTCATGCGCAATGCGTATCTGGCCTCGGCATTCGTGATCATTCCGTACGGTTTGTATCACGCCGTGCCCCGAAACTATGTGAGCCTGTCGTGGCTGGGCGCGGCGGTGTTTTATTTTTTGATGAGCTTGATTTTGAAAAACAAAAAATACCGGTGGATGGCGATGCTCACGATTTTGCTGACGGCGATTTATGTCTTTGCGATTGATCTGGCGCGGCTCGAAGCGGGCTATCGCATCCTCTCGTTTTTGGCGCTCGGTGTGGTTTTGCTGGTGATCTCTTTGCTTTATGCGCGGTCACACAAAAAAATGACGCAAGTTTGAGCGCGGCGAATGCGTCGAATGGATCTTGTGAATTTCGCAAGTTTAGGAATCGCCGCCTGTAAAATTCTTAGTTGTGGGAATTACCTTCAGTAAAACGTCTTTTCTTAATCTTCTCGCTGGCTGTTTTTATTGTGTTTAATTGAACCTGTTTTAATGTTGCAGTGGCATTGCCTTTGCCTTTGAAATTAACCAAATTTTTGTTTCCCGTTTCAAAATGGAATAAATCAAAGCCAAGGATTAAAACGCAGTGTGAAAGGAGGTGGAAGTGAGCGGGAAAAAGAATGGTTCAATTGCGGGTAGTGAATGCGAGTTTATTAACAAGTGATGTCGCTTTTAAATGCAAGGAGACACTATATGAAAAAAGCGATGGTAAGTATCACAACGATTTTCGTGCTTTTGCTGGTCGGCTTGGCGTTTTCACAAACGGCGGTGATTAAGGTTCAAGGCTACAGCCCGGATGAACTGACCGCGCTGAAGTGGACCTCGCCGCGTTCGACCGGTTTGTCGAATGTCGGTGTCAATCAGTTGGTCTATCTCGTCGGTCGTGATTCGGCCAATGCGGCCGTGACCACTTATGCCTGGTCATTGACGGCAAAGCCGACGGCTTCGCAGCGGGCCTTGGATAGCACCAATAAATGGCAAACCACTTTCAAGCCCGATGTGGTGGGTCAATATACCGTGCAACTGGTAATTACCACGGCGAAGGGCGCCAGCAAACCGGTTTCTGTCAACATCAATGCCGCGAAGTTCGTCGGTGTTGGCGGCATGGACGGCCTGCCCATCGATGTGGCAGCCGGACAATGCGCACTCTGTCACGCCACGAATTTCACCCAGTGGAGCAAAACCGGGCATTCGGACATGCTGAAGCGTGGCCTGAATGGCACGTTGAGCGACCATTATGGCGAAGCTTGTATCGAGTGCCACACGACTGGTTATGATCACGCGGCCGATGGCAATGACGGCTTCGATGATATCCAAAAAGAAGTCGGCTGGGTGTTTCCCACCACTCTGAAAGCCGGCACTTATGATACCCTGAAGTTGAAATACCCGAAACTGGCGCATCGCGCCAATATTCAATGCGAAAGTTGCCATGGTCCCGGCAGTTCGCATCTGGGCAACAAGGCGAATATTGCCATGAGTCTCGATGCTTCGGTTTGCGGCTATTGCCATGAAGAAGGGCCATATCATAAAAAGAACGCGCAGTGGAAATCTTCCGGGCATGCTGTCGTCTCTGCAGAAGCCAACAATGCGGGTTGCGCTCGCTGCCACTCCGGTTGGGGCTTCATTCGTCAAGTAGATCCGATCCCGAATGACAAGCGTCCGGCTCTTGGCTTTGGACAGATTAGTTGCGCGGTCTGCCACGATCAGCATCGCGCCGACTTGCCGTATCAAGTCCGCATTTTGAATAACGTCACGCTGGGCGACAGTGTGAGCGTGGTGAACTATGGCGGCAACGGCAAGCTGTGTATGCAATGCCACATCAGCCGCCGGGATGCGGAAGATTATTCTAATGTCGCGTCGAATCTGAGCACGCGCTACGGCCCGCATCACAGCAACCAGGCCGATATGATTGACGGCTCCAATGCGATTGAATATGCCGCGACGGCCGGACCGATTGGCACCTCGGGGCATAAGTTTGCGGCAACCAATGCCTGTGTGACGTGCCATATGGCGGCTACACCGGCCGCGGGCCAAGCTGGCAGCGACAAACTTGGCGAGCATACTTTTAGAATGAAGTGGGATAACGGCACGCCGGACAATCCGGCTGACGATGTTGAGAATGTGGGCGCGTGCGTATCTTGCCATGGCTCCATCAAGTCATTCGATGACATCATGGCCAAATTCGATTACGATGAAGACGGCACGATCGAAGGCACCCGCCATGAGGTCGAAGGCCTGGTCGAAACCCTCGACAAGCTTTTACCGCCACGTACCGATAACACCGTCATTAGAAACAATTTTAATTGGACGGTGGCTGGCCTGACGCCGGAGCAAATCGCCAAGCGCAAGGCCTTATCCAAAGCGTGGTACAATTTGCTCTTTGTTGAAGAAGACGGCAGCATGGGCATCCACAATGCCGGTTATTCAATTGCCTTATTGCGGCGCTCGATTGCTTCGATCACGACGGGCGATGTTGGCGCCGTCAGAATCAGTCCGCCGATTAAAGATGTGCCGAACGATCAAGGCAAGCAAGTGCGCGTGACCTGGTCGAAGGCGGCGGGTGACGGCCTCTCAGCGAATCCAGTCACCGGCTATTCCGTGTGGCGGCGCGTTGATGCCAGCGCGGCGAGCGCGACAGCGACAGCCGTTTCTTCCAAGGCGGCGATGCTTTCACAAATTTCGGCCGACAAGGTCGGTCAGCGTTTTGAAATTGCGCAAGCCGGAAGCTGGGATTTTGTGGCCTGGGTGCCGGCCGCCGGGTATGAATTCTACAATGTTGTGGCGCCGACGCTTTATGACAGCACCGCAGCGAAAGGTACCCGTTGGTCGGTGTTCTTCGTGGCGGCGCATGCGCGCAGCCAGCTTTATGAATCCGCGCCGGACAGCGGCTATTCGGTTGATAACTTGGCCCCGGTTGCCCCGAGCAACTTTACCGTCAAAGGTCTGGCGGGCAACAGCTTAGAGTTGAGTTGGGCTGAGCCAATTGATACCGACTTCCAGTATTTTGCGCTTTATCGCAGCACGACGGAAAACTTTGATCCGATCGGCACCAAGCCGTTGACGACGCTGGTTGGCACCAAGTACACCGACACGGTGCAGGGCGGCAAGTACTTCTATTGGTTGTCGGCGTTTGATTTCGCAGGCAACGAAAGCAAGTTCTCCAAAGCCTCGTTTACCGTCGGTGTTTCGGAGCACGGCGGCGGCGTTCCAACCGAATATGCGTTGGAGCAGAATTATCCGAATCCGTTCAATCCCGAAACGTGGATCAAATATCAAGTGCCGGTTTCCGGACACGTGCGGTTGAGCATCTACAACGCTATCGGCCAGCAGGTCAGAGTTTTGGTCGACGGTGAGCAACCGGCGCAATATTACTCCGTCATGTGGGATGGCCGCGACAATGCGGGCAATCCGATGCCCTCGGGCATTTACATCTATCGCCTTGAAAGCGAGAAGTTCACGGCGATCAAGAAGATGATCATGATGAAGTAGCTCTCGGCGTGCGTATCATTTTACTCGTTCTCATACTCGTACTCTTACTCGCTTTTGGTGTGTTGTACAGCGCGTAAGAGTACGAGAAAGAGCGGGAGTAAGAGTAAGAGTCAAAACTGGATCTGAGGATGAGGGAAACCGCTGGGGCAGCGTTGCATTTCGCGCGCTGCCCCATTTTACTGCCCAAGTGTGGGGAGTCGGGCAATTCGTGATTAAAGAGTTGCTTTTTGAAAAAAAGATATTATATTATTGTCGTTTTGCAGAAATTA
>JAJVHT010000050.1:5858-9895 GCA_022072515.1 bacterium
TGGGGCAGCGTTGCATTTCGCGCGCTGCCCCATTTTACTGCCCAAGTGTGGGGAGTCGGGCAATTCGTGATTAAAGAGTTGCTTTTTGAAAAAAAGATATTATATTATTGTCGTTTTGCAGAAATTACCAATTCGCCATTTCATTAAACCAAGCCCAGGCAGCGTATGTTGATGCGACTGAAATTTTTGCTGGTTCTGCTTTGTTGCGGGGCCATGCCGTCGGTTCTGCCGGCGCAAACTTTTTCCGGCCGTGTGACCAGCGCGTTCTATGCGTTCGAGCGCAGCGATACGGTCAACGTGACCTCGACGCACGCGCGCGGCTACCAAGCCTTCCAATTTGATTATGGCAATAAGAATATTGCCTTCCACACGTTCGGCCAATTCGATAATGATTTCAGCACACGCCTCGCGGGAGACGGCAAAGTCCGGATGTATAATTTTCATTTGGCATTGAAAAACATTGCCAACCGCGCCGAAATTAGATTCGGCCGCCAGCCGGTTTTTGCCGGCGCCGGGGTGGGCACCATCGACGGCGCGCAGGTCAAAGTGAACGCCGCCAAATGGCTGCGGCTCAAAGCCTTCGGCGGCGGGCTGTTGCCGGCCAATCAACGTTTCCAGGTGATTGACGATTTCGATCAAAACTACATGGCCGGCGGCCAGGCGGTGTTCAAGCCCAATGCGGATCTGAATATCGGCGTGAGTTATTTCAATAAACACCAACTGCGTTCCGGCTATTATGCGGAGCGCGCCGACGAGATCGGCAATGTGCTGACCCTGTTTGTGGAGCCCTCCGATCGCGCTTATGAATTTACCTCACTGGATGCGACTTGGAATGTCAAACGCACCTCGTTTTACGGCCGCAGTGATTATGATATGATCGGCGATGCCGTCACCCGTGCTGAATTTTCCGTGCGTTCCGAAGCCTCCTCCCGGGTGGTGCTGAATGGCAGCTATACTTTTCGCTCGCCGCGTCTGCCGTGGAACTCGATTTTTTCCGCTTTTGATGTCGAAGACAACCATGAAGTCGAAGGCGGCGTCTATTATCGCCATAACGCGGCCTGGCGATTTTATGGCAACGCCGCCGGTATTTTTTATGCGGACGATGAATCGTTTCGGTTCACCATGGGATCCGAATGCAATTACGGCGGGCTGAGCTTGGTGCACCGCAGCGGTTATGCCGGAAATTTGAACGGCCTCAATGCCTCGTTTTATTATCCCCTGCAAGAAGGGAAACTGGCGCCGAGCGCGCAGCTTTCGTGGGCCTCATACAAGCTCGAGGCAAATGCCAGCGAGCGGGAATCAATTTTCTCCGGCGCCGCGGGTTTGCTTTTTCGTCCGTGGGAGGTTTTGACGATTGACAGCCAGTTGCAGTATTTGCACAACCGCTTTTATTCGAACGACACGCGTTTTCTCGTGCGGCTGCAATATTGGTTTTTTAAGAAAGCGTCATGATACAAATGTTCGTAGTGATGCCCTCAGGCATTCACGTTTTGTAGAGAGCACGGCGCCAAAAGGCGTAACTACAGACACTGATATTTCAGAGAGAAAAATATGCAACGACGATGGCTTTTAGCTTCGCTCATGATAATCATCACGGCGCTTGGCCTGGTGGTGATGGTCGTCGGCGGCTCGGACAAACAATCGTCATGGAACGATCCGGTCAAACAATGGGCGACGATCAAGTTTTCGCATAAGAAGCATATCGGTGACGTCGGCGCCGAGTGCAGTTCGTGCCACGCCGCCGCGCAGACCAGCGAGAATTCAAATGACTTGATGTTCCCCAAACACGAACAGTGCGGCGAATGTCACAGCGCCGAGGTTGAAGGTGACTGCCAATATTGCCACACCGAGGCGGATAAATACGAGGCCCTGGCGGCGCCCAAGCGCGAAGTGCGTTTCAGCCACAAGCAGCATGTCGAAACCAACAAGTTGGAATGCGCGACGTGCCACGCCGGCATCGAAACCTCGGAAAAACCGACCGTGGCGTTTCTGCCGGTGATGTCGACCTGCAACACGTGCCATGACAACGTCAAAGTCACCAACGCTTGCGAATCGTGCCATACACAGCCGGAAAACCTGCTGCCGATATCCCACCAACAGGCGAATTGGGCAAAAGAGCACAAGCGTTTGGTGCGCATCGAAGGCCTGTCCAACGATTGCGCGGTTTGTCACTCGGATAATTTTTGCTCGGTCTGCCATGCCGAGGCGACCACCCAATTGACGCGCGGCGCCCGCGGCCGCAGTGTTGCGGAAAATCGCCTCGCGCCGGATGGCCGTTTGGCCTTGGTGAAACCGCGCGTGCACGCGCTGAACTTTGTGTTTACGCATGCGCTCGATTTGCGGTCCAAGCAATCTGATTGTTATTCGTGTCACAATCAACAAACGTTCTGCACGGATTGCCACGCGCGCAATCAAGATGCCGGTTTTGCCGGGCCGTTGCCGATGTCGCATCGCGCCGCCGATTTCATTCGTCTCGGCAAAGGCAGCGGCGGCGGCCAGCATGCGGTGCTCGCCCGCCGCGATATGGAATCGTGCGCTTCCTGCCACGACGTCGAAGGCCACGATCCGGTGTGTGTGACCTGCCATGCGGATTTGGCGCCGAAGGGCAAGAAGCAATAATAAATGGCAATACAAGTTGATTCAAAGTTTTCTTCGTGTTACGATCGCGTTACAATGATGAGAACCCACATGAAATCCATTCTTCTTTTTATCGTGGCGCTGCCATTGCTTGTCTTGGTTGCTTGCAGTGATCCGCAAAAGGCGCCCACTGGCGTCAGCGAAAAAGTGAGCGTGCATGAACCCGGCTGGGTCGTTCCTGCAGCACCGCGTTTTCATGGCGCCGTTTTAGCTGCCAATACGTTTAATGCGAGTGAATGCCGGCCGTGTCATGGCAGCCAGCTTGACGGTGGCATTGCCGAAGTTTCTTGCAAACAATGTCACACCAGTTATCCGCATCCAACCGGCTTTGTGGCCGCGCACAGCGGTTATATCAAAAGCACAAACTATAATTTGGCATCGTGCCAGTCGTGTCACGGCCAGGATTATGGCACGAAAAAGGTTAACAACTCGTGCTTGACCTGCCACACCAAAACCGGCGGCCCCGAAGCTTGCAATACCTGCCATGGCAACTTGGCCGGTGATCTGGCTGATCTTAAAAATGTGGCGCCACCCCGCGGGTTAGACGGCGAAACAAGCCCAAGCACTCCGGCCGTCGGCGCGCATCAAGCCCATTTCGCTTTCTTCGACAACTTGCCGGTTGCGGCGGTTTGCCAGGAATGCCACGCCTTGCCGCAGAATTTCGCCGCGGCTGGCCACATAGACGCCGATGGCCGCGCTGAAGCCTTGCTCAGCGGCCCCTTGGCAGCATTGAGAACCGAAGGTGGCGCGCGTGTGCCGGCGGGCGCTTATAACACGGCCACCAACACTTGCGCGAACACCTATTGTCATGGTAATTGGGGATTGGTGAAAACACAATCCAAGTACGCTTTTATTTATGCCGCAGATAAAATAACCGGCCTTAATGCGTCACCCAAGTGGACCGATGCCGCCTCAGTCACTTGCGGCACCTGCCATGCTCTGCCGCCGGCCGGTCATAATCCCTTTGATCTCGGCGCCTGCGCCACTTGCCACCAAGGCGTGATCGACAATTTTGGAAAAATTATTGATAAAACAAAACACGGAAACGGCAAGGTCAACGTCTTCAACGAAGAATACCCGATGTTTTAAGCAGGTGGGCCGCAGCCGTTACCCCGGCGTTGCATAAAAAAAGGAGCTGTTATGCGAATAATCGCATATTCAGCTCCTTTGCTATTGTCGGGGCGAGAGGATTTGAACCTCCGACCCCTTGACCCCCAGTCAAGTGCGCTAACCGGTCTGCGCCACGCCCCGACTTAGGCGATAAGAATTTAATGATAAATCCCTCCTTTTGCAAGGTTTTTGTCAAATAAAATTTTCTCGACAAACCTGCCCGTCTCATTTGAGAGCGAATCCATCCCAATCAGCCAATTTACACACTGTTTTGCTCTGAGACATCGCCG
>JAJVHT010000226.1:0-7236 GCA_022072515.1 bacterium
CAAGTGAAAATCGAAGCCGTCGGTCTCGACGAGGTCAACCGCCGTCTCCCGCCCACGACCGCATGGATCGTGAATGCGCAAACGCGTGAAACCGTTTGGGAAATGACCGAAGAGAACTCAAACTATCGCGGCAAGCGCCTGAATGAAATTAACGAATCGGTTTCACTGCCGCGCGGCAATTATGAAGTGTATTACGCGTTTTATCCGACCTCGTGGTCTTATTCGAGTGGCGCGAGAAATTTCGGCGACGCGGTGAAACACGCTTGGAACGAAATCTTCGAGGATGGCAATAATCGCGACTACTCATATTATCGCGACAAACAGCGCGAGTTAAAAATCGCGATCCGGGGTGTCGGGCGCAGCGCGAACAAGGACGAAGTGACGCGCTGGCAAAACGAGTACAAAGCGGATGCCATCATCACGATGACGGCCTTGTGGGATGATCGCTACGAAAAACAGGGTTTCACGCTCGACCGTTCTCTGGATTTGCAGATATACGCCGTCGGCGAAACCGGTTGGGATAATGATTGGAATTGGAGCCGCAAAAGCCGCCGCGCTGACGAGCAGGAGCTTTACGATCACGGCTGGATCATCAACACACAAACACGCGAGAAGGTTTGGAAGTTTACCTATGCCGATTCGAAACCCGCGGGGGGCGCGCCCAAAAATCGTCTGATCAACCAAACCCTTGCACTGCCGGCGGGAAGTTACGCGGCGTTTTTTGTGACCGACGATTCGCACTCCGAGCGCCGCTGGAACGCAGCGCCGCCGCATGATCCCTCGTTTTGGGGCTTGACGATTCGGGTGAAGGACCCGGCGTTGAAAGCGTCGGTGAAAAAGTTCGATTATGAGCCGCTGCCGGATAAAAATGTCGTGGCCAACTTGACCAAGCTCGGCGACGAAGAATTTCGCACTGTCGGTTTCACGCTGAAGCGGCCGCTCGACGTGCGCATTTACGCCATTGGTGAAGGCCGTGACGATGCGATGTTCGACTACGGCTGGATCATTGAGGCAAAGACACACAAAAAAGTTTGGGAAATGAATTTTGATGAAACCGAGCACGCCGGCGGCGCCAGCAAGAATCGCCTCTTTGACGGAACGCGGCGTTTGGAAGCCGGCAGCTATCTCGCTTATTTTGTCACCGACGGCTCGCATTCCTATGTGGATTGGAATTCTTCGGCGCCGTATGATCAAGAGCACTGGGGCATGGTGATCACCGCCGCAAATGACAAGTTCAGCGCTGACGATGTCGCGCCGTACGAAGAGAAAGAAGATGGCTCCGTTTTAGCGCAGTTGATTCACGTGCGCGATCATGATCGTGACAACAAGCGCTTTACAATGAAAAGCGATGGACAAGTTCGCGTCTATGCCATTGGTGAAGGCCGCGATGGCGATATGTTTGATTTCGGCTGGATCGAAGACGCCAGCACCGGCAAAACCGTTTGGGAAATGACGTATCGCATGACCAGCCACGCCGGCGGCGCGAAAAAGAATCGCCTGTATGACGATGTGGTCGCGCTCAAAGCCGGCGATTACATCGTACATTTCGAAACCGACGATTCGCATTCCTTTAACGATTGGAATGACGACCCGCCGCACGATGCGACGCATTACGGCATCACGTTGTATGCGGTGCCATAAATTCCCGGCGCAGCGAGTTTAAGCTGATCGATGGGCGGTTGCCGTTGACGGGCGCCGCCCATTGTTATTTCGAAACGAAATTGGTTCGCACTGAAATTTTCCTTGACATCCTGCTTTTTTCTTCTTTTATTGCTTCTATTCGCCGGCGGAATTCCGCCGGCGAAATGATGATGAGATAAAATCAGGAAGGGAGAAAGAATCACGAGCCTAAAATAAATTAGCGCCGCGCGGCGGATTTATTTTGGGCTTTTTCATTTTGAGGTTTATCACCCCGGAGGCCGTACATGCGTTTTCGCAAGAAGGGGCTGCTTATTGCGTTTGTGAGTTTTAGTCTGTTCGCCGCCTGCAAAGATAAGCCGCTGCAATCGAATGATGAAACCGTCGGGCTGGAGATTTCGGCGCCGGCTCGCGCCATTTATTCTGGCGCCTCACTGCAATTGACGGCCATGGCGACACTTCAAAACGGCACTGCCAATGATGTCACGCCCAATGTCACCTGGTCGATTCAGCCGGGCAAGGTCGGGCGGATAAATTCGTCCGGGCTTTTTACCGCCAACAATAATGCGGTCGGCATTGAAACCGCGCGCGCTGATTATAAGGGACAATCCGCCACTTTTCAAATCGACGTCACCAAACGCGCCACCGCACTCGTCATTTGGCCGGTCACTTCCAAAGTCGAAGCGGGCGGCACATTGCGCTTCGCGGCGATTGCCGAATATCAGGATTTTAGTCATGAATATGTCACCGACAAAGTGGCCTGGTCGCTCACGCCCGGCGCCGCGGCCACGATTGACAACGCCGGTATTCTCCACGCCAACGCCGGCGCGGCCGGAACCGAAACGGTGACGGGAATTTTTCAAAGCCTGACCATGAAAAGCCAGATCGAAGTGCAACCGCAATTCGTCAGTTCGATTGAATTGATCACGATTCCCGCGGGCACTTTTACCATGGGGGACAATAATGGAAGTAACAACGAAAAACCGGCGCACGAAGTCGAGTTGGCCGCTTTCGCAATCGGCAAATATGAGGTCACGAATGAGCAGTATGCGCGGTATCTCACCGACGCCTACGCCGCCGGAGAAATTTTGTACGAATCAACGCTGGTGAGCGGCAGGGTGGGCCCCTTCGCAGCGCGAATTTACACCCGCCTGCGCGGTTCGTCCGAATTTCCGGATAACTTTATCAATGCTGTTCAGACCGGAAATGAAGTTGAATTTTTTGCCGTACCCGGTTTTGAGAAGTATCCGGTGGTGCGCTTGAACTGGTATGGCGCCGCCGCCTTCTGCGCCTTTTATGGTTATCGCCTACCCACCGAAGCCGAATGGGAAAAGGCCTGCCGCGGCGGACGGCAGAACGCTTATGGGACGGCTGATGGTACGATGACGCATGACCTGGCCAATTATCAGGGTATTGAAGGACGCGATACGTTTGCCGGTTTGGCGCCGGCCGGCTCTTTTCCGCCGAATCCCTACGGTCTTTATGATATGAGCGGCAATGCCGCGGAGTTTGTTTTCGATGCTTACGATGCGAATTTTTATGCGAGCAGCCCGCGACAAAATCCCCTCGGTCCGGGGCCGGCTTTGGTTCTGGCGCCGCTGCCCGGCGGCCTTGCCATCTGGCGTGGCGGCGCATGGATTCATTCCTCGAACTTTTGCCGGGCAGCGCTTCGCGGCGTGATTGATGACCAGGCCGATCATAATCTTTTAGGTGCGGCCGTTGTTGGTTTTCGTGTCGCGCGGTCGTTATAAACTTTTGTGTTGCCGCAACCTTATTCTTTATACATGCGCTATTCGTAAAAAATGGTAACTATTCAGCTATTGCACCGCCCGGACGCTAATTTTTGAGATTTATGATATCGCGCCAATTTATTTTTGCACGCAGATTCGAGCGCCCGGGCGATACTGAATAGTTACAAAAAATGTACAGCAAAAGTATCACCCCCAACTGGAGTTTTGCGTGTGAAAAATAAGCCTTTGCTTCTGGTCATTCTCTCTGCCGCAGTTTTTACGTTTTTACCTTTTGTGTTTTTTAGTTGCATCTCCAATCCGTTCGGCGACGACAATGTCGCCGGAGAAAAAAGACAGGTTTCCGGCGTCGTGCAGCTCAGCGATCAGGGAAGTCCGCAAAATGTTTATGTTTGGATGACCGGGTTCAGTCTTTCGACGAGAACGGACGCGCAAGGCCAGTTTCAGTTGACCTTGCCCCCGAAGGGGAGCCAGGGTACGCCAGGCGGGGTCAACGGTTTTTATAATATTTACCCGTTTCTCGCCAACTATCGCCTGGATTCCATACAGACCGTGATTCAAAATGGCGTTTTTGTTTATTCGCGCGGCGATATCAATAAAGATGGAAAAGTGGCGAGTTCACGCGTTTTGCGCAGATTCCTGCGCGTCAGCACGGCGGTGGTGCCGGCGAGAGTGTCGCGGAGTTTTGCCGGAAACATTGGCGTCACCGTAACGCTCGAAGCGGCCGATTCGGCCACCGTCATTTTTCCCAAATCGGTGGGAGACGTGCTGGGCGCGTTGCTCATTCAACGCGTTGGCACCGAAGATATTTCGATTTTCCAAGCGCTCCCCGGCATCGACGCTCGCGATATTGAGCTCATCGGGCGAACACCCAAAAGCCGGTCGGCCACTTTTAACCTGGTACAGACGCCGCTTACGCCGGGCCAGTATGAAATCATTCCCTATTTGCTGATTCGCCATCAAAAAGTGCCGAAAGGTTTAATCGAAAGCATCGCCGCCAACGTGGAAGCGCTCAGCCCCGATTATATCAAATTGCCCATCCACCGCGAAGGCGGGCTGCTTGAAGTGACGCCATAGCCGGAATTGGTCTCATCAATAAGAAGCCGATTCAATCTGAACCGGCTTTTTATTTTCTATCCATCGAAGGGAGCGCCCATGAAAAAAGAAGAAAAATTTCCCTGGTTTCTGCTTGCTGCCAACCTGATCTATTTTTGTGGCTGCACCTCGAATCCTTTTGGCGGCGACAAAATTTCTGCCGGAAAGCTCACAATGAGCGGAACGGTCCGCCTGGCCGATCAAGCGGATGCGAAAGATATTTGGATTTGGATGAACGGCTTCAACCTTTCCACCGTGACCAAGGCAAACGGCGAGTTTACGCTCAGTCTTCCCCCCAAGTCGGCGCAAAGCGGCGGCGGGATCAGCGGTATTTATACAGTTTATTTTTATATGGCCAATTATCTACTCGACTCCGCCCAAGTCGTGGTGCAAAATGGCGAATTTGTTTACGCCCGCGGCGATCTCACGCGAGACGGGCGTTTGGCCGCCACCAAGTCTTTGCGGCGATTTCTGGAAATGAGTACCGTGGTTTCTCCGGCCACCGTGCGACAAAACTTCATCTTTCGCATCGGCATTGCAACCACGCTCCGGGCGCTGATCGATTCGTGCACGGTGATTTTTCCGGGATCGATTGGCGATTTGCTCGGCGCGATTTTTTTTCGAAATACCGCCACCGGCGAAGTCATCGTTTTTCAGTCAGTGCCAGGCGCGGTGACGCGCGACATCGAGCTTATCGGCCGCATGCCGACCGACCGCGTGACGGCGTTTACTTTGGGCCAGTTCGTTTTGCCGCCGGGACAATATGAAGTCATTCCGCAAATTTTGGTACGCCATCAAACTTTGCCGCCCGGCTTGATTGAAAGCATGGGATCGAATGTGGAAGCGACCGGTTCCAGTTATCTGAAAATACCTTTCCGGCGCACGAACGGAAAATTTGAACTGATGCCATGAACCATGACACCATAACTTTGCGCAAAAAATTGGTGATAACCTTGAAGCGAAAAAAGAACAAAAATGAATCTTCACATTGATCGGGAATATCTCGTCAAAACTTTGACTGAGCTTATTCGCCTCAATTCGATTAATCCGCAGCTTGTACCGGATGGCCCCGGGGAAGCCGCAATGGCGGCATACATTGCCGACGGCTTGCGCCATCTCCATCTGGAAGTGATGACACACGAACCGGCACCGGGGCGCGTGAGTGTCGTGGGTAGATTGAAAGGGCAGGGAGGAGGGCGCGCGCTGATGCTGAATGGGCACAGCGATACGGTCGGCATCGAGGGCATGCCCGAACCATTTGCGGCCACCATTCGCCATGGCAAAATGTACGGGCGCGGCGCGTATGATATGAAGGGCAGCGTCGCCGCGTGCATGGCAGCCATCAAAGCGCTTGTCGAAGCGAAGGCGCCGTTCCATGGTGAAGTTTTGTTGGCTGCCGTTGCCGATGAAGAATATTTCAGCCTCGGCACCGCCGACGTGGTTTCGCGCTATCAGATCGATGGCGCCATTGTTACCGAACCGACTGAAATGGATATTTGCCGGGCACACAAAGGTTTTGTTTGGCTCGAAGTGGAAACGCACGGCCGCGCCGCGCATGGCAGCCGCTTCGAGGAAGGCATTGATGCGAACATGCACATGGGACGTTTTCTCGCTGAGCTGGATAAATTGGAAAAGGATTTGCGCACGCGTTCTCCACATCCGCTGGTCGGGCCGCCCTCTTTGCATGCCGCGCTTCTCAACGGTGGTTCCGGCTTGAGCACATATTCGGCCAGTTGTAAGCTCAAAATCGAGCGGCGCACGATTCCCGGCGAAACGGAAGTGCAAGTTCTCAACGAGGTGCAAACGATTCTTGAGCGCTTGACTGCCGCTGATCCAACATTCAACGGCACGGTGAAAGCGTTTTGTACACGTGCGCCTTTTGAAGTGAGCGCCGAGGCCGAGATCGTGCGGGCGGTGGAAAAAGCCGCGACGCGCGTGCGCGGTGTGCCGCCGCGCCATATTGGGCAATCGTTTTGGATGGATTCAGCGCTGTTCTCGGCGGCGGGCGTGGAAACGGTGGTTATTGGCCCAAGCGGTGCTGGTGCGCATGCCGATGAAGAGTGGGTTGATCTGCAATCGCTTGTGGAGTTGGCGCAGATTTTAGCGGAAGCGGCGTTGGATTACTGCAGGTAAAAGGTGAAATTTTATTCAGTTTTCTCCACCGTGCGGGACAATAAAAATTTTCTGAATCGTGCTGGTCACCACGCGATTGCCGAATTCCAAACTCAGTCCACAAGCGGCAACGATATCGGCTTTCAAAATGCTGCCGCCCCACGTGCAGCCGGCAATCGTCGTTCGCATTGGTGAAACGCCCTCGCGATCAAACCATCCGCCGGAAACGGTATACCACCCCTCTTCGCCGACCCGAATCGAGTAGATCGAGTTCAGCGTGACCACGACGATCCAATCGCCAGCGTGCAACTCATTTTTGCGCACCTGCTTGAGTTGTTCCGACTGCGCGATAATGGCATCGAGACTGTGAGCGTATTGTGGCATGGCCATTGCGTGTTTATGGCATTATCCGGTACCGGTCCAAAGCCGTAGCGAGGATGCCGAATTGATCGGTCAGCAAGCCTTCATAACCGCAAGGCCAGCCATCCCAACTGCGGCCATCGACGCCCGATTTGGCGCCGCCAAAGAGCAATGCTTCGCCCAAACTCTTGCAGATTCTTTGCAACACATAATCAGCTTCTTCGTTCATGCCGACGCGATAAAGCGCATTGACCCAATGCCGCGCCTGCGCCGTTGATAAACC
>JAJVHT010000226.1:7336-9885 GCA_022072515.1 bacterium
GCATCCGCGCCAGTTGTTGCGCCAGTTGTTTTTCAAACCGTTTCAACCATTCCGGCGTGCCGCTGTGTTCGAGATAATCCGCCACCCCGAGCAAGCCCGCGGTGCCGGTCATGATATATTCATCCTCGGCGAGATGCATATCACCGTTATAGAACAAACCGCCGCTGGCATATCCCGGCCCGCCGTCGAGCCAGCGCTCGATGGAATCGCGCAACATATCCATCGCGCTCACCCCGGGCATAATCGTATTGATGCGTGTTGACAACGCCGACCAGTTGTCCATGCAGAGTGGGCAGTGCATCGAGTTGCCATTGTTGCTGTAGGTGGTGGTGTCCGGGCGATAGGATAGCGAAGTCAATAAGCAACGATTGAGCGCTCTGGCAACTTCCGGCGGCGTGTTGGACTGCAACGGCTTGCGCAGTTGTTTGACCACCATTTCCAATTCCACCTGGTAGCGACCGGCGCGCAACAAATAGTCGCCTTCCGGTTGCGGGACTTCGCCCAATTTCAACTGATGCACGGCGAGATCTGCCGGACGGAACGAATCAACTCGCCAAAGCGCCGCGCCAGTGGATGAAGTAATTTCGAGACTGCCAAAGGCCGGCGCATGAAAGAAAATCGGCAGGCGCATGGTGCCGGATTCACCTTCTTTGGTAATCAAGCCGAGGCCCGTGGTGGCCGCAACGCGCGCATCTAACGCCGTTGTCCAAGCGCTGCTTTCCCACGCGCGGCAATCCGCCGCGCCGTGACGCTCGGCAGTGAGATGCAAACGATCAGGAAGAATTTCCCATTGCAAACGATAACGTTGCCCGGTTTGCGGTGCATCAATTTCATACGTCACCACATTGTCGGCAACGGTGGTCGAGCCTTCGACCTCGTAGCGAATCGACGGCGCCATTGCCGGCCCGGCGCCGACGGCGTGCAGGAACAAGCCCTGAAAGCTGATGCCCGGCATCATTTTGAGCAGATTTTTTTCCGTGCGCCCACGGCCTTCATCATCGAGCGCTAGATAAGAAAAGCCGGCGCGCCGCAGGCGGAATCCAACCTGTAAATATTTTGAACAAAAGCGCGCTTCGCCGTTTTCATGAACGGCGGTTAAGCCGCGGGGGAGACGATCCAACTCGATTTGCTTCACCTGTAAGGCGCGTTCACCGCGCAGTGGTTTTGCTGACGGTGGCGTCCCTTCGAGAATAAAAGCGCCGGAAGCCAGATTCCACGATGGCCACCAGGGATCGATGCCACATTGACGAATTTCAAAAATAGCCGCAGTCGTTTCGGTTCCTCCCAAATCAAACCATAAGATTTCGTCACTCTCCGGGCGAGGCAAGTCGCGGTGGTCGAGATGTACACGCCAAGTTTTCCCCTCCCACAGCAGAACGCGAAACGCAGTTACCCAATCCAGCTCGGTGTGACTGCCGCATTTATGATAGCCTAACGTGCGCCGCAGGCCGAGGCGGTGCAATTTTGCCGGAGCGTGCAGCCGCAACGTCCGCGCGTGAATAATGCGCTGCGCCGGCGCCTCCTCTTCTCCTGGCAGGGGAGAGGTCCAGATGGCCCGGCATGAGGAAAAAGTTGGCCGGATACCGAGATCACCGGCCGGTGGCTCGAGACCTTCGAGCTTGAAGAGATCAATATAAGGTGAGTGTGGGGAAGACATAAATAGCAACTTGAAAATTCATTCGTGACATTGGAATCTGCATCGGGCATAATCTACAAAAGCCGAAGGGCATTGTCAAGTTGAATATAGACAGACCAAAGGCATTTTTTTGCCCGGTTGTCGTGAAAAAATTTTGATTCATATTGAATATTGCTTATATTAACTTTTCATTACACACACAAGGAAAATTCTCATGCAAGAAATCGTGGCGTGGTTATTTGGATTGGGTCTGGTTTGCAATATCGGACTTTTCCTGCCGCAGGCGGTCAAAATCTGGAAGGCCAAAAGCGGCGAGCAGGTTTCATTCATTACTTTTGTGGGATTCAATATCATGCAGGCGATCGCGCTGCTGCACGCGTATCTTCAGCGTGATTGGTTCTTGTTCGTGGGCATGATCGCCACATTTTTATCCTGCCTGGCGGTCACCGTCGCGGCGTTTATTTATCGCCAACAGTGAGCGCCCGTTTATGAATGACTTTCGACAAATCATCGCAACATTTTTCGGAATCAGCTTGTTGATTAATGCCGGCCTGTTTCTGCCACAAGCGTGGAAGGTGTGGCGCAGCAAAAGCAGCCAACATATTTCTTTGGTCACCTTCGTCGGTTTTCATATCATCCAAACTCTGGGCATGTTGCACGGCTATTATCAGCGTGATTTTTCGCTGTTTTGGGGAATGGTGATTAATAATGTGACGTGTGGATTCGTCACCGTGTTGGCGTTAAAGTATCGTCGGCAATAAACGGATTTAACTGGATCGAACCCATGTTTTTTCTTAACAATCATCAGCTCACCGTTGCCATCCTCGATCCCGTTGCCGATCGCGAGCGGCTCGGGCCGCGCTATTGCACTGGTGGATACATTTATCAAGTTGAAGATGCCCGCCACGGCCCG
>JAJVHT010000032.1 GCA_022072515.1 bacterium
CCGAGTGCTCCCGGTTTGCCAATGAGGGGGTGGGGAAAAAGATTGTTTTTGTGCACAACAAAAGCGACCTGCCGAAATCACCGCACGCTATCCGGTTGCCTTTCCCGGTTGCGGCCGAATTAGAAACGTCGACTGTAACCGGCGCCGGCATCTCCGCATTGGAAGAAGCGTTGTCCGCTATTACGCAAACAAACGAGAATGATCGGAGCGGGGAAGTGGTGCTCACCAACTTGCGCCACAAACAATGTTTGGAAAAAGCGCTTTCGGCTTTGCAAAATGCCAAACACTCTTTAAATGAAAACCTCTCCGCCGAATTCGTCGCCGCCGATCTGCGAGAAGTCATCCACCAAATCGGCGTTCTGGTCGGTCAAGTCACCACCGAAGATATTCTTGGCGAGATTTTCTCTAATTTTTGTATTGGCAAGTAGCCGTAGCACAGACGGCCCGCCTGTGTTTCACGTGAAACAATGGGGTTGTTCAATTTTGCGTTAAATCAGAAAACTCCAATTGCATGATTCGATTTTTTTCATATCTTATGATAAAGGCAACTATTCGGAATTCCCGAATAGTTCAAACCGAGAGAAAACGGACAGTTACGCGCAACGTCGATTTCTATAATCTCGACGCAATCATCTCTGTGGGCTATCGCGTCAATTCTCATCGCGGCACGCAGTTTTGGATTTGAGCCACTCAGCGTTTGAAGGAATACATCGTCACAGGTTTTGTGTTGGATAGCCGGCGCTTGACTGATGACGCGACGAACTATTTTGACGAACTCATTGTTCGTAGTAACGCCTTTAGGCATCATATTCCCAACGGAACGCCAACGCCTGAAGGCATCACTACAAACATTCGTACAAAGAGATGGAAGTCAAAGTTCGGGAAGAGTTGGAGAAATTTAATGAGCAGGGGCAGTGGAAACAGATTGAAGCGCCCAAGCAACTTTGATGTGAGTTTTTGAAAAAAAGCCAATTATCCGGAAATTCCGGATAATTCAAACAATTGTTTCACGTGAAACACAGGAGATTCTTCCCGTGAAAGATCAACAGTTGTTAGAACAAATTACGGTCAACCCGAAAACTATGGTCGCAAAGCCGGTTATTAAAGGCACCTGCTTGACCGTCGAATACATTCTCAATTTGCTCGCGCACAGCACAACCGTCGCGGAGATTATTGAAGAGTATAATGGCTTAACGATGGAAGATATTCAAGCCTGTTGGCTTTTTCTCCGCGAAGCAGGCTGGTTTTGCCTCTATAGCTAATGGAGACGACGTGAATGCTATACCAATTTACTGCTTTTGGAATTTTTACTCTGCTCTGTTTTTCATGTTCAGAATACCAGGAGCCAATAAATAAAACGGAATCGCCGAAAGTCCAAAAGCAATTTTCTGTTTTGCCTGACTCTGCTGAAGAATTATCTAAATTTCTCAAAACGCATTTGCCGATCGTATACAAAGTTGAAACAGGAACGGAAGTTTTTTTTAAAGATGCTTTTTTACCTATTCCTGACTCACTCCAGGTGAAATTAGAAAAGTTGTTTCCGGATTTTGAATTCAAAATCGCCAAAATGGCATTCTTGCATTGGGGGCCAGAAGATGCTAATTTATTGGTTGTCCTTGAACGGGACTTTTTAAATCAAAAGTCTTTTCAGGTGCACTCATTTGTCTGGGCAATTTGGTTCGATGGGAAATTAACTTTTTCGTTTAGATCGCTGCTCTTTCATCATTCTCTTGTCTCGTTGAACAACGAAATCGATTATTATGAGCATGTCGATGTCTTAGCCAAATTACTTGCACTAACTTCGAATCGAAAATTTATAAAAACCTATAAAACGGCAGACGGGGATATTGTTGCAGAAATGGAAAGCGAGAGGTACTTTTTAAGTTTATTGACTTTTCGAAAACGAAAATCAAGAATGGATTATGGTGGTTTGGCTCTTGAAACAATTGACAAAAGAAACTTAAAAGTTCAAAAACAGAGGTAGGTCTGTAACACCATCATTGTTTCACGTGAAACAGGCTTAATCAATCATGTATAATCAAGACCTCTACGATGTCCTCGTCATCGGCGCCGGCCACGCCGGAACCGAAGCCGCCCTCGCCGCAGCTCGCATGGGCGCGCGCACGATGCTCATGACGATGAACATTTTTACCATCGGCCAAATGTCCTGCAACCCAGCTATCGGTGGAGTAGCAAAAGGACAGTTGGTGCGCGAGTTGGATGCGCTCGGCGGCGAGATGGGATTGGCCATCGATGACGCGGGCATCCAATTTCGCATGCTCAACAAATCCAAAGGCCCTGCGGTTTGGTCGCCGCGTGCGCAGGCAGATCGGGTTCAGTATGCCACGCGCGTTCGGTTTGCCTGCGAGCAGCAGCCCAATCTCGAAATCCGGCAAGACATGGCAACCGGCATCGTCGTTCGCAATGGGCAAATCACCGGCGTGCGCACGATGACCGGAAGTGTGATCGAGACGCGCACCGTCGTTCTCACCGCCGGAACTTTTCTCAATGGGATTATTCATGTCGGTCTCACCAATTATTCTGCCGGACGCGCGGGGGAGTTTGCGGCGAAGGGAATGACGGAGTCCTTGCTTGAACTGGGGTTCGAGACCGGCCGGTTGAAAACCGGAACGCCGCCGCGACTCAATGGCCGAACGATTGATTTCTCCAAAACCGAGAGTCAACCCGGCGATGAGCCCCCGCCACCGTTTTCGTTTCGACATGACAAGCTCACGCTCGAACAGATGCCGTGCCATTTGACCTATACAAATGAAGAAACTCACGCCATCCTGCGCACCGGTTTGGATCGCTCGCCGATGTACTCCGGTCGCATTCAAGGCGTCGGCCCGCGTTATTGTCCGTCCATCGAAGACAAAATCACCCGCTTTGCCGAGCGGACGCGCCACCAAATTTTTCTCGAACCTGAGGGCCGGCAAACCACCGAGTATTATGTCAACGGTTTTTCCACCAGCTTGCCGGAAGAAGTGCAAGTCAAAGCCATTCACACCATCCCCGGTTTGGAGAACGTGCAAGTCACCCGCACGGGCTATGCGGTCGAATACGATTATTTTCCGCCGACGCAGTTGCATCCGTGGCTCGAGACCAAGCCCGTGGCGAATCTTTTTTTTGCCGGCCAGGTGAACGGCACCACCGGATATGAAGAAGCCGCGGTGCAAGGTTTTATGGCTGGCGTCAATGCCGTGCTCAAAACGCGCGGCGAGGAACCGTTCATTCTCAATCGCAGCGAGGCCTACATCGGCGTGCTCATCGACGATCTGGTGACGAAAGGCACCATCGAGCCGTATCGCATGTTTACTTCGCGCGCCGAATATCGTTTGCTGCTCCGGCAGGATAATGCCGATCTGCGGCTGCTGCCGCACGGCCATCGTCTCGGCTTGATCGACGACACGACGCACCAAAATTTGCAAAACAAAAAGCGCGGCATCAAAGAGACGATTGCGGCGCTGCGCGAGCTCTATGTTCGACCCGAGGAAATTAACGAGCTGCTGCTGGCGAAAGGCACCCCGCCGATTACCCAAAACGAGAACCTGCAAAAAATTTTGCGCCGGCCGGAGATCCAACTGAGCGAACTTCGCGGCTTTGGCCGTCTCGAATTATGGGATCAGTGGAATGACAAGTTTTGGCAGAATGTCGCCGAGCAAGTCGAGATCGAAATCAAATACGCCGGCTTCATCGAACGCGAGCGCGAAGCCATCGCTCGTTTTGAACGGCTTGAAGAAAAAAAGCTGCCGCTGAGTTTTGATTATCATACCCTGAGCGCGCTCTCTGCTGAAGCCCGCGAAAAATTAAATAAACTGCGCCCGGCTTCGATCGGCCAAGCCGCGCGCATCTCCGGCGTTTCCCCGGCAGATGTGACGGTGTTGTTGATGCATCTACGGCGCGGCTTTACAAATGGCGCAGAGGAAGCCGGCGTTTCACGTGAAACAGAGTTGACAGAATTAGAAGAATAAGTTTTTCCAACAAGGCAGATAAACGTCACAGATAAAATTTATTAACGATAAGTTTTTAAAAATATTATTATATATAATTTAAAATAAATTTTTGTTAAATCGTTATATTGTATTTATATGTTGCGTCGATTAAAAACTCTTTATGCCAATAAAAGATAAGCCGTCCGCTGCAAATCAAGTTGCCCGGCTTCAGCAAAAATTTTTTGAACTTCACCACGCGAGTAAACTCCCATTTCCGGAGCCGACCTTTAAGCAAATTGAGCAGCTACAAAAATATATTGCTCTGCTCTTAGATTGGAATCAACGCATCAATTTGATTTCACCCAACGACGAAGGCCGCATCGCCGAGCGGCATATTTTTGAAAGCCTCGCCGTTTTGTCGGCGTGGGCGTTTCCCCAAAATGCTGCCGTGCTCGATCTTGGCAGTGGCGGCGGTTTTCCCGGCGTTCCACTTCAAATCTTGCGGCCCGATTTAAATATGACCCTATTGGAGTCCCGGCAAAAGAAAACTCTCTTTTTAGGCACGGTTATTCGAGAATTGCAATTAGTGAATTGCCGCGTCGTGAATGCCCGCGCCGAAGAATTACCCAAAACTTCCGCCGAAAAATTTTCCATCGTCATCGCCCGCGCCGTGGCGGAATTGAAAACACTGTGGGAATGGAGCCGGCCATTGATTAAAACCGGCGGTGTGTTACTCGCCATGAAGGGAGGACTTTTAACTAATGAATTACACACATTGCAAAAATATGACTCTCACGTTGTGCCGCTTACATTACCTTATCCGCAAGCATGGGAAGTGGACGTATCCCGCTATTTGATTTGCTTATCCTATAAATAAAATGCATGCACCTACATCTTGGGGAAAATGCTTATTCACACACAATTGTGAATAAGCGTGAATAGCTGTGCTTAACATGTGCAAAAATTTTGTCACATTTTATAGAACACGACTGTCGCGAATTCATCCACAGGTTATTCACAGTGAATTCACAATAATTTATCTAAATATATTGCCGAACAGTCCCCAAAACAACACCGATAAATGCCATCTAAATAAACATCTACAAAAAACGAAAAAATAAACTACCGACGACTATCCACATATCCACCGGGCTTATTATAATTAAATTTGTCTTGATAAAATGAATAAATATAACTAACTTTCTATAGATTATATTTTAAAACAGTGACTACATGAACGGGTTTAATAAACGTATACGCTGTTATATGACCGTTGAGGAGGAAAAATGAAATTTGTCGTCAACAAAACGGAACTGTTTCAGTGCCTCCAACGCATCATCGGAGTCATTCCGGTAAAAACGACGATACCGGTATTAACAAATATTTTGTTTGAATTGGATGGACAGCGCTTGCGGTTGACCGGCACCGATCTGGAAGTGTCGATCATAACTTTTATCAATGTGCGCGGGGAGCAAGACGGCGCCATTGCCATTCCGGCGAAACGGTTGTTTGACATTATCCGCGAGTTGCCGGATTTGCCGATTACGTTCGATACGGAAAAAAATAATCGAATCATCCTGTCAACCGAAAAAGGCAATTATAAAATTGCCGGTGAATCGAGCGAAGAGTATCCGCATATTGCCAGTGAAGCGTTTGTATCCCAGATCAGTTATCCGACGTTGCGCTTTTTACGAATGATCGAAAAAACCGTTTTTGCGGTCAGCAGCGATGAGTTGCGCACAACCTTGATGGGCGTGTTATTGGAGCTGCGGTCGCAGGAATTGCGGTTGGTGGCGACTGACGGCCATCGCCTTGCGAAGATCAGCGATAAAAATTACTCCGCGCCCGCCGCCGAAGGCAAGCCCGACGCCGCGTTGATCAAGCAAGAGAGCGGCACGCTGCAAGCGATCATGCCGACGAAAGCATTGCAAATGTTAACACGCAATGCCGATCAATCCGAATTGCTCGAAGTTGCGATCAGTGAAAATCATCTGACGTTTCGTTTGGGCGCGACGACGATTTACAGTAAATTGATCAATGGTCAATTTCCCAACTATGATCGCGTCATTCCAAGTGACAATGAATTGACGATGGTTATCGATCGCGACCTGCTTTCGTCTTCGGTGCGCCGCGCCGCCATTTTTGCAAATCAGATTACGCATCAAATTCGTTGGAGCTTGACGGCGGGCCAGGTCACCATTTCCGCGGAAGATGTGGAAGTTGGCGGCGAAGCGCGCGAAACGTTGGCGGCGCAATATGACGGCAAGGCGATGGATATCGGCTATAATGCGCAATATGTGCAGGAAATTTTGCGGCACGTCGACAGCGAAGAAGTTTTGTTGCGTTTGAAGGACCCCGGCAGCGCCGCGATTGTCGAGCCGATGCAACAAAAAGAAGGTGAGCACCACATGATGCTGCTCATGCCGATTCGCCTTAACGACGCCACCGCATAAAATTAAATTTAGCCATACATAAGGAAACGGCAACGAAAAATATATCCGGGCGGCGAAAAAGATCCGGCGGCACAAATATTTTTCGAAGTTTCCTGATCAGGATATGATTATCCGCAAGCTTCGGTTGCTCAATTTTCGCAATTATGCGCAGCTTGAATTGAGTTTTTCACCGGCAATGAATTTTTTTTATGGCGCCAACGCCCAGGGCAAAAGTAATTTATTGGAAGCCCTTCATTGTCTGGCGCTGACCCGCAGCTTCCGGACGGCGGCAGATCAAGAGTTGCTGTGCTTCGGCGCGGAGAGTGGTGAAGTCGTGGGCGAATATGTTGATGAGCGCGGTTCGGAGCATGTATTGACGATGTTATATCGGCGCGAGCAGGGCAAGCAGATCAGCCTGGATCGCAAGCGGTTGAGCAGCCATGCGGCATTGGTGGGAAAATTTCCAATTGTGCTTTTTTCCCCGGAAAGCCACCGCATCACGGCGGGGGCGCCGGCCGAGCGGCGGCGTTTCATCGATGTGTTGCTGAGTCAAGGATCGCCGATTTATTTGGCCGATTTGCAGGAATACAACCGAATTTTGCGCCAGCGTAATGCGCTGCTCGCCGAGGTTCACACCGCGGCGCCGCATCATGCGAACCGGACGTTGGCAGCCTGGGATGAATCGCTGGCGGTGTATGGTTGTAAAATTATTCAAGCCCGGTGCCAATTTGTACAAAATAATGCGCACCTGCTGCAGCAAGCTTATGCGCATATTGCAGCGTCATCTCATTCTTTGCAGCTCGCCTACCGCAGTCAATTCGAGACTCTCCCTCTCGCCGCGATTACGCCGTCATGTTTTCAAGAGCGGCTGGGCGAGTATCGTGTGCGGGAAAAGCAGCGCGGCCAAACCTTAGTTGGTCCCCATCGCGATGATTTGGAATTACGCATTAACGGCGTGGACTTGCGCCGCTTCGGCTCGCGCGGCGAGCATAAGTCGGCGATTATGGCGCTGAAAATGATGGAGACGGAGTATCTGAAGCTGAAATTGAATACGACCCCCATGATTTTGCTGGATGATTTGATTTCCGAACTCGACGAAAGCCGCGCCCGTCAATGCGTGCAATATTTTTCTGGACGCGGCCAGCTTTTTATTTCAGCGGTAACGAAGTTGACTGATTCGTCCTGGGGCGAGGCAGTGAATTTTCGTATTCACGAGGGAATTGTAAAAATGGTAAATTAGGCGGCGACAGCACCGCCAGTGCTAAAAATCAAATAGCCGATTGTTTGATTATGTTAAAACGTCCTCGTTCTGTCGGTGACGTGTTGGGAGAATTGTTGCAGCAATATGGCCTCGCGGAGCGTCTCCGCGAGTTTGACGCCGTTAATTGCTGGGCCGAGATCGCCGGCGAGCAGATTGCCAGCCATACCAAAGCCCGAGATGTGCGTGACGGCGCCCTCGTTGTGGAAGTCACTAGCAGCGCGTGGCGCAATCAACTGTTTTATCTCAAAGCGGAGCTTATTGAGCAAATCAATAAAAAAATAGGAAAGAAAGTCATTCACGATATCATGTTGATATGAAACAATACAGGTGCGCAAATGGCGACTAAAACCAAACCACCTAAACCTGTAGCGGTAAGCAAAAAAGAAAAACCGGCGGCGAAAAAGAGCAACGGCAAATTGCCGGCAAAAAAGATAGATAAAAAACTCGCCGCCCCAAAAACTGTTCGGCCCCCAGAGCAAAAAAAGGCGTTATCGCCAAAAGTTGATGCAAAGGAGAATAAACCTGTGGTAGAAGTCAAGGAAGAAGTTCGCAGCAAGGCTGTCTCGGAAAACGGCAAGGAGCAAAAAGGATCGGCGAATGGCAACGCGACCATCACGAAGGAGGAAGCGGTCAAGCAGTATGACGCTGGTACGATTACCGTTCTCGAAGGTCTCGATCCGGTGCGCAAACGGCCGGCGATGTATATCGGCGATATTGCCGCGCGCGGCTTTCATCATCTCGTCAACGAAGTCGTTGATAACGCCATTGACGAGGCCCTCGTCGGTTTTTGTGATAAAATCGAGGTGACCATCAACAAAGATGGCAGCGTCACCGTTGAAGATAACGGGCGCGGCATTCCGGTTGATCTCCATCCCGTCGTCAAACGGCCGGCGCTCGAAGTGGTGATGACCAAGCTGCACGCCGGCGGCAAGTTTGACAAAAAATCTTACAAAGTGTCCGGCGGTTTGCACGGCGTCGGCGTTTCCGTCGTCAATGCGCTTTCGGAATGGATGGTGGTGGAAGTTGCCCGCGACGGCAACGTCTACATGCAAAAATACGCCCGTGGCACGCCGGTGCACGATGTCAAAACCATTGGCAAACGCAAAGGCACCGGCACCAAAGTCACGTTCTTTCCCGACCACGAAATTTTCGGCAAGCAAAAATTTAATTTTGATACCCTGGTCGAACGGTTGCGGGAGCTGGCGTTTCTTAACAAAGAACTCAAGATTAATATCCTCGACGAGCGCACCGGCAAGGAAGAAAAATTTCAATACAAGGGCGGTATCAGCGAATTCGTGCAATATATCGATGAAGCGCGCGAAGCCTTGATGAAAAAACCGATTTATATTTCCGGTGAGCGTGAGGATGTGCCGGTGGAACTGGCGCTGCAGTATAACGATGGATACAATGACAATATTTTTACCTATGTCAATGACATTCACACCATCGAAGGCGGCTCGCATCTCGTCGGTTTCAAAGCGGCGCTGACCAAGACGATCAATACCTACGCGACGAAAAATAATCTCATCAAAGAGAAAGATGATATCCAGCTTACCGGCGATGATGTGCGCGAAGGTTTGACCGCGGTGTTGAGCATCAAAGTTGCCGAGCCGCAGTTTGAAGGCCAAACCAAAACCAAGCTCGGCAACAGCGAAGTGCGCGGCATCGTCGAATCCATTTGTAACGACGGTTTGAGCGCGTATTTTGAAGAAAATCCGCCGGTCGGCCGCAAGATCGTCGAAAAATGTTTGCTCGCCGCGCGCTCGCGTGAGGCCGCCCGCAAAGCCAAAGAATTGACGCGGCGCAAATCCGGTATCGACGGCGCCGGCCTTCCCGGTAAGCTCGCGGATTGCAGTATCACCGATCCGGAGCATTGTGAAATTTACATCGTTGAGGGCGACTCCGCCGGCGGCTCCGCGAAACAGGGCCGTGACCGCCGGTTTCAAGCAATTCTGCCGATCAAGGGAAAAATTCTCAATGTCGAAAAAGCGCGGCTGGATAAAATTCTTTCCAATGAAGAAATTCGTACGATTGTCACGGCATTGGGCACCGGCATCGGCGGCGAAGATTTTGATGCGACTAAGATTCGATACGGCAAAGTGATCATCATGTCTGATGCCGACGTCGACGGCTCGCACATTCGCACGCTGCTGCTCACCTTCTTTTTCCGTTATATGAAGCCGCTGGTGGAGTTGGGCCGCATCTTTAT
>JAJVHT010000167.1 GCA_022072515.1 bacterium
TTGCAGCTAAAAAATCCCGGCAGTTAAAAATTGCCGCTCCCGGATTCTGGCTCGGAAGCCTCCCCCCCTTTAAATCTGCACGGACAAAAGATAGAAATCATTTGCTTTTAGAGAAATAAATCTTATACAATAATGAAGCAGGCTTCCAAAGTTGCTGCAGCGCCGGCCTCCATGCCGCAACGTCGATTCGCTAAAAGACGGCAAAGCTGTTAAGAATACCTTCTGGTTCTTCAATATGAAACGAAAAATTTTTTCACGTATTCCCTTTGTGAGCTTGTGGCTTTTCGCGGCTTGCCTGGGACCCGTGTCGCGCTACGATGTCGGCAATGATCCAGTGGTCAAAATCGGGTTGCTGCAAAATCTGAATGAGCTGCGTTTCCAAACGCCCGCGGCCATTTCGTTGCGGCATCCGAAGGGGCGCATCCTCGCGCGCAATGTTTCAGGACCACGTTGGCTGGTGTCCATCAAACAAGTCGAGCCGGCGCGGATCGAATACCGACTGCTGTTTATGGCGACGCGCGACAAGGATGAGGCCCGGGCCAAGCTGGACAAGGTGGTCGATGCCGGCTTGTTGCCCAACCTGATCGAAGAGCGGCCAGAATATGACCGGCTGTGGGTGGCGCAGAATGCGACCCCGCTTTACAAAGTGGCGCTGCGCGAAAGGTTTGCCACGCGCGAGGCGGCGCTCGCCAAGCAAAAAGAAATTGCCGGCAAAGCCGCCAGTGAATTGTGGGAAGAAGTCAAAAAGCCGGCGAGCGGTATTTTAGAACTGCAAAATCTTGAAACGAAACAGTCGTATCAACTGCCGAGCGGTTTCCAGATCATCACTGACCGTATCGAAATTCCCAACGTGCCGGTGGGCAGTGGTTTCCATTGGGAGGGCACGGAGAGCCGCGCCTATCGCGGCCGGCTGGAAATTTTCATTGACCGCACGGCCAAACTCACCGTGGTGAATGTGCTGCCGATGGAAGAATACGTGCGCGGCGTGGTGCCTTCGGAAATGGCGCAAACCTTTCCGTTGGAAGCGTTGAAAGCGCAGGCCGTCGCGGCGCGCAATGAAATTTTTTCGAAGGTCGGCACGCGCCATCTCGAGGACGGTTTCGATCTCTGCGCCGAGGTGCATTGCCAGGTTTACGCCGGCATCAATCGTGAACATGCAACGACGACCGAGGCGGTGACGGCAACCAAAGGCCTGGTCATGAAAGCGGGCGGCGTGATTATCGACGCCAATTATTCCGGCGTTTGCGGCGGCCATACGGAGAACAACGAATACGTTTGGAGCGGCCAGCCGCAAGCTTATCTGCGCGGCATTTTTGACGGCAACGGCCGGCCCGATTTGTTGGGAAATTCGCTGCAAAATGAAAACACGCTGCTGCGCTGGCTGACCACGAAGCCAAATGTTTATTGCAACACCACGCAAGGCCAAATTCCCAGCGCCCTGGAATACACCAAAAAATATTTTCGCTGGGAAAACAATTACAGCCGGCAAGAGCTGCAGGATTTGATTCGCAAGCGCACCGGCGAAGATTTCGGCGAATTGAAAGATCTGGTGCCGCTGGAACGCGGCTTATCCGGCCGCTTGCTGCGCTTGCGGGTGGTCGGCACCAAAAAAACTTTTGAAATCAGCCGCGAGCTGGCGATCCGGCAGGCGCTCGCCGAGAGAACATTGTGGAGCGCGTGCATTGCGTTTGACAAATCCGGCCGCGATCGCAATGGCTTGTTTACCAAATTTAAAATTCTCGGCGCCGGCTGGGGCCATGGCGTCGGCATGTGCCAAACCGGCGCGGCAATGATGGCGCTGCGCGGGCAAAATTATATGCAGATTCTACGGCATTATTACGCCGGCGTGGCGTTGGACAAAAAATATTGACGTGGACTTTTTAAAAAAGCAACCTATGGCAAATCGGAAGATTCGTTGCAACACCCTTGCGCCTTTGTTGACGTTGGCCCTTGCCGCCTCCTATTCAGTCGCCCAGCGCCAAGAGGCCCCGTTAAAAATGTTTGGCTACTTCCAGAATTCATTCCAAACCTGGCAAGCTTTCACTTATCAGCCGGCGCAAAACTCCTTTAGTCTGCAGCAACTCAATCTTTTTTTTCAAAAGGATTTGAACCGTAATTGGACGGCCTTTATCAACTTCGAAGCCTTGAACAATTTTTCTTCCAGCCACCGCTGGGGGGCCTTGAATTTGGAGGAAGCCTGGGTGAAATATGGGCCCAGCATGCAATTCAACTTAAAGCTCGGCTTGCAAACACCCATTTTTAACAATCTCAATGCGATTAAAAATCGCACCCCTCTGCTTCCCTATATTATCCGGCCGTTAGTCTATGAAACCTCGTTTGGAGAATTTATTCCCCTCGAAGAATTTGTGCCGGCGCGGGCTTATGTGCAGGCCTATGGTCTTTTGCCCGCGGGCGAAATCAAACTTGAGTATGCCGCTTATCTCGGCAATAGCCCAAACATCAACGAAGAGCGGGAGAGAGGACAAACCGGCATCGATACGACGACCACTTTTTTGGTCGGCGGCCGCTGGGGAGTCCGCTATCGGGAATTTAAACTGGGGTTTTCGGCAACATCCGAAAATACCAATAACTTTATGCAGTTAGCGGACAGCGTTGGCCGGCAACCCGCGGAATTGCAGGAATTACCGATGAAACGCCTCGGCGGAGATTTATCCTATAATTTTGCAAAATTTTCATTTGAAAGCGAATTTATCAAAGCGAAAGTGGAGACGGGGATGCCGGAAGTAGAATTGGCGCTGGAGTTTTATTATGCGACTTTGGGTTACAATTTTACCAATGCGCTATTTGGTTATGGCAGCTATTGGGTTATGGAAGCTCATTCTGTCGTGTTGACTCCAGGCCGGGGGATAAAAAGGAACGAAGAGATTCCCGTATCGACCTTGGGCATCGCCTACGATTTAAATGAGCAAATCCGGTTAAAAAGCCAGTGGTCCCGGGTTCGAGATAAAGAAAAAATTAATTTCATTTCGCAAAACCGGGTTGAAAGCAGACACGAAAAGTTCAACCTTTGGGCGATTGCCGTGTCGATCGTCTTTTAGAGTGTGATCAAAATGTTCAAGTTGGGAAATAAAATGAAACTGCTTGCCCTAACGCTGATTTGTGGGTTGGCCTGGGCGGTCAATGCGCGCGGGCAGATTGTCGTCATCGCCCACAAGTCGGTGCCGGTGGATACAATTAAAAAATCCGTATTGCTGGATCTCTACGCATGTGATATGAAGAAGTGGAGTGATGGGCAACCGGTCATCGTTTTTGACCTGAAGCCGCAGAGTGCCGTGAAGTTGGCATTTTATAGCTATCTCGGGAAAAGCTCATCGCGAATGAAATCCATTTGGTTGAAAAAACTGTTGTCGGGTGAAGGGGATCCGCCGGAGGCCATGAATTCCGAGGAAGAATTACTCGCGAAAGTTATGGCCACGGCCGGCGCCATCGGCTTTGTGAGTAAAAACAAAGTGCATGATAAGGTGAAGGTGCTCTTAGAAATAAATGATGCCTCGAAATAGGAATAACGTTTAAGCCCGCCTGGTGAGCCAGTTGCAATGTGGCGATCTGAAAATATTTCCCTTCGACCCAGGTAATTCTTACATAATACCAATCAAGCTAACTAAGTAAATCCTACCTAATCTGTACAGTCCTGCCTTTTTTCTCTCTGTTTAGCTCAACAGCGTTAACCTGATAATAATTTTAGCATTCCAGCCGGTAATTTTCACGGAATGATTTTTGGCATTGCGCTTGCATTTCCTACGGGGCGAAAGCAAGTTGAATTGCAGAAGGTAAGACGGCAAAAAACTCGATGGCGGTCCGCCCAATTCGGGAATGTTTTCCCGGCGTCATCATCGCGTCCGGCGGACCGCCATACGTTACCCCCTTCTGTTCAAAGTTAAAATCCAATTAGTCGCTCACACGCGCGAAGTGAGAGAGACGCTAAGTGAAGGAGCAATCGTTATGTGGCAAAAGTCTCGTATCACCGAGGCGGAGATGGAGAAAGCACCGGAGGACTATGGCGCTTCCATTTATCTCGAAGCTTACCACTATGCTTTGGATTTGTGCGACGATCCCGCCATCGCCCGCGAAGTGGCGTCGCTTTTCTCAAAAAGCTTGGAAACAGGCGAACCAATCACCGCGGCGCTTGCACTTAAACAAGCCTAACGGAGGAGAACGCTGATGTTCGGTTACAAAAAACTTTCACCCTCGCCGGTACAGCGGTTGATCGGGTTGATCTCATTGCCGTGCCGCAACAATTTATTTGTGACGCGCATCTACGAATTGAGAGAATTCAATACGCGCTCTTTTGCCGCTGAAACCGCGCTCGGTGAAGAGCCGGACGACCGCGTCGTCTCCCATGCCGATCAGCTTGGCGATTTGATTCGTATTCATCTCGACCGAATTTACGACACGCAATTCGCGCACGCGGCCGCGCAGTAAAATTTCGCGTGTCACGTTTTCGTTCCCACTTCAGCAAAGGAGAAAAAAGATGAAATCCAAAATCACTGTGGCGCTCTTCATATTCTCGCTTGTGAGCGCGCTGAGCTTTGACCGCGCTGCAGCGCAAACGCGTTTCGGCGTGCGCGGCGGGGTTTATCTTGATCAAGACGACCCTTTTGTCGGCGCGCATTTCTTGCACCAGATCCAGCCACGCTGGATGTTCAATCCCAACTTTGAATATGTGCTGGTCGATCGCGGTTCGCAGTTTACGATCAATGCAGATTTGCATTACGATCTGCCGTCGCGTTCCACCACCGTCTTTTGGCTCGGCGGCGGTTTGGGCATCAGCCATTTTTCCGTGCAGGATTTCAATAACACGGACTTGGGATTAAATCTGTTGATGGGGGCGAGCTTCGGCCGCCGGGGCACTATTCCCTTCGTCCAGGTCAAAGTGCTGGTCGAAGATAATTCACAACTCGTTTTGGGAGGCGGCATCACGTTTTAAAGCTGTAAACTTTTTTTTCAGCAAGGAGGTCTGCGATGAAAAAGCTTTTCCTAACCCTGTTCTTTGCCGCCGCTATTTTCATGATTGGGTCGCACGGTGAAATGCTGTGGGGTAATCGCCTCTTTCTTGATGAACCGCGCGTTCACAAAATTGAAAAAGGCGAATACCTCAGCAAAATTGCCGAGCAATATTATGGCGACCCGCAGCGGTGGCGCGAATTGGCGTTGATCAATCGCGCGCCCAATCCGAACCATGTCGAAGTCGGCGAAGAGATTCTCGTGCCGGCAGCCAACCTGGTTCAGGAAATCAGCCGCGCTCACACCCTCACCCAAGTCAATACGGTCGTGAAGGAGCAGCAACGGTTAGCGACCGCCACACCCGCGACGCCAAACGCACCAACGGCAACACCCGCCATCACCATCGCGCCGCATGAACCAATGACCGAAACTCCGGCACCGGTGGTGACCGAGCCGGTCGCGCCGAAAAATGAACTTCCCTGGCGATGGCTCCTCGTTGGAGCCGCCATGTTGATTCTGGCGATTATCGGATTCATGCGCCATCGGCGCCGCCAGGCCGAGAAAGCCGAAATTGCGATTCCCGCCAGAAAACGAGAAGACAGTTTCGAAGATTTTCGCCGCCGGCAATACGGTGAAAGTGAATTGACCAAAGGCACGCAGGGAATCGAAGATGAGCCGGAACAAGACAAAGGCAACGATCAAGAAGATTCGCGCAGCCGCCGGCGCCATGCGGAGAGTGCGCCGATGGCTTAAGCTGGCCGGTAAAAAAAACAGAATATTGCCGGCGCGTTTTATCGAGAATCCAAGCGGACGGCCGCAAACAAAAGGAACTTGGATGTAGCCGTGGCCGTTCAATGACTGAATCAATACCAAGAGCGGAGTATAACATGATTGAAGAGTAATTGTTCATGCTTCGCGATGAGACGCCACATTCATGTCAATTAGGAGGCTAATATTATGTTCAAGAAAGTTGCATTCGTTTTAATGTTAAGCATTGGGATGGCGAGCCAGGCCGGCGCCCAGAGCCTAAGGCTGGGGCCGCACGTGGGTTATCAAAAAGCTAAAGATGCCGATGCGGGCAAGCTCATGGGCGGGGCGACCCTGCGTTTGAAATTGACCTCGGCTTTGGGCGTCGAAGGATCGATCAATTATCGCCAGGAAAAATATTCCGACGGCGTCTTGACCGTGCGGAGTTGGCCGGTGATGGCGTCAGCGTTGATTTATCCGCTGCCGATTATTCACGGTACGGTGGGCGCCGGTTGGTATAACACGACATTGGATTACGATCAATCCCGTCTCGGGCTGGCTGCTCCCAAAGATGAAACCAAGCAGGAATTCGGCTGGCACTTTGGCGGCGGCGCGGAATTACCCATCGGCGGCAAATCCAAATTGGCGGCGGATATTCGCTACGTTTTTCTTAATTATGATTTTAAAACGCTGCCCGGCAGTCGTGAATTGAAGAACGACTTCTATGTTGCCACCGTTGGCCTCTTATGGGGCCTGTAACCCTCGCCAGTTCCGGCTGGATTTAAAATCCAGCCGGAACTTTTTTTCTCTCCTCAAATTTCACGTCCTTATAAAAATAGCTTTCCCTTGCAATTCCTGCGTTTTTTTTATACCTTAATTTTGCAAATACAAAAGCGCAACCCCGTTTTTCCCGTGGTTGCTGGAATTCATTGGGTGGCAGTTTTAAGCCTGTCAGGCAATATCGGGATTAGATGTTATCGCTGGTTGTGATTGCACAAACATTTGCCAGCAGAAAAATTTTATTTGAATGGATTTAATGACGCAAAATTTTACCGCGACGCCGGCTCCGGCCGCACGCGTGAATCCGCCCCCTCCAATCGCAGCCAACGATCTGAAATCCGTTGTCAACGGCGTCGTCATTCATTATCATGAAATCGCGCTCAAACTCGGCAATCGGCGGTTTTTTGAAATGCAGCTTCGGCGCAATATTTTGCGGGCAACCAACCACCTTGGCGTCAAAGACGTGCTCCGGCTGTCCGGACGCATGCTCTGTTTGTTTAGTTCCAGCGTAGACGAGGAGAAGGTGATCGCCGCATTGCAAAAAGTTTTTGGCATCGCCTATTTTGCGCCGGCCGTGAAATTAGCCCAAGAGGTGCCCGCCATTAAAGCCGTGGCGCTGAATTTACTGGCCGGAAAAAAAATCACCAGTTTTAAAGTTGAAACCAAACGCAGCCAAAAACATTTTCCCATCACCTCGCCGCAACTCAATGCCGAAGTTGGCGAGCATATTCTGAATCATTTTCCGATCCGCGTCGATCTCCATCAGCCGGAGGTGATTTTACGCATTGAGATCGTCGACAACTATGCCTTGATGTACACCGACCGTCTCGAAGGTCCCGGCGGCTTGCCGGTCGGCACCAGCGAGCGCGCGGTGTGTTTGATTTCCGGCGGCATTGATTCGCCGGTGGCCGCGTATAAAATGATGAAACGCGGCATCAAGCTGATTTTTGTGCATTTTCATAGCGCCCCGTTTACCAACGCCGCTTCGCAACGCAATGTCGAACGGCTTGTCGAGTTGTTGAACAGCTATCAATTTCGCTCAAAATTATATCTCGTGCCGTTTGCGGAAATTCAGCAGCATATTGTCGCGAAGGCCGCGCCCTCCTACCGGGTGTTGCTCTATCGCCGCGTGATGCTTCGCATGGCCGAGATCATTGCGGCGCAAAATCATGCGTACGCGCTGGTGACCGGCGAGAACGTCGCGCAAGTGGCCAGCCAGACACTGGTGAACATGAACGTCATCAATCAAGTCGCGACGCTGCCGGTGTTGCGGCCGCTCGCCGGTGATGATAAGCAGGAAATCATTGCGATGGCGCGGCGCCTCGGCACCTTTGAAATTTCTACAGAACCCTTTGAAGATTGCTGCTCGCTGTTTGTGCCGCCGCACCCGGAGACGCGGGCGAAATTGCCCATTGTGCAAGAATTTGAAAACAAGCTCGATTTACCGGCGTTGGTCGCACAGACGTTGCAGAAAACCGAGCTCAAGCTCATTAGAATTTGAGCCATTTTTTTCTCAGATCATTTTTCACCGCAAAAACATAATGAAAAATCCCAAACTGCCTTTTCAAGAAGGTGATCCGGTTATATTTTTAGACCGCAAGCAGCGCGTTTATTACAGCGTTCTGCAAACCGGCAAGCAAACCAACATTCGCGGCGACCTGCTGCCGCATGACACGATCATCGGCTGCCACGAGGGGTTTTTGTTGCGCTCGCAGCGCCGCGTTCCATTCTGGGTTTTTCGCCCGACGCTCAACGATCACGTCGTCAACATGCCGCGCGGTGCCACGGTGATTTACCCCAAAGATCTCGGCATGATTTTGCAGTACGCCGACATTTATCCCGGCGCAAAAGTAGTGGAGGCCGGCCATGGCTCGGGGGCCCTGGCAACGGCGCTGTTGCGCGCGGTTGGGCCGGACGGCCAAGTCATCAGCTACGATATCCGGCAAGATTTTATCAACAATGCGCAGAAAAACTTGCGCAATTTTTTAGGCGAAACTTCCAATCACCTCATTCGTGAAACCAATATCTACGAAAGTTTTCTTGACACCGATGTCGATCGCCTTCTGTTAGATCTTCCTGAGCCGTGGCGCGTCATTCCTCTGGCCGTGCCCAATTTACGGCCCGGCGCGATTGTGTGCAGCTACTCCCCCACCGTCATTCAGGTCCAATCCTTTTGTGAAGCGTTGCGGCAAGCGCGCTGTTTTGTCGAGGTGCTCACGCTGGAAACGCTGCTGCGGCGCTGGAATATCGACGGGCTTTCGGTGCGGCCGGAATTGCGGATGATCGGACACACGGGCTTTCTGACGTTCGCGCGGCGAGTCGAGCCGCCGGCAATGTCAGCGGCCATGCCTGAGCTCGAAACGGCGGAAAATACTTTGGAAGAAGAATCGGCAATTGACGAGAGCAACGAAGTTTAATCGACGTGAATCGTACAAAACAAGGAAAGCCTCATGCCCAAGCTGCGAAAAATTTTGGTGCCTACAGATTTTTCTGCAATCAGCAATCGCGCCATTGCCGTTGCCGTTGATATGGCGAAAGCGAATAAAGCCAAACTCATTCTCATGACCGTGATTGGCGATTTGCCCATGACGGACGAAGAGATGATGATGTTGCGCGTCAGCCTCGATCGCGTGAAAGCCGCCAATCAAGAACAAATCAACGTGGCGACGCAAAAACTTAAAAAGCTCATCCGGCCCGAGGTGGCGAAAAGTCTGCGCGCCCAATTTCTGGTGCACGACGGCAAGCCGTTCGTGGAAATCATTCGCGCGGCCAAAGACCTCAAAGCGGATTTGATTGTGATGGCGAGCCATGGCCACAGCCGCGTCGCCGAGATTCTGCTGGGCAGCACCACGGATCGTGTCGTGCAAAAGGCGCCGTGCTCGGTTTTAGTGGTGCGCGAAAATCAGCCTGGATTCAAGATGCCGTAACAGTCAGGCCGGTTGCCGGTGTAGTCCGGCTATACTGCAAAATTAGGAATAAAAAAAAGCCCAACCGTTTTCCTAACCGTTGGGCTTCGGGCGTCAGCTTCATTTTATCAATGGAGGGTCAAATTGATCATAATTCCTTTGGTGTTGCCCGTGATGGGGTCGGGCAAATCGGTAAAATCATTTTTCTTGTCACCAACCCGTTGCTGCGTGTAGTCGAAATCTTTCCAGAAAACTTCCGCGCCGACCGAGAAAAAACTGGTGAGACGATATTCCGCACCCAGCGCCCAGTTCACGCCGCCGCCGCTTAACAGAACCTCCGATCCATCATCCAAACCTAAAAAATAGGCGCCGAGGCCCAATTTGCCATACGGCCGGAATTTTTCGTGGGGGCGAAACTTGTATTGCAGGC
>JAJVHT010000195.1 GCA_022072515.1 bacterium
GCTTTGCAACCACGCCGGCGGCAGTAAACTCGCCGTGTGCGTTTAAGGCGCCATTAACCGCGAAGTGCTGGTGATCGCAAAAGCCGTAAATTTAGGCGCGCAAAGCTTGTTTCATGCGCTCGCGAGAAGCGGGTGGGAGTTTCGTCGCGGCTGCGGCTTCACTTTTCTCCGGGTGTTGGTGGGCAATTTCTCGCATCATTTCTAACTGTTTCACATAGCGCATGCACAGGCTGCAAATCAGCAAATGCAATTTGAAATCAATCCGTTGGCGCAAGGACAGTTTTCGTTCCATCGCATCCGAAGCCATGCGCGTCACTTCTTTGCAGGTCGGTAACCTTTGCGCCAGCCAATTGAGCATCCGTTTTTTCAAGTTCATAAATCGTCACCAATTTCACAGGTCATTTTTTACTACCTCGGCTATTTAGGCCAGTCTCCGACAGCAAACATGAACGGCAATCCGTCATTCCTTAGTCGAGTTGAATGAAAAATCCTTACAGCTATTTATTGCATCGAAAGTCACAACACGCCGAGGGGCAAAACGGTGAACAAAAATCCGTGGTTACTTCGAAGTAAACAACTGCGGATCAATTTTGGTTGAATCGCCAATCACGACAAATTGAAAATGGTTGATGTATTTTTTCGCCGCTTCCAACAATTGCTCCGGCGTCACATTTTGGCGATTGTTGACAAACTTTTTGCTGGCTTTCCAGCCCAAGCCGGCTAACTCAAACCGCGCGAGGAAGTTTGCTTGCGCGAGATTAGTTTCGTTGTCCAAATAGTAACTGGTGAGGGAGAGATTGATGCGATCGCGCAACCCATAGGCATTGAGCAGGCGATTTTGCAGGCGCTTCACTTCGCCCAGCATGATTTTGATGGTTGTATCCGGCGCCACGGTGGTGACGTAGAGCTTGCCGTAGTTGGCAAATAAATCTTCGATGGAGGCTTCCGGCGCATACGACAAATTGCGTTTGGTCCGCACTTCTTCGAAGATGCGATCTTGCAGTACCGCCACGGCGGTGCGCAGGGCGAAATAGTCCGGATCACGCAGGCTCGGGGCAGTGAAATAACCGGCGATGTAATTCGTTGGCAGCGGCTGCGCTTCGGTATAAACAGTTGCTTGCGCATGTTTCACCATGCGCGGATATTGGGGCTTATAATTTCCCACCGGCAGTTGACCAAACGCGCCGGCGACTTTCGTTTGCAAATCTGTCTTCTCGATATTGCCGACCACCACCAGCAACAGTTTGGAGGTCGTCAAATTGTCTTGGAGATATTGCCGCATTTGCGCGATGGTGATTTGGCTGGCGGACGCTTCTGTGCCGAACGGATCGATTGCATAAGGATGATCTTGGAAGAACTTTGCTTCGCCGAGCATTTCCAAATAAGAATCGGGATTATCCTGCCGTTGGCGCAGCGCATTTAGCAGTTGCGCGCGGGAAAGCTCGACTTCTTGCGGATCGAGCGTCGGATGTAAAATCACTTCCGAAAAAATATCCCACGACAGCGCGAAGTGAGTTTTCACGCAGCGCATTTGCACCACACTGTAGTCGCGCTTGACGTCGTTGCCAATCTGCGTGCCCATGCGCGACAGCTCGGCATTGAGCTTGGCTTTGGGAAATTTTGCCGTGCCTTGTTTTGCCACATCGAACAAGAGCGGCTCGATGCCGGCCGTCTCCGGCGTTAAATTGAGCACGCCGCCGCGAATATACAATTGGGTCACGATGACTTCATTGGAAGGATTCCTTTTTAAAATCACTTTAAGGCCGTTGACGGTGAATTCCTCGACATTGCCTGCCCGGACCGCTGCCGCCGCGGTGAGCAACAATAGCACGATGGTACAAAATTTCATCGACCGCAGCAGTGAAACTGTTTTTGCGATTCTACGGGTCTTGGTGACTTTAACGAGTTTCGTGGCCATGATCTTTTTCCAGAAAAAGATTATAACGCTTTGCCTTCTTCCAGGCTTAGTTTTTTGCGGTCTTCCGGCGAGACCAGCACGCCCATGATGTACGGCGCGTTTTGAATATAGCGGCGCACGTACGCGTTGATATCTTCGCGGGTGACGCGGCGCAAATTGTCGATATAGCCCAAATAATATTCCAGGCTGGCGACGCTCCACCAGAAGCCGATTGTATGCACATACGTTGACGGTTTTTCGTGGCTGTAGATTTCATTGATTTCGAGCTGATGTTTCGAGTTCGCCAGTTGCGCATCGGTGTAATAATCTGGCTCGGTGAATTTCTCGATTTGCGCCCAGATGGCTTTCGTCGCCGTCGCGTAGTTGTCGGCCGTGGTCTGCGCCAACAGCGTGATCGGGCCGGTCTTATCCAGCGTATAGTAACTGAAGCCCACACTGGTCAACAGTCCGCTATCGACGAGTTGTTGGTAGAATTGGGAATTGGGCTGGGAGAGAATATAGGAAAACACATCGGCGGCATATGTGGCTTGCGGGTCGCGGCGCACGCTCGGCCCGTGCAGGTTGATCAAGATGGTGACGGCATTTACCGGCTTTTCGACGATGACCAATTCGCTTTTCTGGAGCGGCGGATGATCAGGCGCCGGAAATTCGACGAACGGGTCGGCGCCGCGCGGCCACCCGCTGAAAATTTTTTTTGCCCATTTGAAAATTTTTTCATGCTTGACATCGCCGGCCACCAGCAAAGCGGAATTATTCGGCACATAATAGCGCCGTTGAATCGTCTGCATTTTTTCACGATCCGCCGTGAGGATGATCTGGCGGTCGCCAATCATATTTTTGTGGCTGAAATATTTGTACCACAATTTTTTGTTGACGGCCTGGACGAGATGAAAAAACGGATTGGATTCCTGCCGATCATACTCGCCGATCACTACCTGACGTTCGCGCACCAGTTCGTCTTCCAAGAACAACGGTGATCGAATGGCGGCGCTCATAAATTCCATGCCGGCGCGCACATTGTCTTTCGGCAGCGTGAAAAAGTAATTTACCACTTCTTCGTGCGTCGTCGCATTCCACGACATGCCTAACTCGCCCGTCCGTTCGAGAAAATCGCCGCCATCCGGATAGGCGGCATTGGCTTTGAAAAACATATGCTCGTATAAATGCGACAGGCCGGCGTATTCCGGCGTTTCGGTAAAGGCGCCGTTGCGCACATCGATCTCAATTGTGGCCAGCGGCACGATCGGATTTTCGATCACGATCACCTCCAGGCCGTTGTCCAGCGTGTTGTGGAAAATGTTGTATTGTTGTGCCGGGACCGCGGCAGGAAAACCACCGGCCAGTAATACCGCGACCAACCATTTTCTAAAAGGATTCATAATGCCGTCCATATTGGGTTTGACGATATGGCCAAATTGTAAGCTTGTTGAAATTACACAAAACTCGGCGGAAAATCAAGTTGCGTTCTGCAGATTAAGAAAATTTCTCTTCTTTAATTTTTGCTAAAGGACTTGCTATTTTTGCTTTTTGTTGTATACTATTCGTGATTCCGCCTGATTTGGCATAATAAGAAGAGAAATACCCGTCCAAAGAAAAGGAATTACCCCCCATGAACCTATTCGCAACTGTTGTCGTGCTCGCACTCATTTCAAGTAATGAGCAGGCGTCGCCCGATTTCGCCCGACACTTTGCAGGTATTGACGGCACTTTTGTGTTGTACGATTCAAAAAGCGACCGCTACTATCGTCATAACGAGAAACGCTGCGCCGAACGCTTCTCGCCGTGTTCGACATTCAAGATTCCGAATGCGCTCATCGCCTTGGAGACCGGAGTCGTGCCGGATGAAAATTTTACCATCAAATGGGATAGCGTAAAGACACCGCGGCAAAACTTCGTGAGCCCCATGTGGGCGCGCGATCACGATTTGCGCTCGGCCATGCGCTACTCTGTCGTCTGGTATTTTCAAGAAGTGGCGCGGCGAGTTGGTGCCTCGAACTACAAAAAGTATCTCCAGCAATTTGAGTATGGCAACCGGGATATTGCCGGCGGGAGCGATCGCTTTTGGCTCTCCAACTCGCTGCAAATATCAGCGAACGAGCAAATCAAATTCATCAGAAAATTTTATTCCGGCAAACTCGGGCTTGCCAAACGAACGACCGACGTGGTCAAATCGATTATCATTCTGGAGCAAACGGCGCAATATAAATTATGCGGCAAAACCGGCGCCGGCCCGCAGGCCAACGGCAAAATGCTGGGCTGGCTGGTGGGATATGTGGAAACGCCTGACAATGTCTATTTTTATGCGCTCAATTTTGATGGCGAAAATTTTCAAGCCGTGGCGGCGAAGCGCCTCAATCTTGCCAAGGCTTTGCTCAAAGAACTAAAAGTCTTGCCGTGATCAATCCTGAATCGCCTCTTGACGGTTTTTAAAACTTCTACCGTCCACGCCTTTATGAAGTATGCGCTTGTGTGCCACAAATATTAACCACGACGCTTGCTTTCTTCTCGTCTCTTGCTTATTTTAACTTAAACCGTGCAACGCGGAAAAGCTTGGAACCTTAAATTCGTGTCACGCGAAATTACCTTTTCTGAGGAGGAGTCAATGCAGCAAAAATTCTGGCGAAAAATAAACTCCGGCAGAACTCTTTGGGGTATGGCATTCGTCAGCGGATTATTTCTGTCATCTTGCCAGCGGCAAGCACAAACCGTAGGGCAAAACCATTGTGACTATCTAAATTTTCAAACGCCAGGCGCAGTGCAAGCCGGCGGCGTGCGGATGATTCCGTTGCGTGAGGGCTACCGCGTTTGGACCAAACGTTTTGGCAACAGCCCCATCAAAGTGTTGTTGCTGCACGGCGGCCCCGCGGCGACGCACGAGTACATGGAATGTTTTGAAAGTTTTTTTCCACAAGCCGGCATTGAGTTTTATGAATATGATCAATTGGGCGCCTATTATTCCGACAAACCCAATAATGACGCCTTGTGGACGGTGGAACGTTATGTCGAAGAAGTGGAACAGGTACGGCAAGCGCTCGGCTTGAACAAGGACAATTTTTTCCTGCTGGGAAATTCATGGGGCGGCATGTTGGCGATGGAGTATGCTTTGAAATACCAGGCGAATCTCCAGGGCCTGCTCATTTGCAATATGACGGCGGATTTTACGAAGTATGAAGTTTATAACACGCAGCTTCGCAATCAAATGCGGCCTTCGCTTATCGACACGCTGACCGCTTATGAATCCAAAGGCGATTACCACAATCCGGAATACCAAAATTTAGTTTTCGCCGAGTATTACACTAAACATCTGTGCCGCCTGCCGGACTGGCCCGAAGCGGTTACGCGGAGCTTTGCGCATATCAATCAGCATGTTTATGAATACATGCAAGGCCCCAGCGAATTCGTGCCCGGCGGCATCCTGAAGGGTTGGACGGTCTGGAATCGGCTCCAGGAATTGGCCGTTCCCACCTTGACCGTCGGCGCGAAATACGATACGATGAATCCGCAAGAAATGGAAGAGATGAGCAAACTGGTGCAAAACGGCCGCTATTTGTATTGTCCGAATGGCAGCCATTTGGCGATGTGGGACGACCAAAAAATTTTCATGGCCGGCGTCATCGATTTTATCAAAGATGTACACAAAGGGGAATTTCCGGCGAATTGAAATTTGGTAAACATGATGAATGCGCAAAAAAAATTATTTATTGCCATGGCCGGCAACATCGGCGCCGGCAAAACCACAGCGGCCAAGCTCATTAGCCAGCATTTCGGTTTTGAGCTGTTCGATGAACCGGTGATTGACAATCGCTTTCTTCGCGATTATTATGCCGAAATGCGGCGCTGGTCATTCACCTTGCAGCTTGAGTTTCTCATTCGCCGGGTTGAGCATCACGAATTGATTCGCACGGTTCCCAAAAGCTGCGTACAAGATCGCACGCTTTATGAAGACCCCGAAATTTTTGCCAAATATCTGCACGGCCTCGGCTTCATGGACAACCGGGAATTGGATTTGTACTTTGAATATTTTAACCGGCTCAACCGCGATCTGCTGCATCCGGATTTGATCGTGATGTTGGTGGTGGACCACGTTTCCACCTTGTTGGAGCGTATCCGGCGGCGCGGGCGGCAGGAAGAGCGCGGCATCGATGAAAGTTTTCTGGCCGGGCTGAATGCCTATTACTCGACCTTCCCGCAGGTGTGCCGCAAGAAATATGGTCTCCCCATCTGCCAAATCAATGTCGAACGATTGGATATTCGCTCACCGGAAGGGAAAAAGATTTTCTTGCAGGAGGTTGAAAACGCGCTGCGAGAAAATGGATTGCAATAATTTTATTTGCTCATGCAACGAATCAACAAGGAAAAAGTGCAGGAGACGTAAACCGGTGTTTGCAAGAGCGTGGCGGCAAAATGATTTAAACGCCTTCAATTATCTTGCCACCATAATCTTGCAAACTCCTATTATTTTATCAGTAATTGATCCATTCAAAGTGAAACCTATAACAATCTGCTCGTGATCCGTGCGACCCAATTTTATCAGGAAATGCGCCGCGGCTCTTCGCTGCCGCTGCTCATTGGCGGCAACGATGGCAAGCGGTATGTCGTCAAATTGAACGGCGCCGGGGACGGTGTGCTGTCCAATATAACCGAATGGATCGCGAACAAGCTGGGCGGATTCCTGCAAATTCCCGTTCTGCCACTCGCCGGGATATTTATTGACGCCGATTTTGCCGCGCAAGCGAAGGATCCGGAAACGCGAGAACTATTGGAACGAAGCGCCGGACTCAATTTGGGCACGCTCTATTTGCCGGACGCCACCGCTTATCAGGCACGCCTGGCGTCGCGTTTTGCTGACTCTTTGCGGCAACAAATTTTTTTCTTCGATGTGATTTTCCTCAATATTGACCGTACCGACACAAACCCCAACATGATCATTCACGGCGACAAGCTGTGGTGCCTGGATTTTTCATCCGCCATGGAGATTCGCAGCCTTATCACCGGTGAGCCATATCGCGAGCACGTGCTGCTGAAACAGCTTAAGCATCATCCCTTTTACGGAGAAAATCTAAACGCCTACGGTTTTATCAAGCAGCTTCGGGAAATTCCGGATGAGGCTATTCGTGAGATCGTTGGCACGATACCCAGGGCATGGCTCGGCCATTTGCGCGTATCGCGAAATGTGATTATTGAAAAACTGCTGTTCTTCAAGCAGCAAGGGATCACCCTGAGAAATCGCTTGGATTTGCTGCGCGCTCTGAAAATCGAAACGGCGGAAGAAGCCCGTTTAAGAAGCCGCCAAAATCGGCAAGCCTTTGAGCAGAAATACGGGAAACTTTAATAGGACGCTCTTCGCCTAATTTCACGGATGAACAGCAAACACCTTTACAGAAGTAGCAACGCCAGTCCGGCAAGCGCGAACGCGAGATGAATCAGCCCAAAATATCCCAGCACCAGCGCCGGGATGAACGCCAGCAATTTGTTCCGGCTCATTTCCTGAACATTGGCGCTGGCCTCTTCCAATTTATCAGCGAACTCATTTAGGCGCGCCGCGGTATTCTCGACATTCTCTTTGGCCTGCAAAGTGCGATCTTTAATTTCATCGACCCGGTCACCTCCTTGAGCGATTTGCTGGCGAACGTCATCAATCTTTTCCCCCACCGCGTGAAAAACATCGCCCACCGGCTGCAATGGCGACACATAATTCACGTTGGCGCCGGTGATCACCGGAACCTGCCCGAGATTAAAGCCAACGTGAGCTGTGTCCAGTGTGAGCGGCGGGCCGTACACCTTGACGCCGACGACATTGTACTCTTTGAGGTGAACGCCGGTAACAATATCGGCGCCAAAACTCAGATTCAGGTTTCGGGTTTGGAAGTTCAACACGGGAACTTTCACCGCGTCCAGCATCGCCTCCACACTTTTGAATAACCCGGCGGCATCACCGAAACGATTTGCCACCTCCCGAATGAAGCCGACAATCTTCGCCAGCAAGTCGGCGGCCTTTTGCAGAATCGGGCTGGCCTTGTCGACCCATTCGCTTGCCGTTTTGGCCTGGCCGCTGCCTTCGCTGATTTTTTCGGAAAGACGCTGCAACAGTTCACGCAATTTCTGAAGTGGTCCCCGCAATGCGCCATAAACGACGAACGTTCCTACGACTCCGGCTAGACCGTAGATGATCAGGATGATGCCAATGATTTTGCTCATGATTGTTCTCCGATCGAAGGGTTTTGACCTCCAATAATATGCACCAAAACAGTGAAAGTCAAGTTTAAAATCAACCGGCTTGACAAGATAGACGCGATGGTGTATATTGAACAATCAACAAGTGCACTGGAAAATTCAAATGGAAATTACCATGTCTATCACGATCGTGCTTCCTTTCACAGCACAGCAGGTTTTTGAAAAAACGCTGCGAGATTTGATTAACTCGCCGCTGGTACAGAAAATTTTTGTCGTCCATAATGGCGGCTACACGGCAACGCATGCCAAATGTGAATCTGTCACGGCGAATTCATTGACGGCGGGTGCGATGATCAACCAGATTACCCAGAGGCTGGATACGGATTTCTTGCTGCTGCTCAATCAAGCTCAAGAAATCACCCTCGGACAAGCAGCGTTGGAGCGATTTGTTGCGGTTGCCGAACAAACCGGCGCCGGATTGACCTACGCGGATTTCTACGAAGTGAAAGCCGGTGCGCGCAGCGAGCATCCGTTGGGCGAGTATCAACTTGGCAGCATTCGCGACAATTTTGATTTTGGCGCGTTGTTGCTGTTTTCGACTGCGGCGATGCGCGCAGCCCTGCAAAAATTTGGCGCTTGTCCGGACGTGCAGTGGGCCGGCTGGTATGATTTGCGCCTCAAGGTTGCCATTGCGCATCCGGTGTTTCATATTCAGGAATTTCTTTACACCAAAACCGAGTCTGATATTCGCCAAAGCGGTGAGAAGCAATTCGATTATGTCGATCCGCGCCAGCAGGCGGTGCAGAAGGAAATGGAAAGTGTCGCGACGCAGCATCTCAAAAATATCGGCGCCTATTTGCCGCCGAGCTTTAAGCCGCTTCCGCCTGCGCCGACTACTTTTCCCGTCGAAGCGAGCGTCATCATTCCTGTGCGGAATCGGGTTAAAACCATCGCCGAAGCGGTGCAAAGTGTTTTGCGGCAGCAAACGGGTTTCCCTTTCAATATTATCGTTGCCGACAATCATTCGACGGACGGAACAACCGAGATGTTAGCGCAATTAGCGCGGCAAGATAAACGTGTGCAGCATCTCGTGCCGGCGCGTCAGGATTTGGGCATCGGCGGCTGCTGGAACGAAGCGCTGCTCTCGCCGGCTTGCGGCAAATACGCCGTGCAGCTTGATTCCGACGATTTGTATGCCGACGAACACACGCTGCAAAAAGTGGTGGATGAATTCAAGCGCGGCGATTATGCGATGGTGATCGGTTCGTACAAGCTGGTGAATTTTGCCCTGCAGGAAATTCCGCCCGGCGTCATCGATCATCGCGAATGGACACCGGAGAACGGCCGCAACAATGCGCTGCGCATTAATGGTCTCGGCGCGCCGCGCGCCTTCCGCACCGATTTGGTGCGGCAATTTCTATTGCCGAATGTGAGTTATGGCGAAGATTATGCCATCGCGTTGCGCCTTTCGCGCGAATATCAAATCGGCAGAATCTACGAGCCGATCTATCTCTGCCGTCGGTGGGAAGGCAACACCGATGCCGCCTTGCCGATTGAGAAAATCAATCGGCACGATTTGTATAAAGATCACCTGCGCACGATTGAGATCATGGCGCGGCAACGTTTGCATCGGGAGGGAAAATAATTCACCGTGACCACGATCGACGCCAAGATTTTCGCAACCTATCATTCCTCGTCTGCAACATCGTTGCCGGCGCTTTT
>JAJVHT010000062.1 GCA_022072515.1 bacterium
TCGTTTGAACAAATTACTTCAATTCCATTCTATCTTTGCATGGGTGGAAAAGCCAATAAAGTGTTTGCTGAATTTTGCGCAAAAGTCCAACCCAAAATTTCCTGGAAAGGATGTGCGTGATGCATAAATTCATCCGTTACGGCTCGTTAGTTCTTCTATTCGCGTTCATGGCAAATTCCCATGCTGAGGACAAATTCGGCCTGGCGTTGAAAATCGGGCCGAACTTTGCCAACATGCGCGTCAAAGAAAAAAGCACCGGACGAATCGTCAACACCACGGTCTCGCGAAATCCAAGCTTTTTCCTGGAGGCGGATTTGGTGCTTTCCTCACATCTCAGTTATATTACCGGTTTTCAGTATCTCGTGCACGGCTATTCGGCGCCGGCGATTGACAGCATTTACGTTTATGAGTACTTTCGGCGCGCCAAGTATTTGTCACTGCCGCAAAAACTGCGGATCTTTATTCATCATCAAGCCGTGCAATCCTACGTGTCGATTGGCGTTAACGCCGAAGTCCTGTTGTCCGCCCGCTTTCGCGCCGAATTTGTCGATTCCACCATCCCGAATTACGACGTGAGTATCAAATCGCTTTACAACGACGTGACTTTTACCCCGGAAATCGATGCAGGCCTGCGCGTGCCGGTACGGGGATTTTATCTCACATTCGAGGCGACCTACGCCCGCGGCGCCGAAAACGTCAATAACCCGGACGTCGAGTCCCTGGCCACACACGCGCGCCGCATTCACGACATTCGGCTGCTGTTTGGCATTTCGCGCTATATTCTGTGAGACAATAAATTTCTTGCATTTCTATCCAGAAAATCTAAATTGGGAGAAATAAGCATATACGGGCAATGGCTTTGCCCGCCGGTTAAACTTAACGGACGGAAACGAAAATCGTGATGGTGATTCTAACCTGGTTCAACAACTTTGTTTCTAATCTGCGGCAAAAGGCCATGACTCGCGGCGCACATACAGCCAGAACGAGTTACGGCCTTTTTATTTTGAGCCTGTTCCTGTTGGCGGCGGCGTGCGGCCAACAATCGCAGCAAATCATCGTTTATTCGCCGCACGGTAAGGAATTGCTCGAAGATTTTGCCTCGCGTTTCGAGCAGGCCAACCCCGGCGTCAATGTCGAATGGCTCGACATGGGCTCGCAAAATGTGCTTGATCGCCTGCGTTCGGAAAAAGCCAATCCGCAAGCGGATCTGTGGTGGGGCGCGCCCTCGCCGATGTTCATGCAAGCTGCTGCCGAGGGCCTGCTTGAGCCGTATCGCCCCTCTTGGGCCGGCCAAATTGAGGCGGATTATTTCGACCCACAAGATCGCTGGTACGGCACGTATCTGACGCCGGAAGTGATCATGTACAACACGGAAAAACTTTCCAAAGCAACGGTGCCACAGGATTGGGACGAGCTGCTCGATCCGAAATGGCGCGGACGCATTTCGATTCGCGAGCCGCTGCCCTCTGGAACGATGCGCGCCATTTTCTTCGCGATGATTTACCGCCTCTATCCCGGACAACATTCGGCCGCTGCCGGGTTCCAATGGCTGCGCCGCCTGGATGCCAACACCAAAAGTTATTCCGGTGATCAAACCTTGTTCTATTTGGCCATCGCGCGTGGCGAGGCTGATCTCGCGCCGTGGAATTTGCCGGATGTCTTGTTGCGGCGGGAAAAAGACAATTACCCGTTTGATTATATCGTGCCCCAAAGCGGCACGCCGATGGTCACGGAGGGATTGGCCGTGGTCAAGCGTCAAGATCAGAATCCGGCCCGCGCCGCGCTGGCCAAAAATTTCTATGAATTCGTCACGACGCCGGAATCGTTCATTCATGCGTCCAAATCCTATTATCGCATCCCGACGCGGAAGGATTTGGATTTCTCCCAAATTCGCCCCGAATTCAATCCGGCGCAATATAAAGCCCTGCCGATGGATTGGCAACTCTTCGCCGACAGTTGCGCGACGTGGATGCAGTATTGGGATCAAAATATTCGGAATAAAGGGCGGCTGGCGGTGAGCGGTGGGCAGTGAACAGTGCGCAGTATGCACAGTTTGCAGTGATCAGTTGTCAGAGATCCGAATAAAATCAAGTAACCAGCAACAAGCGGCGAGCAACCAGCAACCAGCCATGGCCCGAGTTCGATTTGAGAATGTAAATAAATTTTTTGGTGCGACACCGGCGGTTCGCGATTTATCATTTGAAATTCGCGAGGGGGAATTTTTCAGCATTCTTGGGCCGAGCGGCTGCGGCAAGACGACGACGTTGCGCATGGTGGCCGGCTTCGAACAGCCGGACAGCGGGCGCATTTTTTTTGACGCAGAAGAAGTCACCTCCCTCCCACCGGAACAGCGCAACACCGGCATGGTGTTTCAGAGTTATGCTCTGTTTCCGCATCTTTCCGTTTTTGAAAACGTCGCGTTTGGCCTGCGCGCGCGCCAACGGCCGCAGCCGGAAATTAACGAGCGCGTCGCCGCGGCGCTGGCGCTGGTTGACATGCACGAGCTACAAAAGCGGCTCGTCACCCAACTTTCCGGCGGCCAGCAACAGCGTGTGGCCCTGGCCCGCGCGCTCGCCGTGCAGCCGAAGATTTTGTTGCTCGATGAACCGCTCTCCAATTTAGATGCACAATTGCGCCGCACCACCCGCAGCGAGCTTAAAAATTTGCAGCGGCGTCTGGGCATCACCACGATTTATGTGACGCACGATCAGGAGGAAGCCCTGGCGCTCTCCGACCGCATGCTGGTATTGCAAAAAGGCGTGATGCAACAAATCGGTTCGCCGGAAGAAATTTATCACCGCCCGGCGAATATTTTTGTCATGAGCTTCATCGGCGCCAGCAATACGTTAACCGGAAAGATCGTCAATCGCACCAATGGCGAAACCACGGTTGCCGGAGAAAATTGGCAACTGTCCTTGCCGTCACAGTTTTCTTATCCGGCAGGCACCGCCGTTTACGTGGCCTTTCGTCCCGAACATGGCCGCATTCATTTCGCCGGTGCGCCGGGGCCTGACAGCTCTGGAACGGTTGCCGCTGAAATCAAAGCCAGTGAATTTGGCGGCAGCCATTGGCTGGTGCAATGTGAAGTCGGCGGCCAGACCTGCTTTGTGCGGGTGCCTGCTGAGGAGGTAAAAGAAGCCGCTTGGCAGAACGGATCAACTGGCCGGCAGGTTTATCTTTCCATTCTATCACAACACATTCATCTTTTTCCCGGCGATTAACTTGTTGGAACAACACCAGCCGCCAACCCCGTAAAGACGCCTATGAAATTGCGCCGTTTCAATTTTGCTGATTGGCCCTTCTCTCTTCCCCTGTTTTTCATTCTTGCTGTAACCATTTTGTTTCCGCTGCTGGCGCTCGTGCGCGACAGCTTGCAAGCGAACGGTGCCTTTTCCCTGACAACCTATCGCCGGTTTTTTGATTTCACGCAAAGCGCCAATTTGCAGGCGCTGCTCGGCAGCATCAATATCTCGCTGCTCACCGTGCTGTTTTCCGCGCTCTGCGGCATTCCGCTCGCCATTTTATTCGCGCGGTTCGATTTCCCCGGACGCAAGCTGTTTGGGGTGCTCGTCACCATGCCGGTTCTGTTGCCGCCGCTGGTGGGGGTGCTCGCGTTTTATTTTCTGCTCGGTGAAACCGGCATTTTGCCGCGCGGGCTACAGTGGCTCTTCAACCTGCCGGCAGCGCCGCTGGTGATGCGCGGGGTGCCGGCAATTTTAATTGTGCACGTGTACAGTTTTTATGTCTACTTCTATCTTTTCGTCCGCAATGCCTTGCTCGCGGCTGATCCCGCTTTGGAAGAAGCGGCGCGCGGCCTCGGCGCCGGCCGCGGGCGCGTTTGGTGGCGCGTCATCCTGCCGCAATTGCTGCCGGCGATTTTGGGCGCGGCGCTTTTGGTGTTTATGACGTCGATGGCGAGCTTTACCGCGCCGTACATTTTTGGCGGCAATTGGCGTTTTCTCACCGTGGAAATTTACAATTCCAAGCTCAACGGCGACATGCCCATGGCAATGACGCAGGCCGTGATCATCGCGAGCATTTCGCTGCTGTTTTTGCTGCTGCTGCGTTTTCAAAGCGGGCAAGCGCTCACCGGTTTTGGGCGCGGCACCAAGGGCGCGGCGAAAACCGGGAACCTCCGGCAATTGCCGGCGCTGCAGAAAATCCTGCTGGCGGTGGTGGGCTTTCTCGTGATGCTGGCGCTGATTCTGCCGCAGCTCACGCTCGTCATGATCGCTTTCGTTAAAAATGGCTCGTGGACTTCACAAATTTTGCCGGATACCTTCACACTGGAAAACTTCACGACACTGTGGCGCCAGCAACAGTTTCTGCGGCCGTTTTGGAACAGCTTCTGGATGGCGGCCATTGCAACCGTGGCGGGCGCGATGGTGAGTTTAGTCGCGGCGTGGCTGCAAGCGCGACCTGCCGCCACCAAGCGCTCGCGCTTGACGGCGGCACTCATCGACCTCAGCATCATGCTGCCGTACGCTATTCCCGGCACGGTGGTGGCGATTGCGTTGATTGCAACGTTTAACGAGCCGCATTGGTTTACGGCCAACAACATTCTCGTCGGCACGGCGGTGATTTTGCCGCTGGCTTATTTCATCCGCCACTTACCGATTCAATTTCGCGCGACGGCGGCGGCCTTTGCGCAGTTCGATCCGGCGCTGGATGAAGCCGCCCGCAATCTCGGCGCAAGCTGGTGGCGGCGCATGTCGCGGGTCACGGTTCCGTTGGTTTTGCCCGGTGTGGCGACCGGCGCGATGGTGGCGTTGGTCAACGCCCTCGGCGAGTTTGTTGCGTCGATTCTCCTTTATACTTACTCCACCGAGCCGCTCTCGGTGCGAATCTTCTCCGAGCTTCGACTGTTCAATCTCGGCAGTGCCGCCGCATATTCCGTGATCTTGACCGCGATTATCGGCCTCGTAATGTGGTTGAACCAAAAATGGGTGGGCGAGCGCAGCACGACGATTTGAGTTACATTCAAAAAAACGAAAACCCGCCGCAATATTTTTATGGGAAAAAATCCCGTTTGATTTTACAAAAAAATTTATTTAACTTATGACACAATCTTGAAAGGATGAGCATCACAGGTTTTTACCCAGCACAGTTTGAATGGCATGTATATAAAAGGGGAAGTCATGACGTTATCCAACCTCCTGCCGCAAAAAGACCGGCCCTGGACGAGCAGGTCTGCAGTGGACAAGTTTATCACCGACAAACAAACCGACGCGCTTCTTGCCAAGATAGAGACGAAATATGCCCGTGTGAGTTTTTTACTTTTCTGGGCAATGGTTTTGTTTTACTTTTTCTTTTTGGAGCAAGTGCAGGCGAAAAACATTCAAGAAATAGTCTGGGCGCCGAGCATTCTTGCTAACTTTTTTGACTGCAAACCGTATGAACGGACCGAATTCATCCCCAATAGCAAGTTTAACGAACCGGCAAGCAATAGCGATAATGGAAATCATGCATTATGGTTGCAAGTCGGGCTCGGATTAGCTTCGGCTCAGATCAATCACCGCTACTATCCGCAGGGAACCTTTATACATGGGGAATTCAATGTGCACTTTCGACGGCGTGACAGGGTCATTGCCATCGGCCTGGATGGTGAAGGTACGGAGGCCTGGGGCATTAATACAATTTGGGGAAGCTACGGGTACAGTTATCATTTGCCGACGTTTGAAGCGGCGCTTAGTTCAGGTATTGGGCTTTCTTCCTGGTACCACGATACGGAGAGCAGTAGAGGAACGATCCGATCTCCTAAAGTACCATGTTTGTTAGCCAGATTAGAATTGATCTGTCATCTGCCACAAATAATTGGTTTGGGATTTTTTTTCACCGGTAATATCAATCGAGAATCGTCTTATGTGGCGGGAGGCATTGCTTTCAACGTAGGCGTTTGGAATCTGTAAACGCCAGGAGTCGCGCATGTCTCAGAAAGAGTTATTCGAGAATAGGCGAGCGTATGAAAACAAAAATTTTACCCATTGTGCTACTTGGGGGAATTTGTTCTTTTCTATGGCCGAATCCCATCGATGATACGCCGATCACCAAATTTTCTGAGCTGGTTTTTGATGCCGGTAATAACTGGACGATGGAAATTTTTTTCCCGTTTGGGTATCGGACCGAAGCCACGGACAGCATTATTTTGAAAGTGGCAAACACCAAAGCCAAACTAAAAACGACGTACCATGATGGAACGCGAATAGGTATTTTAACGCCCGACAGTCTTTCGATTCCGCTGACGATAAACCGGGAAGGGGACTCGCTGATGCTGTTGACGTATTCAAATCGTTTTGGCAACCGGGTGAGAGTGGATGGGTTGATTTTTGGTGAGGTTCCGGGCGCCGGCGTGGGACAACCGGTATCAGGTTATTCAATCATGAGAAACAGCTTGCAAGAACATTATAATGATCTAACCGTAGACTGTCTTACCCTAAATTCGTCCTTGGGAGCCATAAACGATACCCTCGGACTCAGCGCAACCCTGCAGGGCCATATCTACGACTTGGATAATAACCCCGTAACCAAGCTCAAAGAAATTTCATTAACGCCCAGCTACTTTACACTGCATACAGCGCTCCACCTTAGCGGGAATGGAACTTATAGCACGAAGGTATTTCGCAAGTTTATAACGGAGGCCGTCGATCAGCTTTTCGTGCGATTGATGGGTTTTGAGGGTTGGAGAGATACCGTCGCCGTAGCCCCCTTTGAACTCAACAATATATTTCCTCACACGACGGTGGTTCAGGACATTCACCTGAAGAGCAATGAGTATGTGGTGACCGGCGTAGAAAATCTCAAACCTCCCGAAACCAGCGCGATCGAATTGATTAATTATCCGAATCCATTCAACGCCTCGACAAATTTTTTTGTTAAAATTCCTGAATCGCTGCAGAAAAAATCCGGTCATATCAGCATTTACAATGCCAGCGGGCAGTTTGTCAAAAAAATTCCTCTCAAATCGTACGCAACGGGCAATTGGGATGGCACCGATGAGCACGGCGATACGGCGCCGACGGGCATCTATTATTATCGGCTCGCCCTAGATGAGCAAATCCTGAAAAGCGGTTCGATGATTCTTTTGAAGTGACATGAGAAAAGTTATTGGCTTGTTGTTGCTGCTCAGCTCGTTTGCCTTCGGGCAAAGAGCCGATTTTTTCAAAGAAGATATCACTTTCCACCTTGACGGTATTTATCTGCATGTAGAAGGGTATTATTGGTTCGCCAATCATTCAGACAAACCGGTGCACAGTGACATCTATTATCCATTTCCAATTCACGCCGGTGATCAAATTGATTCGATCCGGGTTTACAATATCTCCGCCGGCCGCGAAACCGGCTTTCAAAAGGAAGACAAATTTGGCCTATCCTTTATGTTGCATTTTGCTGCTCTCGATACGATCTTGCTGCAGATAAAATACCGGCAGAAATTAAAGGCGGACAGCGCGGTTTATATTTTGCAAACCACCCGGGGTTGGGGTAAACCGCTGAACGACGCCGAATTTAAACTCATCACGCCCGCTTCTTTCCAGATCAAAAAATTCTCTTATCCGCCGGATGCATCTTTTGAGCTGGAAAAGCTCAAGATCTATCACTGGAAAAAGGAAAATTTCATGCCGGCTGAGGATATGATCTTCACTTTTTGAGACATCATGAGCATGAGCAAAAACATTCTACAGGCGATTGGGAACACCTCGTTGGTGCAGCTCCAACGTGTTGTTCCGCCCGGCAGCGCGAAGATTTTTGTGAAACTGGAATGGGAAAATCCGACGGGCAGCATGAAAGATCGGGCGGCCCAGGCGATGATTGCACGGGCCGAGGAAGATGGCCGCCTGCAACCCGGGGATACCATCGTCGAATACACCGGCGGCAGCACCGGCATCTCGCTTGCTTTAATTTGCGTGGCGAAAGGATACCGCCTGCAGATCATTACGTCCGATGCCTTTAGTCAGAATAAGCTGAATCAGATGTCGGCTTTGGGCGCGGAACTGACGCTGATACCGAGCGAGGGCGGCCTCACCACCAAGAAGTTGATTTTGGACATGATTGCCGCCGCCAAGGAATTTAGCCAGCGGCCACACACGTATTGGACCAACCAACTCTACAACGCTGACAGTATTGCCGGGTATCATTCATTGGCGGAAGAAATCTGGAACCAAACGAATGGAAAGATTGATGCCTTTGTTCACAGTGTGGGTACGGCCGCTTCCGTGCGCGGTGTCGCAACCGTGTTGAAACGTCACCATCCCAGAATCAAGATCATCGCCGTCGAGCCGAGCGAATCCGCCGTCTTGTTGGGCGGGCAACCCGGCCCTCATAAAATCGAAGGAGTGGGAATCGGCTATACGCCGCCACTCTGGGAGCCCAGCCTGGTGGATGAAATCATAGCAGTGAAAACTGACGACGCGAAAGCCATGACCCGGCGTTTGGCTCGTGAAGAGGGCCTGTTTGCGGGAACTTCCTCAGGTGCGAATGTCCTGGCCGCCATTCAAGTCGCAGCGCGTTTGGGGCCAGAGGCAAAAATTGTCACGTTGATGGTCGATTCCGGTTTGAAATATCTCAGCACCGATGTCTACAAAAAAATGCTATAGGTTGGTTTGTAAAAAATCGTATGTTTGAAATAATTGATTTGAGCCAGGAAATCTTTTCCGGCATGCCGGTGTTTCCCGGACTTCCGGAAGTGAAGATCAGCGTGCACGCCTCGCATGAACAGTGGGATGGTATTACCGATAGTGACATCATTTCACCCGCGGTGAACCGGCTGGAATTGGGCGAACATACCGGCACGCACGTCGATGCCCTCAATCACATGGCGCGTGAGCACCGGGGACGGTCTATTGATACGATGCCGCTAACGATGTTCTATACCGAGGGGATTTGTTTAAACCTGTCGCATAAAGGCCGGCGGGATTTAATTGAGCCGGACGATTTGGAACGCGCGCTCGCGGTGGCGAATCTTGAAATTAAGCCGGGCGATACCGTTCTCCTGTATACGGATCATTATCGACGCGCCTTTGGGACCGACGACTGGCACAATGGCCCAGGGATTAGCATTGATGCCGCGCGCTGGCTGGGCCAACAGAAGATCACGGCGTTTGGCGTTGAAACGGCATCACCGGGCGTGCGCCACGTTTCTAATAAACAAGTTCATCATATTTGTGGGGAGTTGGGTTTCACGCATTACGAGAACATGATCAATCTACATCAACTCATCGGTCGGGGACGTTTTCGCTTTATTGGCCTGCCGCTCAAGATCCGCGGTGGAACCGGCTCGCCGGTGCGGGCCATTGCTGTGTTCGAGGGGTGAGATCATTCTCAATTCGCTTGTCACCAAAATCTTAACGCGGGAGAGATCGTATGAATTCTGAATCTACAAACACGCTATTGGCCGGGTTTCTCTTTTTTGTTATGGGATCGTCTTTGGCATCAGGCCAGGTGCAGGATGGCGCGTTGGATCTCACCTTTGGGTCCGGCGGGAAAGTCGTGACGCCGATTCGATCCGGTTACGATTCCGGGTACGGCGTGGTCATCCAACCGGATGGAAAAATTATCGTCACGGGCGAAAGCCAAAATGGAACTTCGGCTTCTGATTACGATATTGCGCTGGTGCGCTACAATCCCAACGGCAGCCTGGACAACGGCTTTGGCACTGGCGGCATCGTCATTACGCCGGTTGGTACCGGTTGGGATCTCAGCGGATCGGTGGTGCTCCAACCCGATGGAAAAATTGTGGTCGCCGGTCA
>JAJVHT010000003.1:0-5205 GCA_022072515.1 bacterium
GAAATCGCCCGCAAACTTTTTGTGGCGACCAGCACGGTGAAACGGCACATCAACAATATCTACGCCAAGCTGGATGTCCACAGCCGCACGCAGGCAGTGGCGAAGGGGAAGGAGTTGAAGGTGTTGGAGGAGTGAGGCTTCCGAGCTTTTTGTTGATTTTTTTCAAAGCATTTATATATTTATACCTAAACTGAGCGATTCAAATTAGGTGATACCGATAGGCAGTGGTTCGCTCGTGCGCAGCCAGAGCCGAGCGATTTGCAGTTCTTCAAACGCCTGTTCGGCAACTTTAAGAATAAACTGGCCGCCGGTTTTGACAACTTTTACGGCGAAGTCAATAAGTCGGCGACGAAAAGTATTGGGATAGCAGGTGACAGCGATAATGTCACCACCGACATCCAATTTATAAGCTTCATAAAGAAAGTGAGCGATCACCAGGAAAAAATAATAAGCGCGATTCATGCCGAACTGTTCAAACGGCAATTGTTCTTTGGTAGCAAACTCTTTTAACGCGCGATGGGTCAACTCACCCTTGCCACGTTGATGATCGAGTTGGATAATTTTTTCCACCGCCAAATACTCCGCGCCACCAGCTCGCATCAACTGCTCTGTGAGTTGCACATCTTGACCGAGATTCGTATAAATCAGGTGATCGGTTTGCGCAAATTCCAGTTTAAGTTGTCCATACTCTTCCGTTTGAAGGCTGGTAAAAATACCGCGCCGAAAATTTGACCACGACTCCAAACGATTGCCGAACTCGATATACTTCCATAACTGTTTATGTTCGGATAAGCTCTGAAACGCTTCACGCGGATAAGCCTCGAGGTATTTCTTGATGTCGTTATATTTTCGACCGCCGCAGATGTAAAAAATTTTGAGGCGTTCCTCGAAGAAACGAAAATTTTTGTCATCTAAAAAAGCGCCATCAGAGCCAAGAATAATGGGGATATTCGCGTCATAAAAACGGCGAATGAACTTGACCGCTCGCGCCACCATTTTAATAAAATCGTCGCCATGATTAGAGTGGTCGGCACCTTGACGAAACAACGCATCAATGATATAGCGCCCCCAACACAGGTGTAACGGCTGAAAGCCTTTTTTCTTTTTATATGTTGGCGTCACTCCTTGGCGGTGTTTGGCGTCATTATTGTCCAGAACCATGGTGTCACCAAACAAAACAATGATCTTCGGCTTTTCGATCCACAACCGCCACAGAAATAATGCCAATAAAATTTTGCGATACAGCCAATTGCCCAGCAGTAAAAGCTTACGAAAAAAACGTTTCATTTGATGCGACGAGGCCATCTGCTCGGGAGTATTTTCTAACACGGCGGCATAAGCGTCGTCCTGTTTGCGGCGATCAAACGCCGTCATCGAGAGGTCGTTGCCATTCACAAAATGCGCCAGCAGTTGTTTCATAAATTGATAGAGCGAGAGTCCTTTGACTGCCGTTTTCAAAAATCCGAAATGCGTTTCCAACAGCGCGTAAAAGTGAATGTTCTCGATATATCGTAAAAAGAAAAACAGGCCGCCCCGACCGCAAATTTTTTCTGGCGTCGCCTCAACTTTCGTAATTTTTGCTTGCTTGACAATGACTTTTTTTGACATATTGTTTCTACCTTTTGGGTGTGGTGAATCGTTTTGTGATTTGCGCACCCCAAATATAATCACAAAACCGACCCCACCCAAAAGGTTTTTATTTCAAGCTCAAATCGCTCAGTTTAGGTTAGAGTAAAGAAGCTGCGAGAGGTGCGGCGCGATGACGCGCCGTGAAATTAACCAACAAATTTGCAAGACTCTCCAAGGAAGTGAGAACTAAAAATGAAGCGCACGAAACATCCTTCAATTTGGCAGCCGCTCGCGTTTTCAATCCTATTACTGGCCATCTCGCCGCTATCGGCGCAAGTCGGCAACTATTTCGGCCAAAATAAGGTGCCGTACAAAAAATTCGATTGGGCGGTTTTCCGCACCGCGCATTTCGACATTCATTATTATTCCGAAGAAAAACAGGCGGCGCTGGATGCGGCGCGCATGGCGGAACGGGGGTACGCTTATTTGAGCGCGGAGCTGAATCACCAAATCAAAAACCGCATTCCGCTGTTTCTGTACGCCTCACTCAACGATTTTCAGCAAACCAACATCATCTCTGATCTGCTCGATCAGGGCACACGCGGCGTCACCGAAAGCTTGAAAAACCGCGTCGTGCTTCCCATCACCGGCTCGTATCGCGAGTTCAATCACGTGCTGGTGCACGAGATGGTGCATGCGTTCCAATATGACATCATGCAGAACAGCCCGAACCGCAGCAAAAGCTTCAATCCGCCCTTGTGGTTCGTGGAAGGCATGGCCGAATATCTCTCGGCAAACATGGACAATACCACCCGCATGTGGGTGCGCGACGGCCTGCTCGATAATAAATTGCTGACCGTCTCGCAGTTGAATAGCGCGTACGATATTCGCGTCTACCGGCTCGGGGAATCCCTGTGGCATTACATTGGTGAGACCAACGGCAAAAAATCAGTGGGCAACATTTTCAAGAGCGCGGTGAATTTGGGCAATGTCGAGCCTGCTCTCAAGAAACAACTGAATCTCGATTTCAAACAATTGACCAAAGCCTGGCATGAATATGCCCGCAAGTCGGCGCTGCCGCCGGATTCCACGCTGCCCATGCCCGAGCAAATCGCCGAGCGCATTACCCATCAACAAGGCTATTATCATCGCCTCAATGTGGCGCCGGCGGTCAGTCCGGACGGCAATCACATTGCGTACATTGCCAACAAAAAGCTGAACGAAGACATTTATTTGCTCAGCCGGGATGCCAAAGGCAAGTGGCAGGAAACACAGCTCATCGCGGGCGGCGCGAGCAAACGGTTTGAGACACTGCGCTATTTCGACAGCGCGATTGGCTGGTCGCGCGACGGCAATCAGCTTGCCTTCATTGCCAAATCCGGCCGGGATGATGCGCTGTATGTGATGAATCCGCATACCAAAAAAGTCACGCAGAAATTTGTCTTCGCCAATTTGAACGGCTTGCAATCACCCAGCTTCTCGCCGTATGGCGATGAGCTGGTTTTCGTCGGCATCGCCGGCGGCGTTTCTGATTTGTATGTGGTGGATTTGGCCGACGGCAAATTAAAACGATTGACCCATGATCGTTTTGCCGAATTGCACCCGCAATGGTCGCCGGACGGCAAGACTGTTGTCTTCGCCACCGATCGCGGCAAAGGAACGGATGAAGCGAAGCTGTTGTTCAGCGCTTATAATTTGGCGTTGTATCATCTGGCCAGCAACCAGATCGACATGATCACCGCGCTGCCCGGCAATGTGACGAGTCCGCAATGGTCGCCTGACGGCAGTGCGATCGCGTTTATTTCCGATCATCAAGGCATCCCGAATGCTTATCGCTTGCAATTGGCGGATAAACAAATCACGCCGTTGACGGCATTGCGTAACGGCATTGCGGGTATTACGGAAAGCACGCCGGCGCTGAGCTGGTCGGCCAATGGCAAGGTCATGGTCTTCTCCGCTTTTCAGAAAACCAACTGGCAGCTTTATCGTCTTGACCTGGAAAAATTACCCCTGCCGGGCAAGCCCGTTGAATCGACGCCACTGGCGTCCATGAACCACGCCGTGGATTTGCCCAAGACCGACAGCGCCACGGCCACGGCGGCTGCAACCACGACCTGGCTTCCCGATCTTCCCGATCCCAATACGCTTTATGCGGATTATCCATTGGCGGCAGCGGACTCCATTGAGTCGCGCGATTACAGCAGCAAATTCAAGCTGGATGCGGTGGCGGTTGGTGGCGCTTATGACACTTATTATGGCGGCGTCGGTCAGGCCGTTTTTCTGTTCAGCGATCTGCTGGGCAACCACAATCTTTATTTGTCCAGCGCCATGCAAATCAAGAGTCCGTTGCATTCGGATCTCGGCGTAACCTATTTCAATCAGGGACATCGTCTCAACTACGGCGTGCAAGCCTTTCAATCGAATTTGCTTTATACGATTGGCGCCAATTTCAATTCGATCGGTTATTTGCGCAACACCTATCGGGGTTTCAACGCGATTGCCGGCTATCCGTTCAGCCGGTTTGCGCGCATCGAGTTTTTCGGCGGCCTCACCTGGGTCGATCAAGACGTGGTGGTGGAGACTTACAATGTCAGCAGTTTCGACCGGGAGACTTCCAATCTTGCACTCTACAAATACGCGCAGGTGGGAACGGCGCTGGTGTTTGACAACACCATTTACGGTCCGCTTGGCCCCACCAGCGGCAGCCGCAACCGCTTCTCGGTGGAAACGACAATGAAGGATTTTCAGTTTACCAACTATTTCGCGGATCATCGGCGGTATATCAATATCGGCCATCGCACCGTGTTGGCCTGGCGGCTCATGGGCGGCGCCAGTGTCGGCCGGGATGAGCAAATTTTCAGCATGGGCGGACCGTACACCTTTCGCGGCGCGGATTATGACACGTTTTTCGGTACAAAATTTCTGCTGAGCAATCTGGAATATCGTTTCCCGCTATTGCCCTTCCTGCCGGCCAACGCCGATTTCCTGAGTGCGGCGGCGTATTATGACGCCGTGGCGGCCTGGGGCATTGACGTGCCCGGTTACAGCAAAAAATCGTTTCAACCATTTTCGTCGACCGGCGGTTTTCATTTAAAAGATTTAAACAGCGCCGTGGGCATCGGGGCGCGGTTGAATCTCGGCTATTTTCTGCTGCAATACGATGTCGCGTGGCGGACGGATTTGCAAAATTTCAGCAGACCGGTGAAGCAATTTTCGATTGGCACGTTTTTCTAAACGCCATGAAAGCAATGATGATGAGAAGGCTATTCTTGTGTTGTTGTGTGCTGTTGGGTCTGGCCGTCCATGTCACTCGCGCCGGCGACAAACCCGAAGTCACCAGCCGTTGGCGGATGAGCGAAATCAAAATTGACGGCGCGGATAGCGAATGGGCCGGCGTGTTGACCTATTTGGAAAAAGAAAAACTGGCGTACGCGATCAGCAATGATTCGAGCGCCATTTATCTTTGCCTGGTCTTTGACCGCGAAATTCAACGGCAAGCCAACATGTTCGGTTTTACCATTTGGCTGGATGCGACCGGCAAAAACAAAAAAAACTTCGGCGTACGTTATCCCCTCGGCATGTTTAATTTTGACCGCGAGGCCATGCCTGATCCCATGCAAAGGCGTGAAGATCCGG
>JAJVHT010000003.1:5305-9597 GCA_022072515.1 bacterium
GGTTTTACCATTTGGCTGGATGCGACCGGCAAAAACAAAAAAAACTTCGGCGTACGTTATCCCCTCGGCATGTTTAATTTTGACCGCGAGGCCATGCCTGATCCCATGCAAAGGCGTGAAGATCCGGAAACAAGGCACACGCAAATGGTGCCGATGCGGGATGAGATCGAAGTCATTGGCCCGGACAAAGACGACCGCAATCGTTTCGCCGCCAATAGCTCTTTTGGCATTCAAGCGGCCTGCACCGGCGCGCCTGACACCTTGATTTGCGAATTGAAAATCCCCTTGCAAATGGCGCCGGGCCGGCCGTATGCCATTGGCGCAGTCCCCGGCCAAACGTTGAGTCTCGGTTTTGAAATGGGTGAAATGAATCGTGAGAAAATGCGCGAACGCATGGGCCAACGCGATGGTGGATTGGGTGGCAGGCGACCTGGTGGCGGTATGCCGCCCGGCGGTGGAACTCCTGGCGGAGGCCGGCGCCCCGGCGGCATGGGCGATGGCCCTCCCGGTGGCATGCCGCGCGAAGGCGGCATGAAAATGCCGAAGCCGTTCAAAATTTGGCTGCCGCTCAAATTAGCGGCAAGCGGAACGCCATAAGCAGATTTAACTTTTACTTGTAGCTGTTCAATACCGCCCGGGCGCTTAATCTGGCGCTATGTAAAATCACTTGAAACGTTAAGCAATTTCAAATTATGAGCGCCCGGGCGGTGAACTGCTGTAGAGTAGTTCGCATTTCACATATACCCATAATGTCGCAGCAGCTCCAGCGCCAGCGGTTCTCGCAGCAGGGCTTCGACCGTGTCTTTGAATTTTTCCTCTCTCCATCTTCCAATCGATTTGTCATTCGCCGCTTGCGCCGGATTGAACCACGCGCCGCTTTCTTTAATGCGCGCCGAATGCGGATACGTCAAAAATTCCGGCGCAAATTCTTCATCAAGAAATGCGCAGATTCGTCGCATGATTATTTCATATTCGCGCACTAAATCCTCGTAGCGAATCGTAAGAATCTGGGAATGGCTTTCCATTTGCCGCCCCGCGGCGACGTCCATAATCCAGCGCTCCGGCGGCACCCAAAATTTTTTCCCGTGGCCCGGATGAATGGAAGTAATGACGTCTCTCCCATCGCGGACGATATGAATGAGGCGAACTCTATCACCGAAGTGGCGCAAAATTCTGTCGAAATAGAACACATTGCGCGGTGTCTTTTCACACCAGCGGGTGCAACTGGCGGGAATGGCCTGTTCCGCTAAATAGTGATAAATTTTTTCCAGCCGAAATGGGACGGTGAGATCGGGAGATTTATTGTACATACCATCCGCGCCGTAGCCGTCCGGGCACAACGCAACAGTTTCGATATCAATCGCAAAAATTTTAGGATGGCACGACAGCAAGGAGAGCAAAAGCGTCGTGCCCGAGCGCCCGCAGCCACCGATCACAATCGGCCGGTGACCCAGCGCCAAAATGCGCCGCGCTTTTTCATGCGAAGTTTTTTTGAATAACTCAATAACGGCCCGTCGATTCGCCTGTTGCCACGTCCGTTCGATCTGCTGATTCATTTCACGCTGCCTGAAAATCTCGTTGATGTATGGCCTCGGCTTTCTGCAATTCGGCGGTTGAATACGGTTTCGCCGCCGCCGCCGCGGCGCACTCAAGAATCTCTTGTTGATTTTTTGCTCCCGACAGAACCAGGGAGACACCAGGGTTATCCAATACCCACCGCATCGCCGCTTGCGGCACGCTTTTGATTTCACCCCGCACGAGAAATGAGAGACGTTGCACTTGTTCGACGCGTTCAGCGATCTCGGCGCGCGCATAACGGGAATTGAGATGATCCGGCGGGAATTGCGTGTCGCGCGTGATCGTGCCGGAAAGAAAACCATTCGCCAAAGATTCCCGCGCGACGATACCGATTTTCTCTGCGCCCAGATCGTGAATCAGCGCTGTCGCTTCACGATTCAACAAACTGTAAACGACTTGCATCACGTCAATCTTCCGCTCGGCGGCCCAATGCCGCGCCATGCTCTGGGTATTTTGAAACAGTGAAATCGAATGGCCCACAAAGCGGATTTTGCCTTCGCTTTTAAGCTTGTCCAATGCTTCCCACACGTCGTCGTGAATCTCTTTCGCACTGAACGGCGAATGAAAAAACAAGACGTCAATACGATCCGTGTGTAAACGGCGCAAGCTGGCTTCCACAGATTCGCGGGCGCGTTGCGCATGAAAATTCGGGGTGTTGCCTTCGGAAGAATTTCTTCCAAACTTGGTGGAAATGATCACGGCCTCACGATCTTTTCCCAAGCCTTTGCCGAGAATTTCTTCGGCGACACCGTCACGTTGCGGTGTGCCATACAATGGCGCCGTATCAAAAAAAGTGATACCCACCTCCAAAGCCGCGCGAATGGCGTCGATAGCGTCCGCTTCCGTCACCGCACCATAAACCTGCGAAGCAAACGCCCAGGTGCCCAAACCGATTTCACTGCAGCGCAATCCCGTCCGGCCCAGTGTCCGATAGTTCATCGCGTGTACTCCTGCAAAAGTTTATTGATCTTCGGAACGGCATTTTCCAAAAAAAATTTGAGCATCTTTTCACCCTCTGCCGCGGAAGCGTGGCGCGGATCTTCGCCCCACACGCCGTCATCATCCAATGTCGTTTCGCGTTCAGCCGGCAATAATGTTAAATCGACCAACTCCGGCTTAAATAAAAGTTGAAAGGACGTTTCACCACGCGCCGCATGGTTTTTTGGAAAAAAACCTTCGAGTGGCTCGGAATCTGGAAACGCCCAAAGCCCGATCTGCGGATTTTCCCGGGCAAACTTGTTCGCGGCGTCTGCAATCGCTGTGACTTGCCCACCACCATAATGCCCGGTCACCAACACGATGACTTTAAAGCCTTCGTCTGCCAGTTGCGTGAGGAATTCCAAACAAAGCTGGGTCACGGTTTCCACGCGATGTTCGATCGTGTGGTGAAAACCTTTGTACGGCTTGATGGTATCGGTGCCAACAAAAACCGGCGGCAAAACCACACCGCCAATTTCTTTCGCCAGCGCTTCGCACAGGCCATTGGCCTTAATGCCATCCAACCCAATCGGAGCGTGATAACTATGCCACTCCAGCGCGCCCCACGGCAAGTACGCAATCGGTGTTCGCGCGCGAATGGCTTCGATCTGTGCGGGACGCAAATTTTCGTAGCGTCCCCATTGAATCGGATTCAGCATGTTGTTTTTCCAAATTGTTTTTTGATGCAATAAAAACTGAATATGATTGTCGGTATTCTTTTGCGTCATGATTGGGATGAATATATCGGATGCTCAAGAAAAACGCAAGTGAAATTCCGCCGCCGTTCAAGAAATTTCTTGACAATGTTTCGTCCGTCGCGTATGTTATGGCAGCATCTTGTACTGAACAATAATGGCAAACTTTTATGATTCTACTTGGTATTGATGGTGGCGCCACTCACACCCGCGCGGTGTTGGTATCCGAAACCGGAAAAATTCTGGGCTACGGCATGGCCGGCCCCTCGAATTACGATAACGTCGGCATTGAAACCGCTCAAAGCCATATTCGCGAGGCCGTGCAGCAGGCATGGGCCGAAACCGATTCAAAGCCATCCAAAGCGGATGCCGCCTATCTGGGCATGGCCGGTGTGGTGTCGGAGGCGGACCGCACAGCGATTCGTCAAAGCCTCGTTGCATTGAAATTAGTCAAAGAAAATAAAATTGCGGTGGATCACGACATTCGCATTGCTTTGGCGGGCGGCCTCGCCGGGGAAGAAGGAATTGCGCTCATTGTTGGAACCGGATCCTCGTGCTATGGGCGTTGTGCTGATGGGCGGCATCATCGCACTGGCTGGGGCTATTTGCTCGACGATCTGGGCAGCGGTTATTATCTGGGGCTGCAAGCCATGATCGCTTCGATCCGCGCGGCGGATGGGCGCGGCGACCCGACCGGTTTGAGTGTTCTCATTCAACAGGCCCTGGGTTACGAACATATCGATGACATCATGCGTTTGCTTTATCACGAGCATCTCAGCGTGACACAAATTGCCGCGCTTGCGCCGTTTGTGCTGGCGGCCGCCGGCGGCGGCGACGCGGTCGCCTTGGACATCGTGGAGCGTGGCGTGGACGAGTTGGCATTCATGGTGCATACGGTTGCGCAAAAACTGGGCTTTCTCTCCGCGCCTTTTTCGCTGATTGTTGTCGGCGGCGTGGTGGCCGCATCGAAATTTTATCGCGAAAAAATTGAAGAAGCCATTATGCGGCGGGCCCCGATGGGCTCGCTCATGCCACCGGTGT
>JAJVHT010000056.1 GCA_022072515.1 bacterium
TCTGGGGCACGATGACGGCCGCCGCCAAGGAGTTTTCTTCCGGCTCGGTTGGCTTTTACGCCAACGGCAAAATCGAAAACCCCGACTCGAACGAGCGCTATCAAGTCGGCGGCAATATCATTCTGATCGGCAGCAAGCCATAGTAAAGCCATTCTACGCGCAATAAGATTGGCCGCCCACAGAGTTGAAAATCCCCCTGAATGAAAAGCAAAAAATTTCTGTGGGATTTGTATTTCTGTGGGCATATTTATGTCTTTATAGCGGAACATTTTACGCCCTTATCCTGTTCCATATTTTATAGTCTTAACTGTGGAGGTATTTTGATCGACTTTTTGCGACGGAATATTCGTTATTGCCTGTTTATCGGCGTCGGCCTCTTCGGCATGACTTACGAAGTGCTCAACAACGAACCTGTCCGCCTGCCGTTGCTCGGCGGTTATTTTTTTGTCATCGCCGCCTCGGTTTACAGTATTTGGCGGCGCAATGCCGAAGAAGAAACGACGCCGGATTGATTGGCAGCCGTTGGACTTCCTAATTTTCATCTTTTATGTTTTTTCCGTCAGCGCAAAAAATGTTGCGAGTGGGGTTGGGGGCGGCTTTGCTGTTGCCCGCCATTTTTTCTCAAGCTGCCGAGCGCGACGTACAATTGCTGCAGAACGATAACCGGCAGCTCACTATCAGTTATCAGCTTTCCAATTTCAAACTCGACACGCTGCGGGTGAACGGCGAATTGGCAACGCGGCCTTATTTCGACGAAGCGATTTTTCTCAACACCGCCGGCGCGCCGCAATTGCCCACACGCGTTTTTATCGTCGGCGTGCCGCCCGGCGCCCAAGCCGAAGTCACCGCCATTCCCGGCCCGGTCGAAGAGATGGCGGCCGTCAATATTCCGCCCGTACCGGTAAAAGAATCAGCGGAAGATTTTGACCGTTGGCGTTTTCAGTCAGATCCGCAAATTTACGAGCGCAACGCTGATTATCCCGCCACGTTGGCGCGCGTCGATCCCCCCGCGCAGTTGCGCCAGCAGACCATCGTGCGCGTGCAAGTCCTGCCCGTGCAATATAACGCCGTACAAAAACGCCTGCGGATTTATCGCGACCTGCAAATCATCGTGCGATTTGTGGGGGCCAATTTAGCCGCGACCCAGAGTGTAATGGCGTCCTCTCCGGCGGAAGAAGAATTTTATGAAAGTGTGCTCACTAATTATGCGCAGGCCAAGGCGTTTCGTGTTGCTCCCCTCACCAGCCTCGCGCACCGCGCCAGCCAACAAATCGAAGGCCCCCTGTACAAATTTCCATTGCGGGAGGAAGGAATTTACAAACTTGACGGCCGCACTCTGCGCAGCGCCGGTATAACTTTGGAAGAGATCGAGCCGGGCAAAATTCATCTGTACAACAACGGCGGCCGGGAATTGCCGCGTGCATTTGAGGCGCCGCGCCCGGCGGGTTTGGTCGAAAATGCGATTTATGTTGCCGACGGCGGCGATGGCCGTTTTGATCCGGACGACTACATTTTGTTTTACGGCCGCGGCGTGGAAGGCTTTGCGTTCGATTCGACCACGGGCCGGGCGAGCCATTACAAAAATCATTTCGGTTTTGATAATTATTATTGGCTGAATTTTGGCGACGGCGATGGCAAGCGCATGGCAGAACGCGCCTCACCGCCGGCAACGGGTTTGGCGCCGGTGACAAGTTTTACCGACTATTTATTTGTTGAAGATGATTTGCTCCCGTTATATGAATCCGATCAATACTGGTTTAGTTGGCTTTTCACCAATCGCAATGCCGATCAGAAAACTTATCGCGTTCGCTTGACGGATCCCGTGCCGGAAACGACGGCGCATTTGAAATTTGCGGTTTATGCGCAATCCTATGGCGCGCGCCGGCAGTTGACCGTGAGCGTTGAGAAACAGGAATTGGGTGTCTTCGAAACTTTGGGAAATTTTAATGTGGAGATTTTCACGGCCGACAAAATTGGCGGGCTGGTGAATGGTGAGAATGAGATTTTGCTGGCTTATGAGGGCGCCGGCGAGGCCGCGCTGCTTTATCTCGATTATTTTGAAATGGATTATCCGCGGCAATTGCAGTTGAATAACGGCCTGCTCATTTTCAATGGCCGCGTTGGCGCCGGCCCCTTTGCTTATACGCTGGGCCATGCTGATGCCACGGCCCTCTGGCTCTTTGACGTTTCGGACTTCAGCAATGTCGCGCTTTTGCCTGCACAAAATTGGCAGGTGAATGGCTCGCAAGTTACGTTCGCCGACTTCGGCGGCACGGCCCGAACGCCGCGCCGCTATCTTGCCGCCTCGCCGGCAGCATTCAAAAACGTTGAGGCGAAAACCCTCGTGCGTGACGAAGTCTCGAATTGGCGTTCGCCGCATCACGGCGCAGATATGGTTGTCATCACCCACGCGGATTTTCTGAGCGTGAATCCAACTACCGGCAAAGACGAAGGCCCGCTCGCGCGCTTCGTCAGCCTGCGCGAGAACGCGAATGTCAGCGATACGCTGCGCGTCGAAGTTGTCGACATTCAAGACGTGTTTGACGAGTTTTCCGGCGGCTTGTACGATCCGGTGGCGATTCGCGACTTTCTCCGTTATGCCTACGAGAATTGGTCACGCCGTCCGGTTTACGTCATGCTGGTCGGCGACGGTGATTACGATCCTAAAAACATCATTAATAAGTCGGGAAAAAATTGGATACCGACCTATCATCTTGGCGCCCTGGATGAGATCGATAGCCGCGTGACGGACAGCCGTTACACTTATGTGGCCGGCGACGACGCGGTAATGGACATGGCCATCGGCCGCATTCCGGCGCGCAGCCTCGCCGACGTCGAAGCTTATGTTCAGAAATTGATTCGCTACGAAACGCTGCCGGCATTCGGCGCGTGGCGCAACACGGCGGTGATGGTGGCTGACGACGAGCTGTGGCAGGGCGGCGTGCCGCTGCCCAGCGAAACACAGCATACCAATGACACCGAGTTTCTGATCGACCACTACACCCCAAAGTATTTCGATCTTAAAAAAGTCTATTTGACGGAATTCTCGGCGGTGCAATCCGCTTCGATTTCCGGATTGACCAAGCCCTCGGCAACTGAAGTGCTGTTACGCTTGATCAACAATGGCGCATTGTTGATCAATTATACCGGCCATGGCCGGTACGATTTATGGTCGCATGAACGCGTGCTGAACCTGCCCACCGATTTCAGCCGCATTCAAAACGGCGATCGCCAGGCGTTGTGGATCGCGGCGACTTGCACGTTCGGCAAGTATGATATTCCCGAAACGCAAAGTTTTGCCGAGCAACTGTTGTTGGCGCCCGGCCACGGCGCCATCGGCGTGGTGGCCACTTCGCGCGATGTTTACTCCAATTACAACGCGACCTTGAATCAAAAATTTTTTCAATTTCTTTTTGAGAATACCAAACAGGTTTCGGCGCGCGTCGGGATTGCCATGGTCGCGGCGCGTTCCCAAACCCAGGTGACGCAAAACGACGAGAAGTTTCACATTTTGGGCGACCCCTCGTTCCGTCTCGCCATTCCGCGGTACACGGCGGCAATTGCCTCGCTGCAACCGGACACCATTAAGGCGCTTGCGGTGATGACGCTGCAAGGCAAAATTCAACGTGATGGCGTTGATTGGCCGGACTTCAACGGCACCGCGCGGGTCGAAGCTTTTGATGCACAACGGCAAGTTCAATATCAGTCACCGGGTCATTTTGAAATTGATTACGCCATGCCGGGCAATTCGCTCTTTCGCGGCGAGGTGCCGGTACGCCACGGCGCTTTCACCGCGCAATTTTTCGTGCCGAAGGATATCACCTATGGCGGCCAAACCGGACGCCTCAATGTTTATTTTTGGAATAACACGGCGGACGGCAACGGCTATCGCCGGCAATTAGCGGTTGGCGGCACTGCCGGCGCACTGGCGGATAAAACCGGGCCGAGCATCACCCTCGGTTTTGTCGGCGCTGAAGAATTTCGGAGCGGCGGCATCATCGGCACCAATCCCATTCTCCGCGCTGTCATCCATGACAGCCTTTCCGGCATCAACATTACCGGCGAAATCGGTCATAAAATTAGCTTAGCCATTGACGGTCGCGGTAATGAAAAAATCGATCTCACCGATTGGTTTAATTATGAAACAGGAAGCTATACGCGCGGCACGATTTTGTACCCGCTGACGAATTTGGCCGAGGGCCGGCACACGGCGGAAATCAAAGCATGGGACAATCTCAACAACTCCAGCACGGCGGTGGTCGAGTTCACGATTCAGCCGCAGGACCGGCTAATTTTGGGGCAGGTGATGAATTACCCCAATCCTATGCGCCGGGCCACGACGTTCACTTTTGAGTTGAATTTGGCAGCTGAAATTCGTATTAAAATATTTACCCTCTCTGGGCGGCTCATTCGCACACTGGAGGCCTTCGCGGCGCAGCGCGGCTTCAACACGGTCGAATGGGACGGGCGGGATGAAGATGGCGACGAATTAGCGAATGGCGTATATTTGTACAAAATCACCGCCACACAAGCACCGGGGGAAGCGCCCCGGCGCACGGAAGAGATTGGAAAGCTGGTGGTACAGCGGTAAAGAATTGGTAATGGTTACATCATAATAACTGTAAAAATTTATGAAAATTTATTTTTCCATGTCATCATTTCGCCGTGTTTTTTTGTTAATTTGTGTTTTAGTCAGCGGAACCATTACTCTTGCCGCCGACCGCGACGCCCAGGTGCTGCAAAGCAACGCGTCGCAAGTGACGATTACCTACCGCCCGGCCGAGTTTCAGCTCCGCCAGTTGCTGGCCAACGGCGAGAAGAAGGATCGTCCGGATTTCGAAAATGCCATTCCGCTCAACACGCCCGGCGTGCCCGAATTGCCGTCGCGGGTATTCGTTATCGGCGTGCCGGCCGGCGCCCGGGCAGAAGTTTCGGTCATCCCCGGCGGCAGTGAAGATTTTTCCGGGGTCAATGTGGCGCCGGTCCCGAGCAAGGAAAAGGCCGAGGATTTAACCCGCCTTCGTTACACGCCCGATGTAAAAATTTATCAGAACGACGCGTCTTATCCCGGCGAGTTGTTCAAAGTGGACGCGCCGGCACAATTCCGCCAGCAAACCATCGTGCGGGTGCAAATCTTTCCGGTGCAATACAATCCGGTGCGCCAGCAATTGCGTGTCTATCGCGATCTGCAAATCGTCGTGCGTTTTGTCGGCGGTGCGACTTCCGCCGCGCCAACGCTGGCGGTTGAGCGCGGGGCCGTTCCACGCGAAGAAGAATTGTATCAAGAGGTGCTGGTGAATTATGAGCAGGCTAAATCTTTTCGCGTGCCGCGCTCCCAACAGCTTTTCAAAACCACCAATCCGCAGATCGAAGGCCCGTTATACAAATTCCCGCTGCGACAAGAGGGAATTTATAAAATCGACGGCAGAACTTTAGCCAGCGCCGGCATCAATCTCGCCGACGTCAAGCCCGGCACGATTCATCTTTATAACAATGGCGGCCGGGAGTTGCCGCGCGACATTCGCCGAACCCGGCCGCCGGGTTTAGTGGAAAATGCGATTTATGTTGCCGATGGCGGCGACGACCGTTTTGACAATGACGATTACATTTTATTTTATGGACGCGGTGTGGATGGTTTTGCTTTTGATTCGACCAGCGGCCAGGCGCGCCATTATCTTCATCATTTTGTGGCGGACAATTATTATTGGCTGAACTTTAACGGCAGTGCCGGTACGCGAATGCAAGAACGCGCGTCGCTGCCGCTCGCCAATCTGACTCCCGCCACCAATTTCAAAGATTATCTCTTTGTCGAAGAGGAATTGCACGCGTTGTATGAATCCGATCAAAGCTGGTATGGCTGGCTCTTCACCAACAGTGACGTCAATCGCACGCGGCGCTATCGTTTCAAACTCACCGATCCGGTTTCTGAAGGCACGGTGTCGATGACCTTTGCGCTTTACGCCACGTTTGTGGGCGGTTTCAACGTACATAATTTGACGGTGGAATACGAAAAGCAGCAATTGGCCAGCTTGCAAATTCCCGGCAACAACCGCCCGGATTTTTATCAAGTCGATAAACTCGGCGGACTCGTCAACGGTGACAATGAACTAATGTTGACTTACAACGGCGGCAGCGAGGCGGCGCAATTGTACATCGATTATTTCGAAGTGAGCTACGACCGCCAATTGCGGCTGAGCGATGGCGCGTTGGCTTTCAATGGCCGCGCCGGCGCCGGGCCGTTCGCTTATGCGCTCAACAATGCCGACGCCAATTCGTTGTGGCTCTTCGACGTTTCGGATTACAGCAAGGTGGCGCGGATCTCAGCACAAAATTGGCGTGTCAATGGCACGGAAGTCGCTTTCGCGGATGCCGGCGGTTCGGCGAAAGTCCCGCGCCGCTATTTGGCGGCGCTGCCGGCTGCTTTTAAAGCCGTTGATGCAAAAACGATTGTCCGCGACGAAGTTTCCAACTGGCGCTCGCCGGCACACGGCGCGGATTTGGTTATCATCACGCATGAAGATTTTCTCAGCCTGAATGCGGCTACCGGGAAGGACAATGGCCCGCTCGCGAAATTAGTCAGTCTGCGCCAGCGCCCGGCGAATTTAAGCGACAGCTTGCGCGTCGAAGTCGTCAAAATTCAGGACGTGTTCGATGAGTTTTCGTGCGGCCTGTATGATCCGGTGGCGATTCGCGATTTTCTCAAATATGCCTATGATAATTGGCAGCGCCGGCCGCTTTTCGTGCTATTGGTGGGCGACGGCGATTATGATCCGAAAAACATCATCAATAAAACCGACAAAAATTGGATTCCGACTTACCACACCACGGAGTTGGACGAAATTCTGAGCCGTGTCACCGATAGCTGGTTTACGTATGTAGCCGGCAACGACGAAACCATGGACATGGCCATCGGCCGCATTCCCGCGCGCAGCATGGCCGACGTGCAGGCGTATGTCGATAAGCTGGTGCAATACGAAACCAAGCCGAGTTTTGGCCCGTGGCGCAACACGGCGGTGATGGTGGCGGATGATGAGTACGGGCAGGGCGCTATTCCTTCGGCCATTGAAAGCGTGCACATTCTCGATACGGAAACCCTGGTGACGCTGTATGCGCCAAAATATTTTGATTTGAAGAAAGTTTATTTGACGGAGTTTTCCGCCGTGCAGAGCGCGTCGATATCCGGCATTCGCAAGCCGACGGCGACCGATGCGCTTTTACGGCTGGTGAATAACGGCGCGCTGTTGGTCAATTACGCGGGCCACGGCAACTCGGAAGTGTGGGCGCACGAGCGGGTGTTAAACCTGCCCACGGATTTGGACCGCATCCAAAACGGCGAAAAGCAGGCGCTGTGGATTGCAGCGACATGTACGTTCGGCAAATATGATATTCCTGAAGAGCAAAGCTTCTCCGAGCAATTGCTGTTGTTGCCGGGCCGCGGGGCGATCGCGGTGCTGGCCACGGCGCGCGACGTTTACGCCAGCCAAAACGCGGCGCTGAATCAACAATACTATCGTTATTTTTTTGAGAAACCCAATCACCTCGCGGCGCGGCTCGGCATGGCGATGGTTTTGGCGCGATTGCAAACCGGCGCGACGTTGAACGACGAAAAGTTTCACGTGCTCGGTGATCCGTCGCTGCGCATCAGCATTCCGCGTTATACGGCGAGCCTGACGGCAATCACGCCGGATACCATCAAAGCGTTGACCGTCATGACGGTGAGCGGCAAAGTGAAACGCGATGATGGCAGCGATTGGTCGACTTTCAACGGCACGGTGCGGCTCGAAGCGATGGATGCGCAGCGCGAGGTCACGTATCAATCGCCGGGACAATTTACCATCGGTTACGGCCTGCCGGGCAACTCGCTCTTCCGCGGCGAAGCGCCGGTGAGCAACGGCAATTTCACCGTCAAATTTTTCGTGCCGAAAGATATAACTTACGGCGGCACCTCCGGTCGGATCAATTTGTATTTCTGGGATAAAAACAACACGCTGGACGGCAACGGTTTTCGCGATCAATTGCGCGTTGGCGGCACTTCCGGCAGCCTGACGGATCGTACCGGCCCCAATATCACGCTCGGTTTTCTCGAGGTGGATAATTTTCACCCCGGCGATGTGGTCGGGGATAATCCGGTTTTGCGCGCCGCCATCAGCGACAGCATTTCCGGCGTGAATATCACCGGTGAAATCGGCCACAAAATCACGCTGGCGCTGGATGGGCGCAGCGATGAAAAAATCGATATCACGGATTTATTCAACTATAATTCCGGCAGTTTTACCTCCGGGGCCGCGCTGTATCCGCTGGGCGAATTGACGGAAGGACGGCACACGGTTGAGGTCAAGGCCTGGGACAATTTGAATAACTCCAGCTCTGCCACGGTGGATTTTGTGGTGCGGCCGAAGAATCAGTTGGTTTTAGCCGAAGTGATGAATTATCCCAATCCCTTCCGCAATCGCACCTCATTCACATTCGAATTGAATTTTGACGAAACCGCAGTGCGGATCAAAATCTTTACGCTCTCCGGCCGGTTGATTCGTACATTGGAGGGGGCGGGAAATCGCGGCTTCAATCAAATCGAGTGGGATGGCCGCGACGAGGACGGCGATCCTTTGGCCAATGGCGTTTATCTTTACAAAATCACCGCGACGCAGCGGCTCGGCGGCGAAGTGTTGCAGACCGATGAAATTGGCAAGCTGGCGGTACAGCGGTGATGGCGAAACGTAAAACTTAAAACGATCTGGTATTTTTTGTTTTGCAAACTTAAATCTAGCGCAGAGGAAATCATGAAATTAAAAACTTATATTCTGCCCGGCTTGTTGTTGTCGGCGTTTTTGCTGGTGAGCGCCATGACATTGTGGTCGGATGAGCCAAAATCAAAAAAGGCCGGCGTGACGTGGCTGGCGTTTGAGCCGGGCCTGGCCGCGGCGAAAAAAGAAAAGAAGATGATGGTGGTAGATTTCTATACAACCTGGTGCGGCTGGTGCAAAGTGATGGATCAAAAGACTTACGGCGATTCCAGCGTCATTAAATTTGCCAAAGAAAAACTCGTGCTCGTCAAAGTCAATGCGGAGTCGAACGAGAAGACCCGCTTCCGTGATAAAGACTACACGTATCGCGAGCTGGCGATGGCATTCGGCGTCGATAGTTATCCCGCCACCGCCTTCATCGACGCCAATGGTGAAATTCTCACCTTGGTGCCGGGATATGTGCCGGCGGATAAATTTTTGCCGGTACTCGAGTTTCTTGCCGGCGGCCATCACAAGACGATGAAGTTCGAAGATTACCTTGCCAAAAGAAACCAACCCCAGCCGGATGCTGAGCGCGCTATTCAATAAGCTCAAATCACGCTTCCGGCCTGCGCCCAACAGCGCCGGCAGCGTTCTCGTGGAAATTTACAGCAAACCGGATTGCCATTTGTGTGAGGAGGCCAAAGCTGCACTGTTGCGCCTGCAGCGGCGCCATGGCTTTGTTTTGCGCGAGGTCAATATCGCTGCAGACGCGGACTTGTTGGCGGAATATGGCACGCGCATTCCACTGGTTTTTGTGAACGGCCATTTGGTGTGCAAGTATGTGGTGGATGAGGCGGC
>JAJVHT010000095.1 GCA_022072515.1 bacterium
AGTCCGGCTGGTTCGTGGCTATTACTGTCTCACTTCACTCATCAGCGCCAGCAAATTATTTTCCGAATCGCGGAAGAACGCCATCCACAAATCGTGATCCGGCATTTTCGCGATGAGATGCGGCGCGTCTTCAAATTTCACGCCGCGGCTGGAAAACGTTTGAAAAATGTTTTGAATATCATCGACTTTAAAATAAATAATCGAGCTGGGATGATCGAACTCCGGTTTTTCCGGAAGGCCGAGCAGCAGGCGGATGCCGTTGCAATCGAAAAAAGCCATCTTCGGAACCGTGAACAAATGCTGCATTCCCAGCGCGTCGCGGTAAAATGCCGTCGCGCGTTCGAGATCGTGAACGTTGACGGAAATTTGCCCGATCTGTGCCAGGCCGGGCGTCGTTTGTTGTGGCATGGTGCTGCTCCTTTGCTTTGAAGTGAAGGCATGGGCCGTTTTCGCCGGATTGCCTGGCGCAAAAAGCGCGACTGAGAAAACGAGACTGAAAAAAAGTAAAGCCGGTTGCGGCTTCATAAACGACCTCCTGCGATGGTTTTGGTTTGCGGTGCACCGGCGCCCATGGCGGCGATCGCCACCGGCGCCTTGATTTGCGCGCAAGACCAATATACGAAATCAGCAGGAGCCGCGCTTCTCCAAAATCACCTTTTTGACGAGACTGCTTTTTGCATTTTTCGCCGGCGATACGCTTCCGGCGACAGGCCGATGCGCCGCGCAAACAACCAACTGAACGAGCCCAGACTCTCGAAGCCAACCGCCGAACAAATCTCCGTCACTGGGCGCTCAGTCTGCGCCAGCAAGCGTTTGGCGCGCTCTAAACGCAATTGTGTCACGAATTGATGCGGTGTTTGTGCGAAAGCTTGTTTGAACGTTCGCAGAAAATGGTTCGGCGACAAACAAGCAACTTGCGCCATCTCTTCCAGCATGAGCGGCTGAGCGAACATGGCCGCCGCATAATCTTTGGCGCGGTGCAAGCGCCGGTACAATTCTTCACGCGTCGCGGGACGTAAGCTGGGTAAAGCTTCCACTTCTTTGCGGACTTGTTGATGCACCTGGAGCAGCCGGTGCAGGATGAGACGAAGCTTTTCGTGCAGCCAGCCGCGATCGTCTTGGCGGCGCGGCAGCGCTGCGCGCAGATGCAACAGCGACGGCGTCAACATTTCGTCGTGCGGATAGGCGCGCTCGAAAAAATGCACTGGCTCGAAGCGCGGCATTTTCGGTTCATCTAACAAGTTTTTGGATTCGGTAACAAGGCTGCGATAAACTTCTTCTACCAACCCAGCGGCAAAGAAAATACAAAAGGATTCAATAGGTTTTTCCGCGTCGATGGTAATGGAGTAGGACTGGCCGTGATTTAATACCAAGTAAGAATCGTCATTCACCGCGTGACAACCGTTGCCGACGTTGTAAAAAGCCTGGCCATGATAAAACGATTTAATGGACAACGCGCCAACTCCCTGCCAATGATGGCGTCCGCCGTTTTCGTGCAAAATGAAACTGGAGGTTGCCGCCGTCATGTCGATGCGTTGCGTTTGCTCTTTTGAAAAATTCGATGGTATTTTGACGACCATGGCGATTTCCTTGCTGGTAAAGATGACACGCACATTAACGGGTCAATAGATCGCGCAATTGGTCAAGCGTTATGTTTCCACCGCTCATCACCAACGCGACATTTTTTCCGACCAGGCTTGCTTGCAATTTAAGCGCCGCGGCCAAAGACGCGGCGCCGGCAGCTTCCGGCAGATTGCGCGTGTGCTCGATCAAGATCCGCATGGCCTCACGCATTTCATCTTCACTGACCAAGAGAAAATCGTCCAGCCATTCACGCATGAGCGATTGCGGCAGATCAAACGGCGCGCGGGTGGCAAGGCCTTCGGCGAACGTTTCCATTTTCGCTTCGACACGCTGCCCGGCTTTCCACGAAAGATAAGCCGACGGCGCTTTTTCGGCTTGCACGCCGATCACGCGAACGCTGGGCTTGAGGGTTTTAGCGACAAGGCAACACCCGGACACGCCGCTGCCGCCGCCGACCGGCGCGATGAGCGTTTCCACTTCCGGCAAATTCTCCATTATTTCGAGTGCATAAGTGCCGACGCCGGAAATCAACAACGGTTCGTCGCCGGAACTGATAAACCGCGCACCGGTTTTTTGCGCTTGGGATTCAGCAAACATTTTGGCGTCATCAAAGTCGCGGCCATGAAAAACGATCTCCGCGCCCATGTTGCGTATCGCTTCGGCTTTAACCGGATTGGCGTTTTCGGGCAGCATGATCGTGGCCCGCACACCGAAGAGTCGGGAGGCATATGCGATGGATTGTCCATGATTGCCGCTGCTGGCCGTGATCACGCCGCGCCGGCGCCCCGCTTCCGAAAGATGGGCGATAAAATTGATCCCGCCGCGCACTTTGAACGCGCCGGTCGGATTATGATTTTCATGTTTGACATAAACTTTTGCCCCGAGCAATTGGCTCAAGCCGTGATAATGGCGCAGCGGCGTCGGCTGCAAATGCGGCGCGATGACCTGGCGGGCTTTGAGAACGTCGGTCAGGGTAACGGATAAAGATGGCATGGTTTACTCATGTCTGGTTAAAGCACAACAAAATTTTTTGTCAGCCACTGAACTTTCAAATTTTCAACTTGATCTTCATGCGGTAATATTGTAAACTACAACATGCAAAAAATCATCATCGTTTTTTCGGCCACCCTATTTCTGTTTGCTGCTTGCGTTAAGAAAGAAGCGGCATTCGAGAAAGTTGTTGCGGCGCAATTGCAGCGCTATCCTGCCATGCAAATCGAAGATTTGTACAAGCTCGTTTATCAAGCCGCGCTGGGCAACGAGCACCTCATGACGGACAGCGCCATGGTGCATGATTATCTGATCAAAGAGCTTGCCAGTATTGACACCTCTTCCGTTGGACCATTGTGGGAAGAAATTTCTCCTGATGGCGAAGTCGTGCGGCTCAATCTGCGCCCGTTTAAAGCGCGCCAGGGCGATCATCGCGCGTTGTTGCACGCCATGATGCAAACGGCGCGAAATTTTCAGAGATCGCCGGAACGCTTGGAGCAATATTGGCGCGATTTGGAGCAAATGGCCAAGTCCGGCGTCATTGCTTTTGATGCCGCGGCGATGCAATCATTTTTTCGCGAAATGCGCGAAAAAGGATTTCCGGCGGTGCATCACTCTACGGTTTATGCAGAGAACTATGCGCCGGCATATCGGGTAATTCTCAAACAGTACACGCCAGACATAGAATAAATAAATCTTACTCATTCTCTTACTCTTACGCGCTTGTTTTGAAATTTTAAAAGCAAGTAAGAGAATGATGATGAACAAATTATTTCTTCCCTCTCACCTCATCAATCAACTCATACACCACCGGAATCACGATCAGCGTCATGATTGTCGAAGTGACCAAGCCGCCGACAACGGAGATCGCCATGGGCGCTCGCAGCCGCGCGCCTTCGCCGAGGCCAATGGCCAATGGCGCGAGGCCAAGAATCGTGGTGGCGGTCGTCATCAGAATCGGGCGCAAACGGTCGCGCCCGCCTTGCAGAATCGCTTCGCGGCGCGACATGCCGCTTTGACGCAAGCGATTGATATAATCGATCAATACGATCGCGTTGTCAACCGCGATGCCTGCCAATAAAATGACGCCGATGTAGGCCATGAGACTGAAGGGCTCGCCGGCAAGCAACAACGAAAAGACCACACCGACGCCGGCAAACGGCAATGTGAACAAAATCGTGAACGGATGCAACAGGCTTTCGAAGGATCCGGCCATCACCATATAAACCAGCACAATCGATAAGATCAGGGCAAATTTCATTTGATCGAAAGATTCGGCGCGCGAAGCTTCCTCGCCGGCAAAGCGTAATTCATAATCCGGTTGCAAAGGAATATTCGCGATCACCCGCTCAACGGCAGCAACGGCATCTCCCAGGGTCATGCTTTTTTCCAATTGCGCGGTCACATGCGCGATGCGCGATTGATTGTGGCGCTGAATCTCTTTTGGGCCTTCACCGGGCACAAGCTGCGAAATATCGCGCAAACGCAACACGGCGCCGTTCGCCGCCCGGATCGGCATGTCGGATAATTCGGCGAGCGTCGCCGGCGTAAACGCAACGCGAATATTGCGATCCTCGCCTTCGGCATAAAAATCAGAAACCACTTCGCCGGCGAGCCGCTCTTTCACCCGCGCGCTGATTTGCTGCACATCCAGGCCGAAACTGGCGGCGAGCAAACGATCGATGCGCAAATTGATTTCCGGCCGGCCGGTTTGAAAACTCGTTTCGATATTTTGCAAGCCTTTGATTTGCTGCAACGCTTCTGCGACGCGATTGCTGGTTTCTTGCAGCGCCGGCAATTCGCTGCCGCGGACTTCGACTACAATCGGCGCGCCGCCGGTGCCGATGGTTTGCTGCAAACTCGTTTCACGAATGCGAAAAGTTGTGGTGATGTCGGGAAGATTCAAATGCGGCCGCAGCGCCGCAATGGCGGCTTCCGGCGTGAGGGCAGATTTGCCGGAAGCCAAATTGATCGTGAGTGCGGCGCGATGCTCGCCCTGTTCGTCGCCGCTAAAAAGGTTTTGCGAGGAGCGGACGTTCACAGTCGAAAATATTTCGCTGCCGCCATTGCCCAAAACTTGACGAATGCGCTCTTCAACTCCCGTGAGCACGGCGGATGTTTTTTCGAGCGGCGCGCCAGGCGGCAGATCGACATCAACCTGCAATTGATTCTCGCTGCTGCGCGGAATGAATTCAAAACCAACGACGGGCAAAAGCGCCGCGCTGACGGCCATCAAGAGAAGCGTGATCACCACGACCGTGCCGCGATGCTGCATCGCCCAGTGCAAAGATTTTTCATAAAAAGCAAAACGCAGCAACCGTTCTTTGATAATTTGGCTGTCTTTGGCCAGTAATTTGGCGGCGAGCGCCGGAATCAGCATGAACGCCACCAGCAGCGACGCGAGTAGCGCGTAGGTAACGACCCATGCTTGATCGCGAAACATTTCGGCGGCAACGCCCTGCACGTAAACAATCGGCAGAAAGACGACAATCGTCGTCACCACGGTGGCAAAGATGGCGATGCCAACCTCGCCGGTGCCAAGAATGGCCGCCTGGTCGGCGGCCTCACCCAATTGCCGCCTTCTGAAAATATTCTCGATCACGACGATAGCGGCGTCAACCAACATGCCGGCACCCAGCGCTAGGCCGCCGAGCGTCATCATGTTGAGCGTGAGATTTTGAAAATACATCAGCGTGAAGGTCGCAAAAATCGACAGTGGAATCGCGAGGCTGATGATGAGGGTTGCGCCCCAATTGCGCAGAAAAACGTAAAGCACCAGCACCGCAAGAATCACGCCGATTACCGCGGAAGATTGGGCTTCGCCGATGGCCTTGTCGATGAACCGCGCTTGGCTGTAGATCAGCGAAAAATCGAGGCCGGGAGAATCGGCGACCAGGCGATTTATTTCCGCGGTGATTTGTTCGGCCACGCGCACGGTGTTGTCTTCCGCTTCTTTGTAAATGTAGAAACCGATGCTTTCGTGGCCGTTGAGGCGAACGATGTCGGTGCGCTCTTCCGGTGCGTAACTGACTTTGGCCACATCGGACAAATAAATCGGCACTTTGTCCGTGGCAAATTGTGAACCGGCTTGCTGCGTGCCGGTGCTCGCGGAATCGCTGCTCACGCCATTCGCGCCGGCTTTATATCCCACCACTGTTGCGGCGACATCTTCGACGCTGGTATAATTGCCGATACCCTTGATGAGATAAGCTTTGTCCTGCTGCACCAGCCGCCCGCCGGAAGCGTTCGCGTTGGCCTGGCGAATTTTATCGTTGATGGTGCTCGGCGTCAAACCATACGCTTCGAGCAAATATTCGTTCAACTCGACACGCACCTCGCGTTTGATGCCGCCATAAACCTGCACGCGCGCGACGCCATCGAGCCGCTCCAGCGCGCGTTTGACCACATTTTCCCCGAGGCGCCGCAGCTCGTCGAGATCGTACTCGCCTTGGCTTTGCAGCGCGTAGATCATCACCGGCTCTTCGTGCGGATCATAACGCGCAATGGTGACGCGACTGACTTCCGGATCGGATTCATAGCTCGCGATTTTTTTCTGCACGTCGAGCAGCGCAAAATCCATGTCCGTGCCCCAACTGAACGTCGCCGTTGCCAGCACGCGCCCGAGGCTGCAAACTGCGCGCACGTCCACGACTTTGCTCACCGTCCCTAATTCGCCCTCGAGCCGCCGCGCGAAACGCTGCTCCATTTCCTGCGGCGAGCGTTCGCCGGATTGCAGCTCCACGACGATGCGCGGGTTGTAAATCGCCGGCAGCAAATCGGTGCCGAGCCGATCGAATGAAATCACGCCGAGAATCGCAATGCCGAGCATGATCATCGCGATGGTGACAGGATAACGAACAGAAAATTGCGGGAGGTTCATTGGCGCTTTCTATTTTAGCATTTGCTTCTGATCACTGAAAGCTGATTACTAGAACATGGAATACTGAAAATTCACTCCGTCACCCTGACTTTTGACTTATTCCGCAGCGTTTCATGGCCCTTCACGACCAAACGTTCGCCTTCCGTCAAACCCTCGAGAATTTCAATCTCCTCGCGCGTTTCGATACCGGTCGAGACTTCGCGCATTTCGGCGCTGGCGCCTTGCACGATGAACGTCACCGGTTTGTTGTCGCGCGTTTGCAAAGCCGTTTTGGGTATGATCACGGCTTCCGGATGGTTTTCGATAATAATGTCGGCTTTGACGAACATGCCAGGGCGCAGCAACAGCTTGTCATTTGCCACTTCTACTGTGACGATAAACGTGCGCGTTTGCGGATCGATGGTTGGGTCAATCGCCGTCACCTTGCCGCGGAAAATTTGGTCGGTGAGCGCGTAATTGCTCACTGCGACCTCCTGCCCGATTTGCACGCGATCGGCATCGGTGTTGGGCAGGTTCACTTGCACAGCAGTGGTGTTGTAATCCATGATCGTGCAGAAGCGAAACCCGATGGGTACGCGTGTGCCGGCGGCGTTGGTTTGCAGGTTGGCGAGGAAACCGGCAATCGGCGCGCGCAAGCGGAGCTTTTCCACTTTGATTTGCGCCGCTTCATAATTCAGCCGCGCGTCCAGCGCATTGCGTCGCGCCAGTTCCAGTTCTTTCTCGGTGACGCCGCCTTCTTTGAAGAGCGCTTCCTGCTTTTGCAGCTCCCGGGTGGCGTTTTCCATCGCCAATTTTTGTGACTCGACGCGCACGTTGAGCAGATATTCCTGGTTTTCGATTTCCGCCAGAAGTTGCCCGGCTTGCACGCGCGCACCGGCGAGCAGAGCGGCGCCGTTGGTTTTCGCCAAATGCAACACCCCCTCGACTTCCGCCACCACGCGTTCTTCCCGCTTCGCCCGCAACGTGCCGGTTGCCGAAACATACGACGCAATCGGCCCGCGCTTGACTTTTTCCACCACCACCGGAATGGTGAGATCAGCGGCGGATTTGTCTTCAGCGGAGTCACACGCCAAGATTAGAATTGGTAAGAGTAAAACAATGAGTCGCACACAAATAGTTTTGAATATCATTTCTGCTCCAAAAAATCAATGAAATTTCTCCAGCGGATAGATTAAGGCCAACGGATAAAAAGCTGCCAACTGCTCTAAAATCCGTTGGTCGTTTTTCATCCGTTGGAAAAATAAATCTACTTGATCATTCTTCTTTCGGCACTGCAATTTGTACCGGGGCCTCTTTTTCAAAATCCCACAATGTTTTGCGGCGCAGATCGGCGAGGGCTTGTTTGTAGTCAATGATCGCATTGAGCGAATTGGTTTTGGCTTGTGTCAACCGGTTTTGCTCCAGCGCCAAATCTTGCGAACTTAAATCGCCGTTTTCAAATTTGAGCAAACTGATTTTGTAACTCTTCTCCGCCAACTCTTCGCTGCGGCGCGAAATTTCCAAACGCTGTTGCGATGATTGCAAGCTGCGCACCGCATCGCGAATTTCCTGCTTGATGAGATCAATGCGATTTTGCTTGGTTAGCCGATTGCTTTCCAATGAGGCTTGGGCGGCTTGCACTTCCGCGCCATTTTTGCCCCAATCCCACAGCGGCATCGTCAGTTCAAAAGTGGCGCGACGGTCGTTGCTGAAATCCTGAAAGGCATCTTGAAACTTTTCGCGGCGATTGAAAATGCCGTAGCTCAGAAAAAGCTCGCCCCTCACTTCACTGGCGGCATCGGCTTCGCGCACGCTGATCTCGCTCAACTGCACGCTGATCTCATCCGAGCGCAATTCGGTGCGGCGCTGCAGGGCTTCGACCAAAGCTTTCTCCAGCGCGACGTTGATCGGTTGATACGCCAATGCCGTGCTCGCCTGCACCGATTCTTCAATCGGCAAACCGATTTGCAATTTGAAATTGTCCTCCACGCGCTGCAAATTGGCCTCGCTGTTGGTCAACGTATTGCGAGAGTTGGCAACTTCCACTTCAAGACGCAAAACTTCCAATTCCGGAAACAAACCGGCTTGCTGCTTGAGTTTGGCGAGGCGATGGGCATTTTCGGATTGCTGCACTTGCGCGCTGTCAATTTCCACCTGCCGTTGCGCGCGGAAGAGATTATAAAAACCCGTCGTCACATTATAAATGATATCGAGCTGGCTGCGGCTGTACGTTTGCAGGGTGTTTTCGAGATTGAGATCGGCGCGTTTATAGCCGGTTTTCAAACGGTTGTAGGTAAACAGCGGCTGGCGAAATTGCAAACGCAGCGTCGGCGAATAATCCTTCGGATCTGAGCGCGTGACGGCAACCGGCAGTCCCGTAATTGGATCAACGCCCAACTCCTCGAACGTGCCGAATTGCTGAAAACGCTGCAGCGAACCCACTAGAGAAAAAACGCCGTCGGTGGTGGACACGGGCTGATTGACGTACAGATCGGCCTGCAGATTCATGAATTTTTGACGGTCAAAGGCAAAGCCGCCGCCCAACAACGGCGTTTGGCGCTCGCTTTGTTGATAATTCGGCAAGCTCGAAAAAAGCAATTGCCCGTTGCTTTTGAAGCTGGCGCGCGCCGCCTGCAAATTCATGCGCGAATTGAGCAGCGATTGCTCGAGCTGTTTGACTTGGTAGCTTTTGCCGAGCGCGATGTTGAGGCTCTCTTCCAGAGTCAAAATCCGCTGGCTTTGCGCGTGCAGCGTAAAAGTTGATAATAAAAACAGAAAAGTCAAAAATCCAAGCGCATTTTTTTGGTGCATCATTAATTCCTCGTTTTTGTCCCGAAGGGACAAGGCGAAAATAGCCCCGCGATGAATCGCGGGGAAAGGTTTATAAATCTCATTAGTCCCGCAGGGACGATTGAAGCACTTGCATCAGAACCCATACGCCTCTTTCATTCGTCCTGATGGGATTTGAGGATTGCAGGATTCCTGTTCCAGAAATAAATTTCCGGGCAATTATCAAATGTCCCTGCCGGACAAAGAAAAACAATCCTATTATCCCAACAAATACTTTTCGTCATATTCAATCCCGTGCTTTTT
>JAJVHT010000083.1 GCA_022072515.1 bacterium
GAAATTATTGAAAATAGCCGATACAATTTTAAATCTTTGGTATTTAATTTGGTTTCAAAAGTAAATCGACTTGCACCGAAGGTTCTACATAACTTACGCAAGATAATATTTTTCCGGACAAAGTCAAGAAAATTTTTGAAAATTTCTACTTGCCCTCAAACCGAAAATTGCTTACATTGAATCGTTAAAAACGGCAAGCGGGAGGAACATTTTATGAGTTACCAAAGCTGGTTGGATAAAGCCAACGAAAATTTGGCGGCAGCGCAGTTGTGCTTCGATCAGGGGCACTTCAATGCCTGCGCCAACCGGCTATATTATGCGATGTTTCAAGCCAGCATAGCGGCTCTTGTCAAGCACGGCCTGCTGCCACCCCATGCCCAAGTGGGGCATGACTGGCTGCAATCCACTTTTTCCGGACAGCTTATCAAACATCGCAAAGTCTTTGCAAAGAAATTTCGCTCCTATCTTTCCGAGGCCTATTTGCTCCGTGTTGTCGCAGACTACGAAATGCGGCCGGCGGGCAAGGATAATGTTTCACGACAATTTAAAAAAGCCAAGGAATTTATCACCGCGATAAACGCCGAGGTGTCTCATGAATCTCAATCATAAACAAGAAGAATTGATCGCTCAATTGGCGAGGGAAATTGAAGAAAAATTTCCTGACATTAAATTTATTGAAGTCGTCCCCAGCCCGGAAAGCACGAATACATTATGGCTGCATTTTACAGAACCTGAAAATGAGGCTCGGTTCATGGAAATTGCCGAATACGCCAGCGCGCGCACGATGGACATTCTGCTCGATTACGGCTATCATCTCGTGGTGCTGCCCGTGGTCGAGAACGGCGCGGTCGCGGCTTGATGAACAAATCCGCCTGCAACTTCCTCATTCCGCCCGGCGCCGGCTTCCTATGAAAATTTGGCGCGCCAATCTTCACCGCAAAAATTTTACACCTTCCCCAAAACCGCAAGTGGCAAGCTCAACCTGCAAGCTTGCCACTTGGCGTTTTTCCTACCTTCGTTCGGCGGCGGTGTCGCGGCGCAGGCGCAACAACAACCGGTTGTCTTGCGCGGCCCAGGCCGGCGGCTCCTGCAGGCGGCCATACAGATCGAACACCACCCAGGTGCTGCGCTCGTTGGGATGATAACCCAGGCGGGCTTGCTGGAAGTTGCCCAGGTTCAGCGGGATGCTCTTGGAATCGGCGATATAAACTTTGGGGAATTTCAAGATCAGCCGCGGCGGATTGTCCACAAAACTGGAGACGTAATTCAGCCGGCCGTTGCCGACGACGGAGACGGTGGAATCGCCCAGCACTTGCACAGTTTCGATCTTCGAGCCTTCCGGCACCACGGGCTGGTTGTCGCCGGTAAACAGATAAAACTCGACGCGGCGGTTGCGGAAGCGCAAGGCTTCGGTGCTGTTGTCATTGAGCGGCTTCCATTCGCCATAGGGCACCGGCATGAAATAGCGGGTGTTGCTGATGCCGTGGCGGGTGAGAAAATCCATGACGCTATTCATGCGCGCTTCGGAGAGCCGCATGTTATACTCGTCCGTGCCGGTGTTGTCGGCATGCCCGGAGATTTGCACTTTGGCTTCCGGATAGGTGTCAAGAATCTCCTTGACTTTGAACATGGTCGGATATTCGGTGGTGCGGATGACGGACTTGTCGAGATCGAAGTTGATGCGCAGGGTCATGAGCACGTTGCCGGTTTTTTCCGGCTGCACCTCGATTTTACCGCCGCTGGAATCGGCGATGGCTTTGATTTTGGCCAGGCGCGCGGCCATTTCCGCTTCGAGCGCCTTCAGGCGCTTTTCCGCTTCTTCGGCGGCCAGGCGGGCCTCATCGGCAGCCTGGCGGGATTTTTCGGCTTCTTCCAGGGTTTGCTGCGCGTCCAGCCGGGCTTGCTGGGCGGCATCCAATTCCTGGGTCATTTGCTCGCGGATGAGCACCATTTGCCCCTGGTCGGTTTTCACTTTGCCGAAATTGAAGGAGAGTGAAAACCGGTGCGCCTGCGAATCAAAGGCGGTCATCGGGCTGTAGGCATAATCGAACTCGGTGCGCGAGCCGCCGAGCCATTCCATCGGAATGATGACGCCGAAGCCGGCGCCCCAGCGGGACAGCTCGGTGTCGTGAAACTTGTAGCCGCCGCGCAGGGCAATGACGTCGGCAATGCGCAGCTCGGCGCCGGAATAAACGCGCACTTTTTTGTCGGCGTTATCCAGCACTTTGGCAACATCGGCGCCCAGATTCAGCTTGTGCTTGCGGTCGCCTTCCGCATTGAGCGGGCCGAACGGCAGGCGCAGGGCGGCGCCGCCGCGAACGGTTTCCGGCAACAAGGCGGCTTGATCGAGGAATTGAATTTTGCTGACGGTAAAATTTTGCAGCGTCGCGCCGAAGTTGACGTGTTTGAGGACGAACAACATGCCGACATCGACGCCGGTGCCGGTGGCCGAGACGCCGCCGAGGTCCTGGCGGATAAACTTGAGGCCGGCGCCGAAGGTGAGCTTATTGTTGAGAATCGGCAGCGGCCGGCCATAGCCAAAGGCCAGAATGAGATCGTTGCTGGTCGGGTTCGAGCCGAGCTGGTCAAAGTCGCTGTTCAAGCCGAGCACTTTGCCCTCGTCGAAGTAGGTCAAATTAAAGCCGAGCACGCCGAGCCGGGCGGGCAGCGGCAGGGCCGCTTCGAGGGCGCCTTGCTGGGTGTCGTCAATCCATTTGTGAAAATGCAGGGAGAAGATGGTGTTTTGCAAATTGCCGAGGCCGCCGACATTGTAGCGCATGACATTAATGTCGTTCGCCAGCGCGGTGAAGGCTTCGCCCATGGCGACTTGCCGGGCGTAGGGGCTGATGGAGAGAAACGTCGCGCCATACTTGCCGGAGCCGGCTTGCGCAAAAATCGTGGCTGCGGGCGCCAAACCGGCGGCGAGGAAGATACGGAAAATATATCGTGAAAAATTTTTCATAGCTTGTCCTTAAACGAAACACAGGCGCAGTCCGACGTGGACAACAGGAATTGATCAATTAAAAATCGTCCTGCCCAAGTCGGACTGCACTGCTCTCGAAGCTTATTGTACGATGACGAATTTGCGCAGCGCGGTGGTTTCCTGCGCGGCGCCGGTGGCGCCATCAGTGTACCGCAAATAAATCTTCGCCCAGTACGTGCCGGAGGCCGCCGTCGCGCCGGTGTCGGTGCGCAAATTCCACCAGTAGCTGCCCTTCTGGGTGGCGGCAACTTCACCGCGGCCAATGAGCTTTTGGAAAGGCACTTCCGCGCCTTCCAGCGCGCGCACGCGCTCGCCAGCGAGATTGTAAATTTCAATGCGACGAATCAAGACGTCACCGTTATTAGCGACGACGCCGAGGCGCAACCCGTCGTTGACATTCCCATGCTGCCGGGCATTGTAGGGATTGGGCGCGATCAGAAATTCGAACGCCTTGTTGCCGGCCAGGGTGCGCAAGCGCGGCTCGTCGATGATCGTCCGTACCCGGATCACCTGCTGCAAAATGGAGCCGTCGAGATCGACAAATTCAATGCGCACTTGCTCGCCGCCGCTCACTTGCAATTTGCCGTCGTTCACCAGACCGCCGGCGCTCTTCACGAAGGGAATGCCGAAGCGGCTGCGAAATTCGCCGGTGCCGTTCGGCACTTCGTAGAGGGTCAAACTTTCCGTGTCGGAAATATTGGTGTTCAAAAATTTGACGACAAGGGAGTCAATCGCCGGGGACACATCCCGGTCGGTTTCGCCGGTGAGATGCACGAAGATCGAATCACCAACCGAGACGGAATCGACCTGCCCGCCGCTGCGTTTCTCAATCAGCATCTGGCCTTTGACGTTTTGAATCAACAACACGCGCGCGATGCTGAGGTCGGTGGGATCGGTGGGGTCGACGTAGCGCACGGCCAGCGTATCGCGCCGCGAGCGGCCTTCCAAAACATTACGCCGGCTCGGCGCTTCGCTGATCATCACCGCCGGATAGCCCGGGGTGAGCAGGAAGAGGCCATTCGGCTGCTCGGTGAGCCGCACGGTCTGGGTGTCGGCGCTGGTGGTGGCGCGCACCAACAGATTCACGGCGTCTTCCACCGGCAGCAAATTCATGTCGTCGAGCGAGAGGAAAACCGTGCCGAGATTGAGCGGCGGATTATCGGCGATGGCGGCGACGCGGTAAAAATCAACCGGGTTGCCGTTGGGGTCGGTGAACGCGAGAGTAGAAACGGTGGATTGGGTGTTTTCCCACTCCAGTACCCAGTCATTCAGGCGCGGGGAAATCGCGGCGTTGTTCGTCTTCAACACCGCTTGCAGGCGCACGGCCTGCTTGCGGCGCAGCAGGTTGATCACCGACAAGTCAAATTGATTGAGGTTGGCGGTGCTGCTCAAGGGCGCGCTGAAGAGGGTATTTTGATTGGCTTCATCGCGCACGTTCAGCGTAATCTGCACCTGCGTGCGCTGTTGCGGCTCGGCCGGCACCACGCTGTGGACGATCAGCCGTTTCCAGGTGGTGATGATTTGCTGCGAGGTATCGCGGATCACGGTGGAAGTAAGCGTGCCGGTGGTGTTGGTGTCATAAAAGTGCGCCGCAATTCTGACCTGGCGCAGTCTCGGCGTCAAGAGCGGGTCACTCTTTTTCTGCGCATTGTCATCATTATTGAGATAGGCGCGATATTGCATGAACCGGTGCCCGTCGTGCACGGGGTTGATCGCCGTGATCGGGCCGGCGTAAAAATCCGTGGTGTCTTTGGGGCCGTACCACTTGGCGTTGTTCAGCTCGGCGATGACATTGGCGGAACGCAATTGCAAACGCAGGGTCGTGCCGGCCGGCACATCCAGCGCGGCGAGCGGAAAGCTGAGGCTGTCAAAATCGACCGGCGTGTTGAAATCAAAATTGTCGTTGTCCGAGAGCGGCGTTTCGTTCTTATAGCCCAAACGAATCGGCAGCGCATTTTGGCTGACCGGCAAATTGCCGGCGATCACCAGCGTCTTATTTTTGTCGGGAATATCTTCAACGATGCGGCTGGCGGCGCGCAAATCTTCGAGCGGGTGCGCGAAGGTGTAAATGATTTGCTTTTGGCTGGCGCTGACTTCGATGAGGCGTTTGTTGCCGGCGTCGCTGATGAGCACGTTGCCGTTCGGCAGCGCGTTGGCATCGGTCGGGCTGCTCAATCTGCTGCCGCCGTTGCCCGCCTGGCCGGTGCCGAATTGCCAGCGGTTTTCACTGCTGGCGCGATCCACCATCAACACGCGATGGTTGTTTTTATCGGTGATGACGAAGTAGCCGGTGACGGGATCGACTTCGACGTCGACCGGCGTGTTGAGCGCGGTATTGTCATTCACCGGTGTGGCCAAGCGCCAGACGACGGTGTTGGACTGGAGATCAAAAATCAGCAGGCGGTTGCGGCCGGTGTCGCAAATCAAAATTTCGCGGCCCTTGTTGAGCGGAATGGCATCGCCCGGCGCCGAAAGCTGATCGGCCGCCGGCAGGATGGCGTTGTTAATTCGCCAGTCGATGGTTTTAAAGGTCCAATCCACCTGCAGAACCTGATTGGCGGCCTGATCGGTGATGATGACTTTGAATTTGCCGGTCGAATCGGCATACGCGATGGCAGCGACCGGTTTGTCCAGCGTGGGCGCGCCGCCGAACGAATTGTCGGTGGTCGGCGTGCTCACGCTCAGCTGGTAAATCCGGCGCGCCGTCGCATCGGTAATGAGATAATAATCTTGCGGGCCAGGCGCCGGTTCGAGGCTTTCGGGAATTTTTTGAATATCAGTTGGAGACACCAAAGCCGGGGCGGCACTGGGGTAGCGCCAATCCACGCCGGAAAGCACGAACGTGTCCGGGTCGACGATGGTGTTGGTCTGCGCCAACAAGCTGGCCACCGTATCGCTCAGCGCCACATTCTGCGTCAACGCCTGGTCGAAGCGCAAAAACCGCGGCTGGCCGTCGCGATATTGGCCTTGACCGAGTTGTTGCGCCAAGAGGAAGGTGGACGATGATAGACTGAGGGCGGTGAGAAGCAAAAAGGCGGAGAAACGGGCATGCAAAAAATGCGCAGGGGTAAATCCTTTACGCATACGAGACTCATCCCTTTAGTCGGATTGTTTGCCGGCAACGGTCCATTTGGCACGGCGCGCGTTGCCGGAGTGGATAATTTATACAATTATATTATATTAAATTTTTTCAAAAAGTCAATAACTTTTTATTTACGACCTTAGTTTTGCACATCTAACAAAAACAGCGCCGCGCTTCCGGCAAACGAATTTGTTTTCGCTTGCGGCAAAAATACACCGGCCGTGAAAATTCTTAAACCGCCCCTGCCGCGGAGGTGTAAGTTAACACAATTTTGTGTTTTCGTGTCTGGTGGTAAAATTGGTTTGTGTTTGTAAAAAGGCGCCACGCGACAATGCGGTTACGCAGGCGCGGGGGTGTGAGGTATTCTAACTCAAACCCCGTGGCGGCCAGGCGGCTTTTTCATCGCCCGGCCGGTATGGCCTTGTTACAACTCGCGCATATATTCAGGACGAACCATGAACCGTGTTTCCTTTTTCAGCTTTGCCCTGCTCTGTGTTATCCTGACCGGCAGCGTCACCATGCCGCCGCGCTTTTTTTCCGCCGCTGCACCGGCGCCGCGCCCCCCTGCCGCGGCCACCGACACCGAAAACGGCCAGCGCTGGATTTTCACGCTGCAATATATCGCCGGCGATTATGATCGCGCCGTGCAAAACGGGCAAATCGTCGATTCCCTCGAATATAGCGAAATGCAGCGCTTCGCGCACACCGTGGCCGCCGCTTATCAATCCGCCCCCACCATGAAAAAACCGACCGCGGCCGCCCTGCTCAAGCTGGAAGACTTGATCGCCGCCAAGGCTGAGGCGCCAGCCGTGCGCGCACTCTGTCATGAGCTGGCGGCAACCTTTATTAAAGAGATGAACCTGATCGTGTTTCCCCGCTTCAGCCCCGATCTGGCCAACGGCGAAAAACTGTTCGGAGAAAATTGCGCCACCTGCCACGGGGACTGCGGCGCCGGCGACGGCCCCAGCGCCGACACCTTGAATCCCAAGCCGCGCGATTTTACCGATCCGCACCGTTTGCAAAAATACGCGCCGCATCAATTTTTTCAAGCGCTCACATTCGGCGTCGAAGGCACGGCGATGGCGGCTTTTGGCGAAGTTTTCACTCCCGAGGAACGGTGGGATCTGGCGTTTTATTTGATGACGTTGCGGCGGGATTTTCGACCGGAAGCGCCGGCGGCGGATCCGCAATTGACGTTGAAAGAATTAGCCACCCACAACAACCAGGAACTGGCGGCGCTGCTGACGCCGCCCGGCCGTGTCCGGCGCCACCCCCTGCTCGAACTCACGGCCGTCATCGATTATGCCCGGCAAAATCCGCCGCAACCGACCACGGACGAGTATCTCGCCATCACCGAACGCTTGCTCAAACAAAGCCTGGCCGCCTACGCCCGGGGCGATTCGGCGCAGGCCAATCTGTTCGCGTATGATGCGTATTGGCAGGGATTTGAAATGATCGAGGGAAAGCTGCAATATTCGCTTTACAACAAATTCGAGCGGATTTTTGGCGATTATAACACGTGCATCGAAAAGGCGGGACAACTCAAACAAGCCCAAGGCTTGATGAAAATGCTGCTCGACATATTGCAACACATTCGCCAAGGCAAGGGCTGGCGGTCGTAGGAAAACTGGTCAGCCGGTTAGCAGGACAACACGAATCTCACCCCTTCTGGCATTTATTGTACTCGTTAATGGCTACGCCAGATTTTCAGACAAGCTGAAAAATGGAGCCTCTTCGAGGCGGCAAGAACCACAACAGGAGCGAACAAAGAAAACGGAGATTTTCTCTCCGTTTTCTCTGTTCGCTCCTGTTTAAAAAAATAAATTTTTTTCTACGTTTTGCGGCGCAATGACTCACCTTCTAACCGGCAAACCGGCCAACATTCCCTACGGCATCAATAGCAATTTGGCCGTGTGCACTTGCACGCCGGCCTGCAAGCGGTAGAAATAAGCGCCACTCGCCAATTCTTCGCCGTTTTTGCCTTTGCCGTTCCATTTTAAAACCTGCCGGCCCGCACGCATCACTTCTCCGTTGCGCAAACGCATCACTTCGCGCCCGGTCAAGTCGTAAACCGCCGCATACACCGGCTGCGGTTGCGACAGCTCAAAAACGATGCTCAACCCGTCGGGCGTTTGGCGCGGGTGAAACGGATTCGGATAATTCAACACATATTGCAGCGGGCGCTGCGCCGGATCGTCGATTTCAACGTGGGTGGCCTTGCCTTTTTTCGTCATCGTGAAAATGTCGACGATGGTACCGTCTCTTTTCATGTATTTGCCGCGCAGCGTATCTTTATTCACGTAGACGATTTCAAAACCGGCGGCGCGGCTCTGTTTGAAAGCCATGAGCGGATGCTGGCCGTCGAGATTATCATTTTTGCCGCCGCTGCCGGCAACGACATAGACCGTGCCCGGCGTCACGCCATCTTTGGGATAATAACTCAAGTCCTGGTTGATGATTTTGCTGTCATTCAGCAGAAACGAGCGCTCGGCCACATGAGAATGGCCGCAGAGCACCAAATCGACGCCGGCTTTTTCCAGTACCGGCACAAAAGTCGTTTTGGTAAATTCGTCGTCCGTGTGCGTGCCCATGGTATATGGCGGCCGGTGAAACATCACAATCAGCCAGAACTGGCCGCGCGCTTTCGCGTCCGCCAGATCCTTTTGCAGCCAGTCCATTTGTTTCGTCAGCGCCGTGCCGGAAACGAGCAGTTCATCGTCCAAACAAATGATGTGCGCGTTGGCGTAATCGAACGAATAATAATTTTCCAAACTGTCCGGATTGTTGGTGGGCGTGTAAAAAAACTCAAAGTACGGCGCCGCCTTGGAGGTTTTGATGTCGTGATTGCCGAGGCAGGGGAAAACGGAAAAATTCCGGAGTAAATCTTTATAAATCGGAAAATATTTTTTAAGATATTCGCTGCGCGTGCCGCTGCTATAAACGATGTCGCCCAAAAAAAGCGCAAACTCGTGCTTTGGGCGTTCGCTAATCATCCGCGCCGCCACCTCAATTTGCGCCGTTGAACCATCGCCCAAATCCCCGGCGGCGATAAAACTGAACGGCACACGCGTGCCGGCGGCGACATGGGTCTTGAAATAAAAATCCGCCCCCGTGGCCAGCGTTGTCTTCCCGTCGGAAACTTCATAGAAATATTTTTTATTCGGCTGCAAACCGGCGACTTCGGCGGCGTGCACGGTTCCGGCCGAGACTTTAATGCTGCCCAGCCATGAACCGGGCGCCGTTCCATACTTCAGCACCCCGGCGGTGGTGCTGTCGGTATACCAAACCACCGTGGCGCGATCGGTTCCCACGCGCTGCACGTACGGACCGATACTGATTTGTGACAGCCCCACCTGGACCCACAACAGCACCGCCGCCACACCCAATTGTCGCTGGCGAATATTCATCACGGAATTCCTTTCTCAGAAGCAAA
>JAJVHT010000194.1 GCA_022072515.1 bacterium
GCAAGCTTCTTCGATGACGGCCAGCCGTTTTTCCTGCACAATGTCGATGTGTTGAGCGACATCGATTTGAACCGTATGTACCGTTACCACCTTGAAAGCGGCGCGCTGGCGACGCTCGCCGTGCAAACGCGCCCAACCGGTCGCTATTTCTTATTTGATGAAAACGATAGACTCTGTGGATGGGAGTCAACGTCGGAGGGCAAGAAAGTGTTGACGCAAACGCCGGCGGGGAAGGCAAGGCGTTTGGCTTTTAACGGCATTCACGTTATCGCGCCGGAGATTTTTTCAAAAATGAGTGAAGCGGGCGTTTTCTCCATTAACCAAACCTATTTACGTTTGGCCGGCGCGGGTGAAAAAATTTTAGCTTTCCCCATGGATGAATATTATTGGCGGGATATCGGGCGCTTGGAGAAATTGGAGGCAATTCGCCGGGAAGCGCGCAATTTGTTTATTTAAAAGCAAAACCCCGACCTCTCCAAGTCAGGTCGGGGCTTTGCCGGATCAATCTTCAAACTGTGCCGGGGTTACCGGCCCGAGTTCAACGCGCGCTTGAGCATCTCCATCTGAATGGCGCGCAGTTCCTGATCCATCGCCGTCAAATCCGCGAAGCGCCGGTCGGCCTCGCGCTGGGTGGCGCGCATGACGAAATCATCCCAGGCGCGATGATGCGGGCGCTCCTGCTCGTGCAGCGGCGCAATCCGCGCTTTGGCCAGATCTTTGGGCGATTGGATGCTGCCGGTGGTGTTGTAAGGATGTTTGCCGGCAAGCAGCTCATACGCGATGATGCCGAGCGAGTAAATGTCGCTGCGCGCATCGCCGTTCTCGCCAAAAAGAATCTCCGGCGCGAGATAGCGCCAGTGCGCCGGAAACAGCACGCTCGAATTTGTGCCGTCATCGACAAAACCCGTCATGCGAAAATCGGTGATGCGCAGCTCCTGCGCTTCGCTGAGCCAAATGTTTCCCGGTTTCAAATTTAAGTGCATAACGCCCTTGCTGTTCGCGTAGATCAGCGCGCGCACGATTTTTTGCAGCATCGCCAGAATTTCACCGTCCCGCTGCTCGTCGCGAAAATTCAGCTCGGTGAGATTTTTGCCCTCGATATATTCCCGCCCGAAAAACATCATACCTTCATGCTCGCCCATGTCATACAAAAATGCGAATTGCGGATGGCTCAAGCGGGCAATGGCGCGAAGGCGCGCATAAAGCTGTTCACGTCTCTCGGGATTTTGCAAAATCGGCGCTGCTTCTGCCGGCAACATGACTTTCATAATCATCGGCCGGTCCAATTGCAGATCGTGCGCGAGATACGTGCCGTAGCTGTTGTGTTTGAGCAAGCGTTTGCGCACTTCAAAACGGCCAAACGTACAAACTTGCCCCGGCTTGAGCTGCGACAGCGGGTTGCGCCAAACCACTTCGGTGCAATTCGTCGTGCGGCCCGGCAGCAGTTGTACTGCAGCCATCGGCATTAACGTAAAACCGGCGCCGGGCTGGCTCGTCCCCTCCGCTTCTTCCGAGCGCAACAACAACGTGCCCACCCCCGATTCCGGGGTGACGTATTGCACGGCCAGCCGCAACAAATGCGCGGCGTCAACCAGCGCCGCCAGCGTTTCGCGATCACTGTCCTGGTGCGTTTGCGGTGTCACCTGCAAGCCTCCGACGAGCATCACGCGCTCGGCTTCCGGCACGGCGGTGTTGTAGTCTTCCAGGCTTTGCATGAAATCCACCATCGCGCGAATTTGTAAAATAGGATCGGGCGCGAGACTGATCACGGTGGTTCCGGCAAGCCGTAAAACCGTATTCGGCAATTCCGCCAAATGCGTGTTCAACAAATGGCTCAGCCGCTCCGGCACTTCGCTGCCGTCATATTTTAAAACTTGCGCCAATAGAAATCCGCGCCACCCGGTGGTGGAAGGCGCTTGCTCCGCCTGCGTTCCCGCCGGTTTGGGCAAGGGGTTGAGCAGTTCTGCGCACAAGTCGAATGGCGTTGCTGCAAAGACGGCCTCATTTTTTGATTTGAGCGAAGGCGCCGGCGCCTCGCCCTGCAGCAGGCTTAACCGCAAAACCAGATAATCGCGCAAATCGACGATGGATTCGGCGGGCTGGAGAGTTGGCGCGGCGGCGAGAATCGTTTTAATTGTGTCGAAATTTTCCAGGCGGTGGCCCGCGGCGAGCGCTTCATATGCCTGCGTCATCGCCAGCGCACGCGTCATGTATTCGAGATTGCCGTTGGCTTTGGGCGCCGTTTGCAGTGCCGTGACCGCCTCGGCAAATTTTCCCTCCCACCAGAGTTTTTCAAGAAAAATGCGAATGGCCGTGACGTCATGGCTGTTGAAAATCGCTTTTTGTTCTTCGGCTCGCGCTTTGTCAGCCAATCCCGCCGCCGCATAATAGTTTTTGAGAAAGAGGCGAAGCTGTTGCTCGTTGGCTGGCGCCAATTCGGCAACGCTTTGGCATAATTCCACCGCAAACGGCGTGGTGATATTTTGATGCACGAAAAGCGAGGCCAAGCCGAATTTCAATGCCGTCGAATTCGGATTGCGCGTCACCGCTTTTTCGTACAATTCCAGCGTCGGCGCCGATGCCTCATTAAGCCCGAGCGCCGCTATCGCCGTGTCCAGCAGGATATCGGCGTTGTCCGCATCCATCGCCAAAAGCTGCTTGAATTTATCAAACGCTTCGGCATATTGCTCTTTTTGTAAATAGGCCCGGCCCAGTGTATACAGCAATTGCTGTAATCGATTGCTTGAGGTAGTTTCTTCGACAGTAGGCATGCGACATCACCTTTACGATTTTCTTGGTTTTTGTTTCAGACGTTCGGCTTTCAGTGCGTCTTCCAACACTTCAATAACCGCCGGGTCTGTCCGACCTTTGTTCAGATAATATTGTGAAACAATCGAATTGATTTCTGCGTGATTGCGAACAATTAAATTCAACTGGAGTGCTTTTTCATAGACTTTCAAGGCGGCTTCGTCCCGGCGCCCCAGGCGCAGGTAAAGAGTCGCCAGGGCGGAAATGACTTTTTTCCGGTCCGGCCGTCGCGCCAACAATCTTTCATAGATCTGCGCGGCTTCGAGGTAATGGCCGCGAAAAATGTGATACTGCGCCCGGATGGTTTGCGAAATCATGAGAACGCCGATAAAGGGCAACACAATTAATGCAATAAAGGCGCCGATGGTGACGATAGCGCCTCCGACAAAAAGATGGCGCCCATCGTTTGGCTGCAGTCCAGTATCGCCGGCGGGTTTTTCCGCCAATTCCTGACTTGCTCTCACCCGGGCAAGCCGATCGGCGGCATCTTTGTAATCAGGTTGTAATAACTGAATTCTTTCCAGAGCAAGTGCGGCCTGCCGCCAATCTTTTTGCTCCATGGCGGTGAGGGCCGACTGATAGAGAGAATCAACTTGGGCGAGAGAAGATTCTGTGATTGCCGCTTCAGTGGGCGTTGGGATCGGCGAAGCCTTGCCGGTCTCGAGGGTGAAACGCTGGCCGCTTTGCTCTTTTCCCCGTCTTGGCGGGGCCTCGTGAACCGGTGACGTCACTGCCAAATTTTTTTGTGTCTGTTGGCCGGCCGGTTGCACCAGCGCGGCTGCTGCCGTATCTTGGTTTGCGGCGTGGGGCAACGAATCCGGTTCCGCTCTGGCGATTTTTTCGTCGCCACTATCTAAGTTTTGCACCGTGGCTTGTTGAGCTTGGGTGCCATTGGAGTCCGGGACGATGGCGGCATCCGTCGTTTTAAACGTTTGTGGAAATTCTGGCGAGACCTCCCAACGCAGGGTTTTTAAAAAGGAGGCTTTAAAAAATTTTTTGCCGGTCTCCTGAACAAACTGGGGATTGGTCGAAAGTTTTTCAGTGACAACCCAAACCCGATAGGGATTGCCGCCGCGCCTTGCTTCGAAATCGCCGTAAATATCGGCGTCGGGTTCGCGTGCCGGAGTAAGAATCAAAGAAATTCCGGAGGCTTCTTGAAATAAAACCAAACGGGTTTTGGTTTCCGCCAAAATTTTCACCTCTTCTTGGAGCGAAGGTTTGAGGCTCGACCATTGCGCCGGCGCCCTGCTCGTCGTGAAAACAATTGTTAGCATCATGGCCAGCCACGCGCCGGTTTTGAGTTTTATCATGGCCTTGCCCCTCGCCGTGGGAAAAATTTTTGATATTGCATGCTCACAGTGAGATCATCGCCGCCATTGCGAAGCGCGTAATTTTGGCGCGCCCAGAGCATGAAATTGTGAAATTCATAGGATACTCCGACGCTGATGCCGCTATTTCGCAAGTTTGCAAATATTCTGTCACGGTCTTTTCCGGGATTCAGCACGTCGTCAACGCCGTTGAACGCATTGAACGCGCTTAAACTGAGGCCGATCCCATTCCACCATATCCCGGCGCCGGCAAGAGCTTGTACTCGCCCAAATTTATTCACGTCGACGCCGACATAGGCGGAAGGGAAAACGGCATTATTCCAAACGATGCCGGTGCCATCGGCATCGAAGATAAATAATTTTAGACGGACGTCGGTCTCCGTTGCATACAGGGCTTGCGCCGGATTGGTATCGCCCCATATTCTTAAGCGACCATAAGTGTCCAGCCGTAAGCGGTTCGAGAAAATGAGATTATAGCCGGTGGTCAGCATCAACCCATCTTCGGTTTTTCCGAACGTATTGCCTAACTTTTTCGTATTCCGTTTTTTGGTGGCATAGTGATAAGTCAATCCGATAAAGGCCTGCCCCGCGCCCACTTCCAGCTCAAAGTTATGCCGGTAGAAATCTGTTGCTAAAGTGCCGACTTTTTCGAGCCTGGCTTCCTGGATTGTAATTCGGGAATATCCCATTTTGAAGTCTGATATTCGTTGCGCCCGTCCGGCGCCCGGCAAGGCAAGAAGAACAAAGCCCAGTAGGCAATAGGTTGAAAATCGCCGATAGTTATTCGTGCGCATAGGCGCTCCTTTTTCTAAATGCCGCTCACGATGAAAAATATTAAAGCGCGGGCGATGGCTGGTAAAGTCGGCAGGACGAGGTGATCGACTTGAAATCCGCGTGGCATTCCAACCCGTTGCTCATGAGCAAATGGGAAATTTGCGCTGCCGTCTGGCAATACTAAATGCTGTGGCGAGTTTGCGGTATTCAAACAACAGCCTGGTACCGCCTGCTCGGCGCGCAGACAATAGGTGGACCCTTGCACCCTCGTCATCGTAGAATTTCTCCTACATGATCCACTTCACCATTTTTCTCCCAATCATCGAAAAAGTAATTCGCTCGTTCGCCTTAAAAACTCCCCCTTTTAGCCCCTTCCGATTTAACCCGTTGCCTGATTGCGGTCGCAACCCGTAATCTCGCAAGTTTTAAAACTATAACGCCTTGCGGTTGAATTTGCGGAAACCTTTCTGCATGACGCCAGGCGTGACTCAAATCGCGATAAATCCGTTGCGACTCGCAGGGGGCCGCCAAGATCAGGCCTTGCCGATCTCGTGCGAGTAATTCTGTTTGCGGCGTTCCGTTTTGAGCGCGTTCTCCAAAACCGCAATCGCATCTGAATCTGTCCGCCCCTCGGTGAGGTAATTTTGTGCCACGATCGCGTTGATCTCGTCGCGTTTTTGGGTGGCGATATTCAAGTTTAAAACGGCTTGATAAATTTTCATGGCCCGCTCGTCTTGGCGGTGCATGAGCAAGTAAATATTGGCCAGCAGGGGATAGAGTTTCACCCGGTCGGGATGACGCGCCAAAATTTTTTCATAAAGCTGCGCCGCCGCCAAAAGATTGCCGCGCAACAAATGCAGCCGCGCGCGAGTTGATGACGAGAACACGATAAAGCCGAGCACCGGCAACATCACGAGGGCGACCAAGACGCCGCCAATGGCCGGCCATACGCTGCCGCTGTCGCCGGCAGCGGCGGCATTTCTCCCCGCAACACTCACTTGCGCGCGTGCTTCGGCAAGCAGTGTCACCACGTCGCGGTAGTTCGGCTGCAGCAGTTGTAATTTTTCCAACGCCACCATGGCTTGCAGCCAATCCTCTTGCGCGCGCGCGGCCAACGCTTCTTGATATAAGTTTTCAATTTTTTCGGTAGCCACTGTCGCCAGGGGTTTCGCCTGTTGCTGCAAGCGCTGGTCGATCTCTTCCAGTAGATTATTGACGTTGCGATACGAGGCATTCAGCCGGCGAACTTTTTCCAACGCGGCCAGCGCATTGCCCAGATCGTTGCGATTCAGCGCCGCGACGCCGTCCACATAATAACGCGCCACCACGGTTTCCGTGCTTTCATCTTCAAGCTCGCGTTCAGCTTCACTTAACCGTTTCCGCGCGTCGCGAAAGTTCTCATCGCTTTTCAGCACTTTTTCAAAGGCCAGAATCGCCATGGTCCAGTTTTTCTCGCGCAGCGCGGACTGGCCGGCCGTGTAATCTTCTTCGACCTGGGCTTGCTTCTGCTGTTCTGCCAGGCGTTGGCGCGCCATTTCGAGCTTGGCCGGCGTGTCTTTATAAGTGCCGGCTTGCTGCAGCAGCGCTTCGTAAGTCGTAATCGCCGCGTCCCATTGGCCGGCTGCCGTCTCTTTTTGCGCCTGCTCATACAATGTCGCCAAAGCGTTGCGATTGGTTTCGACCTTGACGGAGGAATCGATTTTTGCCGCGAGTGTCTGGACCTCTTTTTCGCTGAGATTTTTTTGCCGCAGCTCTTCAACGAGAGTCTGCGCCTGTTTCGTATTGCCCTGCGTCAAGGCTTGTTCAGCCGCGACGTAGAGGCGTTGCGACTCCATGGCTTTTTCAACCAGCTCAATGAAGTTTTGGAAATTATCTTTTTTATTCGGACTTAGCTTTTGTCCCTCCCGCAGTTCGGCCAACGCTTCTTCATGGCGGCCTTGTTCGTATAAACAGCGGCCCAGTTCAAACGAAATGTCGGCGCGACTGGCGCGGTCAACCGCCACGACTTTGGCATTTTTGAACGCGGTTTCACTGTCCCGCATTTTTCCCGTTTTTTTGTAGGTTTTGCCCAGTTCGGTTAAAATTTGTTGCTTCAATTCATTGGTGAGCTTTTCCGGTTTGGCCGCATACGCTTTGGCAAACCACTCCTCGGCGAGCACGTAGTTCTGCTGTTTTTTGTAGGCGAGACCAAGATTATACATGGCTTCCACCAAGAGCGAGTCAAACTCGATGGCTTTGTGATAGGCGGCGATTTTTTTGGCAAGCTCTTTTTCGGTGAGACCGGTTCTGAGCCAATTCAATGCCTTCGTGTTTTGCGTCTGCGCCGCTGCTCGTTCGACCGGCAGACTCAACAACAGAATGAGTGATAAAACGAAACCTCGGATGCCTTTCATGTTCGACCTCTAAAAGCAAATGGATCCAGCGTCACGGCCAACTTGATTTTATGAAAAAGAAACAGGATGATGCCGGCACGTAAAAACGGCGTGGTGATCGCCGCGGGGATTGGGTGCTGCGGTTCTTAAGATGAAATTATAGCCTCATCTCGCCGATATTGCGGAAACCGCCGGCGCCAGTTCTGACACGAGATGTCCGGATCAAGGAAACGCCCCCATACAAAAGCCATGATCGTATCCCGCCAGCGCTCGGCAGGATTTGCCGTCGCCGCGCTTTTTAACGGGCGGAATGCCGGCTGTTTACAACCTCCGCGACAAGCGCGCGATCATAAGCCGCCCCAGAAGCGGCGCGCCGGTAAACTCGCGATAACGCCGGTCGAAAATATTTTGCACCGCGAACAAAAATTTTGTCTTATGGCTCAAATCATAATCACAATCCAAATCCAGCACGGTATACGTCTGCACCGCGCCGGCATAAACGCCGGAATTGACCGGAAAGCCTTCAACGTAGCGCACGCGCAGTTCTGTATCCAGGCCATTGGGCAAATTGCCGTATTGCACACTCAACCCGAATTTATGCTGCGGCGCGTTCAGCGCGATGTCATATGGCTGCGCCGCGTTTTTCGGAAAAAATTCGTGACTCACAAAAGAATAGTTGCCGCCGAATTTCCAATTTTGATTGGCCTGGTAAATCAAGCTAAAATCCGCACCGGTAAAAGCGATGTCGCCGAAGTTGCGATATGTAAGAATGAGGTCGGTGCCGTTGGCGATTTCCTGCGGAGAAATGACGCCGAACGGGATTTGCGTCGCAGTATCCACCAGCCCGTTGATGATGGTTGTGGCTTGCGCCTGCGCTTGCTCGAGAGGAGCGCCTTGCTCCACCAAAGCATTGGCGATTGCGGTTGTTGCCGGTTGCAGCGCCGTGGTGAGCTGTTGCGAATTGGCAAAAACATTCGGCGTTTCGACGACCAACGGACTGCCAAACGCCTTGACCTGTGTGCGATAAACGTCGACGGCCAGAAAAATTTTTTCGCGCAACAAACCTTTGTAGCCGGCTTCGATCGTATTGGTGAGGGTCGGCTTGAGTGGTGCGAGGTCTTTTACTTCCGCGGCCAAATCGAAACCGGCGGTGGCCGGATTGAGCGTGCGCAAATCGCCGTTAACTTCGGTGTCGAGCTCCGCCGGCAAAGCGGAATTCAGCAGCGCTTGCAAATTGGCGGGCGCGCGCTCGAGCAACATTTGCCGCAGGGCCGGCCACACCGCATTCGCCGTTGGCGGTAGATAACCGGCGCCCGGCATGAACGGGGAAATCATCTGTGGGCGACCATCGGCGCCGCGACGAAACGTGAAGCCGGTTTTATCCGGCACGCCGAGCGCGCGCAGGAGATACGGCGTTTGAGGAACGTTCCCCGCCACCAGATCGAGAAAAAGATTGTTCGTGGTCGGTGTGCTAAAGGCGCGATTATACGTGAGGCGCAGGTTTTGATCCGCCTTCCAATTGTAGATGAGCGCGGCGCGCGGCGAAAAGACGTTGTCTTGCAAACGATTGTGATGATCGACGCGAAGCGCACCGATGAAATCTAATTTTGGCGACAGCTTGGTTTCCGATTGCAAAAACGCCCCGATTTCGTCAATGTGATTTTGATATTCATAGCGGCCATAAATGAGGCCGCGGCTGTCGGGACGCGTTTGCACCAGGTCGGCGCCGTAAGTGAAACGCTGGCGCCAACCGAGCGCCAGCTCATGTTGAATTTGCCCGGCATACACGCTCGATTTGTCCACCACCGGCATGCCGGTGCGCAGCCAATAAGAACTGCCGGTGTGAATGCGATTGACGACAGCTTGCGCAAAAAGATTTTTATACAGCAGCCGGCCTTGCCAAAAACTGTAACCGAAATTTTTCGTCTGCATCGCGCCGATGCCGGTCAGTGTAATGTCACTGACGCGGCTGTAGCCGGCGGTCATGATCGCGGTGAGATCGTCGGTGAGACGATAATCCAGCCGGCCTTCGCCGCCGATTTTTTCCACGTTGAAATCACGCCCCGG
>JAJVHT010000156.1:0-5962 GCA_022072515.1 bacterium
GGCGGTGAAGCAAATTTAAAATTTTAAGTTTGTAATTTTCAATTTTAAATTTGCAACGAAGGAAGTTATCGTGAAAAAATTGCGCTTGTCTTGGTGGATTTGCTACGAATGCAAAAGTAAAGGGAAACGCCATGCCCATTTTCGTCGCGGCCATTGGAATTTTATTCCTGTTGTTTCTCGTTATCCGGATTAAACTGCATGCCTTCGTGGCGCTGTTGCTCGTCAGCGTGCTCGTCGGCATGGCTGCGGGTATGCCATTAAGCGCGGTTTTGGAGTCCATTAAAAAAGGCATGGGCGAAACGCTGGGCTTTGTGGCCGTGGTGGTGGGTCTGGGCGCCATGTTGGGGCAAATGCTGGAAGTTTCCGGTGGTGTCGAGCGGCTCGCGCAAGAATTGTTGGCAAAATTCGGCGAGGCCAAAGCGCAATGGGCGCTGGCCCTCACCGGATTTATTGTGTCCATTCCAATTTTTTTCGACGTGGGCTTTATTATCATCGTTCCACTGGTGCATGGCCTGGCCCGCAAAACCGGCCGTTCTCTCCTTTATTATGGTATTCCACTCGCTGTCGGGTTGGCGGTGACCCACGCTTTCGTGCCGCCCACGCCCGGGCCGATTGCGGTGGCGGAATTGTTGCACGCCGAGCTGGGTTGGGTGATTTTATTCGGCATTATTGCCGGGTTGCCGGCGATGATTGTTGCCGGGCCGCTGTTCGCGCGCTTCGTTTCCAAACGCCTTCACGTCACCGTGCCGGATTATTTTCAAGCCGAAGTCAAATCGTCTGCCGGCGAAAAAGATTTGCCGCGCTTCGCGACGGTGATCGGAATTATCTTCGTTCCCCTGGCGCTGATTATTTTGAATACCGTATCCGGCGTGTGGTTAGAAGCCGGCGTGATGCGAAGCTTTCTCGCTTTTGTGGGGCATCCGTTTGTGGCGCTCATCATTGCAGCGTTGCTGGCATTTTCGCTTTTGGGCACGCGCCGCGGTTTCTCGGCTGACGAAGTGCAGAAGATCGCCACCAAGGCGCTGGAGCCGGCCGGCATCATTATTTTAGTCACCGGCGCGGGTGGCGTGTTCAAACAAGTTTTGCTTGACTCCGGGGTCGGCAAGATTTTGGGTGAGATGATGGCGGCCTCGTCGCTGCCGCCGATTTTGCTCGCCTTTCTCGCGGCGGCGATTATTCGCCTCGCACAAGGCTCTGCGACGGTGGCGATGATCACCGCCGCCGGCATTATGGCACCGTTGGTCAAAACACTCAACCTCGGCAGTCCCGCCACAGCTTTGCATGTGATTGCGATTGCCGCCGGCGCCTCGATCATGTCGCATGTGAACGACTCCGGCTTTTGGCTGATCAGCCGCTACTTGGGCTTGAGCGAGAAAGACACGCTGCGCTCATGGACGGTCGCGGTGACGTTGATCGCGGTGGTTGGATTTATGATGGTTTTTATCTTGTCATGGTTTATCAACTGAGGCCAAAAGTTTTTCGGCCTCATTCAGCGTGACACCTTAAAAGTTTGCGCATCGGTGAAATGAGAAACTTTTTTGTAATTATTATTGCAATTTAGCCAAATTTTTCCAATAATGGGCTTGTTTGCCGCGTAAATATTTATTGCTTTGCGCGAAGTTTGGAAAAATGTGCTCAAGCATTCGCCGCGCGATTCGACCGCGTAAGCGGGCTTGGCGAAACTGCCGGGCAAGTCGTGCAGTTGTTTGCGAATGGCAGGACGATTCCATTGATTAAATTATTTGTAATCATTCAGCTATTTTACCACCCGGGCGGTGCTGAATAGTTAAAATTATTTTGCGATGACTCTCATGAACCGGCGTCAATTTCTAAAAACGGCTGTTGGTGCGATGACCGCACCATATTTTATTCCGGCTGCCGTGCTGGGCAAAAATGGCGCTGTCGCGCCGAGCAATCGCATTACCGTTGGTTGCATCGGTGTCGGCGGCATGGGCACGGCCAATCTCAACAGCTTTCTCACCAAACCGAATGCGCAGGTGCTTGCGGTTTGTGATGTTGATCTGAAACATCGCCACGCCGCACGCGATTTGGTGAATAAGGCCTATGACAATCAAGATTGCGCCACGTACAATGATTTTCGCGAGCTGCTGGCGCGCGAAGATATCGATGCGGTGATGATTGCCGTGCCGGATCAATGGCATGGCATTATCGGCGTTGCGGCGGCGCAGGCGCGCAAAGATATCTACGGCGAGAAGCCGCTCGCTTACACGATCGCGGAAGGCCGCGCCATTGTCGAGGCGGTGCAACGCCACGGTGTCATTTGGCAAACCGGCAGTTGGCAGCGCTCGCAGCAGCATTTTCGTTTTGGTTGTGAATTGGTGCGCAATGGCCGCATCGGCCAGGTTCACACGGTGCGCGTCGGTTTGCCTCATGGCAACAGCATCGACAATCGCGGCACGCAACCCTGTCCGCCGCCCGAGGGTTTTGATTACGACATGTGGCTCGGCCCCGCGCCGTGGCGGCCCTATAACCCCAGCCGCTGCCATTGGAATTTTCGCTGGATCAGCGACTATTCCGGCGGGCAGCTCACTGATTGGGCCGGCCATCATTGCGATATCGCCAACTGGGCAATGAACACCGAACACTCGGCGCCGATTGAGATTGAGGGGCAGGCCATTTTTCCGCCGGCGGCAGACGGGCTTTTTGATACGCCCGAGTCGTATTATTTTGAATGCAAATATGCCGAAGGTTTTACGATGATCGTGGCGGATCGCCAGCAACAACCCAAAGGCATGGGCGCGCATTTTTTGGGCACTGAAGGCTGGGTGTATGTCGACCGTTCCGGCCTCGACGCCCACCCGCAATCGCTGCTGAAATCTGTGATCGGCCCCAATGAGATTCATCTTTATGAAAGCAACGATCACGTTGGCAATTTTCTCGATTGCGTCGCCAGCCGCGCCCAAACCATTACCCCGGCGGCAGCGGCGCATCATGCTATCATGATCGGCCACCTCGGCAACATTGCCATGCAACTCGGCCGGAAAGTCCGGTGGAATCCGTCAGCCGAGCGTTTCATCAATGATCCCGCCGCCGACCGCCTGCTGTCGCGGCCGATGCGCAGCCCGTGGCATCTTTGAGTTGTGTTCTACCGTTAAAATTTCTGATTGGTTTTTGCACCCTCCAACTGAGAACGTGTTGCGATGAAAAGAAAAATTTTTGGTTTTATGATCTTGCTCATTTTGGCTTTGGGCCTCCTGTCCATGCAAAACGCCAAGCCGGTAAAAGTCATTTTCTTTGGTGATTCGATCACCGAGATCGGCATCCAGCCCGGCGGTTACATCGATCGCATGCGCCAGATGCTCAAAGCGAAAAACATTTCGAACTTGCAATTGACCGGCGCCGGCATCAGCGGCAATAAAGTCTATGATTTGTATCTGCGGCTGGAAGATGATGTGCTGAGCCAGAAACCGGACTGGGTTTTTATCTACGTCGGAGTGAATGATGTTTGGCATAAAAAATCATTCGGCACCGGCACGGACCCGGATAAATTTGAAAAATTTTATGTCGCGATAATTCGCCAATTGCAGGCCAATGGCATTCAAGTCGTGTTGTGCACGCCGGCAGTGATTGGGGAGAAAACTGATGGCAAAAATGAGCTGGATGCCGATCTAAACAAATTCTCGCAAATCATCCGCCATGTGAGCGCGAAATACGGCCTGCCTTTGTGCGATTTGCGGCGCCTGTTCATGGATTATCTGGCGCAGCACAACAAAGAGAATAAGGAGAAGGGCATACTCACCAACGACGGCGTGCATTTGAATGACGCGGGTAATCAATTGGTGGCTGAACAAATGTTGAAGATGATCGTACAGCCGTAAAAAGCTTCTCGCGCCAATTTCATATTTTGATGAACACCATTTAAAATTGAATATGCCAAATCGCCCAGCGAAATTTTTTCTCAGCGTTTGCCATGCTGTGTTTCTCTCCCGCCTGGCGCTCGCGCAAATTCCTCCCGAAGATTTGCACCGGATCGAGCAAGCGTTGCCGGCGCAAGCGACGGTCAAACCGCAGCAGCCGCGCCAGCTTTTGGTTTTCACCCGTGCCGAAGGTTATCAGCATAGCTCGATTCCATACGCGGCCAAGGCGGTGACGTTGCTCGGCAAACAGACGGGCGCTTTTACAACGGTTGAGAGTGCAGAGATGGCAGCTTTGGCGCCGGAGAATCTGCGGCAGTTTGATGCCGTGCTTTTCGCCAGCACCACGCAGCTCGCTTTCGAAGATCTTGCGCTGCGCCAAAGTTTGATGGCGTTTGTCAAAAGCGGCAAAGGCGTGATCGGCATTCACGCGGCCACGGATAATTTTTATAACTGGCCGGAAGCCGCCGACATGATGGGCGGATTTTTTGATGGTCATCCGTGGCACGCCGGCGGCACCTGGGCGATCAAGATCGTCGATCCCGCGCATCCGCTCAACGCCGCGTTTCACGGCAAAGATTTTCAACTCAGCGATGAGATTTATCGCATTCGCCCACGCCGCTTGCGTGAGAACAGCCGTGTCTTGGTGGCGCTGGATATGACGGACAAAACCAATCGCAGCGCGGTGGGCGGGCGTTTTGGTGATCGCGATCTGCCGATCAGTTGGGCGCGCGGCTTCGGCCAGGGCCGCGTTTTTTACAGCTCCTTCGGACACAACCATGCCATTTATTGGAACCCCGCGATTTTGCAGCATTTTCTCGATGGCATTCAATTCGCGCTCGGCGACTTGCCGGTGGATACGACGCCGCAGCCATTTGCGGTCGAAAGCTCGTTTGCGCCCGCTGAGCTTGATTCGTTGTTTGAGAAAATCGCCACGTATGAATACGGCCAGAGCCGTGAGCCATTGGTGAATTTGATTGAATACTTTCGTCTCGCCGCGGTGTCGCCCAAATTGCAACAGCAGAATGAGAAACGTCTCCTGCAATTGTTGGCGGGCAACACGACCCTGGCCGGCAAGCAATTTATTTGTGAACAACTCAGTATTTGGGGATCGAAAGAATCTGTGCCTTTGCTGGCAAAGATGCTGCAAGATGCCGCGACGGCGGACATGGCGCGTTTTGCGCTCGAACGTATTCCCGATCCGGCGGTCGACAAAGTTTTACGCCAGGCTTTGCCGGCAACAACTGGCAAAATTCGTATTGGCATCATCAATAGCATCGGACAACGCCGCGATGCCCAAGCCGTTGCAAACCTGGGCGAACTCGCTGAAGATCCCGATTCGGTAACGGCGGCTGCGGCGCTCGCCGCGCTGGGCAGAATTGGCGGTGCAGCAGCCACGCGAGTTTTAATGGGTGTCCAAGAAAAAACCTCCGGCGCGTTAAAAGTGTTGGCCGGTGCAGCTTATTTGAATTGCGCCGACAGGTTTTTGCAGCAAGGCCAAAACGATAAGGCCTTGGTCATTTATCAGCAACTGCGCGCAGCGCAATTTTCGGCGCCGATTCGTTATGCCGCATGGCGGGGCACGATCCGGGCACGCCGTGAAAGCGTCAGCGGCTTGGTTTTGCGTCTGCTGAAAGATTCCGATACGAGCACACAAATGCTCGGCGCGCAATTGGTGCAAGAAATTCCGGCGAAGGAGAATGTTGCTGAAATTGCGCAAACCTTACCTCAACTTGCGCCCGCTTTGCAAGTGCAACTGCTGACTGCATTAGCGCAATGGCAGGAGGCGGCAGTGCGGCAGACGGCCGTGGCGGCCACGCAAAGTGCGCATCCGGAAGTGCGGGCGGCGGCTTTGCAGGCGCTGGGTAAAATTGGCGATGCCTCCACGGTTTCTCTTCTGGCAGAAATAGCCTCGCGCAAAGCTGCTGAAGCGGCTTTCGCGCGCAAGAGCCTCTATCGTTTAACCGGCGCTGCGGTCGACGAGACGATTGTGCAGAGTATCGCGGCGGCTGCGCCGGACGTTCAAGTTGAATTGATTCTCGCGGCGAATCAACGGCATTTTGCCGCGGCGACGCCGATACTTTTGC
>JAJVHT010000156.1:6062-9286 GCA_022072515.1 bacterium
TTAACCGGCGCTGCGGTCGACGAGACGATTGTGCAGAGTATCGCGGCGGCTGCGCCGGACGTTCAAGTTGAATTGATTCTCGCGGCGAATCAACGGCATTTTGCCGCGGCGACGCCGATACTTTTGCAAACCGCCCAATCTGCCGCAGCGCCGGTGCGATTGGAGTCCATCAAAGCTTTGAGGGCGGTTGCGGATGATGCGCGTTTGTCTGATCTTGTTGAGCTTTTGCTACAAGCACCCGGCGCCAACGAACGCACTGAGCTTGAAAAAACCATTACGGCGGTGGCGCTGCAAGCGCCGCCGGAGAAGCGCAAAAGCGAAGTGGTGATGGCTCGTCTCAGGGCTCTGCCGGCAGGAACGAATGTCGAGGCGCGGGAATCGTTGCTGAAAATTTTGGGCGGCATCGGTGATCAAGCGGCGTTGCCGCTGCTGCTGGCGGCATTAAGCGACACGACAGCGCCGGTGAAAACCGCCGCGATTGTGGCGCTGACGGATTGGCCGACACCCGAGCCGGGAAAAAATCTTCTGGCTATCGCCGAAAATTCTCGTCATGCTCTGCACCAAGTTTTGGCGCTGCGCGGTTTCGTGCGCTCACTGCGCTTTGAAAGTGAGCAGCCGACTGCAGACACGATCAAAAAATTCCAGCACGCGATGGAACTGGCGGCAAATCCGCATGAGCAGAAAATGGTGTTGGGATGGCTGGCCGAAGTCAAATCCCTGCTCGCTTTGGAACTGGCCGTGTCTTACTTGAAAAACGAAGTATTGCAGCCGGAAGCCGAAGTGGCGGCGGTTAAAATTGCCGGCGCGATGAGCGGCAGTCATCCCGCCGAAGTCAAAACACTGTTGCAGCAAGTTCTGCAAAGTGCGCGCAACGATACGTTGCCACATATAAAGGAAGCGCGCGCCATGCTGGAACAGATTGAGCGTTAACGCCATTGCGGCGGCAGAGTGCTGGAGAATGTACAAGTGAAGCTGCCGGAGCCGGCGAATTGAATTTGCGAATTTCACCTTTATCACAGCGTAGAGCCGGCGCCGACTTTTATGAAGCCGTGGCTCAAAACGATTGAGATTTGCTGTGATGATCTTCATAAACTGAGGTGTAATATGAAAAATACGTTCTTATTCTTGCTGCCGCCCTCTTGCAAAAGCCGAGCGCAAGCGCGAATTTTTCATTGGGCAATTTTGCTGATACTGCTTGCGATTAACAATATTTCTTTTGCCCAAACTCTCCCGTCCGGGCCGCAGGTGCTGACGTTTTTCTCCGATGTCGATGACACGGAGCAGCCGTACGGCTTGTATGTGCCCAAAAATTTCGATCCGGCGAAAAAATATCCGCTGGTCATCATGCTGCACGGTGCAGGATCGAATCACCGGCTGGCGTTGCGGCGTGTGTTTGGCAAAAGCAATGTCGCGGATGAAACCGATGTTGAAGCCACCCGTTATTTCCCCGCCTGGCAAGACGTGGATTGCATTGTCGCCTCGCCGTACGCGCGCGGCACGATGGGCTATCAGGGTGTGGCGGAAAAAGATGTGTACGACATGCTGGCCGATGTCAAGCAGCGTTTCCCGATCGACGAAGATCGCGTGTACCTCACCGGCTTGTCGATGGGCGGCGGCGGGACGTTGTGGTTGGGTTTGAGCCGTCCGGATATTTGGGCCGCGCTGGCGCCGGTTTGTCCGGCGCCGCCCGATGGCACCGATGAGTTGGCGCCGAATGCGCTCAATATTCCGCTGCATTTTTTTCATGGTGCTGCAGATCCGGTGGTCAATCCCGCCGGCGTGCGGGAGTGGGTCAAGCGTCTCCAGGAGTCCGGGGCGAAAGTTGAATACACCGAATATCCGGGCGTTGGCCATAACAGTTGGGAGAACGCATACCGCGACGAAGCGGTGTTGACCTGGTTCAGCCAATTCCGGCGCAGTCGCTTTCCGGAGCGCGTGCGTTTTGCGACGAGCCGTTACAAATATAACCGCGCCTATTGGCTGCAAATTGACGCGCTCACACCGGGCACTCTCGCCAGCATCGACGCGAAATTCACCGCCACCAATCGCCTTGAAATCACGACGTCTGCGCTCGGCGCTTTCACATTGAGCTTGACTGGACATCCACAATTCGAAATGGTCCGTCCTGTGGAAGTGATGATCGATGGTAAGAAACTAACGGCGAAGCATAGCGCGACCGTTGCATTTTTTAAAAGCAATAACAAATGGGCTGTCGCGAAAGATGGCGTTCCGGTGACTGGCAAGCGCGCCGGCGCGGAAGGGCCGATGAGTGAAGCCATTGCGAGCCGGCACATTTATGTTTACGGCACCGCCGACAATCCCGCGCCCGAAGTTTTGCAGGCGCGCCGCGAGCAGGCCGAACTCGCCGCCAATTGGTCGGTGGATCGCGGCCCGTTTCTCCGCCGCGTGATGGTGTTCCCGCGTGCCATTGCCGATAGAGAGGTGCGGCCGAGTGATTTGGAATCGTCGAATCTGGTTTTGTTCGGCACGAAAGAGACCAATGGTCTCATCGCAAAATTCAGCGAACAGTTGCCGCTGCACCTCAACACGAGCGATGGCTACGGCTTGGTCTATATTTTTCCGCTTGGCGGGCATTATGTTCTCATCAATGCGGGCTTGCCGTGGTGGACGGTTGCCGCAGGCGGCGCCAATCAACAACGTCGCGGTTTTCGGCCTGTGTTCGGGCCGCAAGGCATGTTGATGAATTTCGAGGATTATTTGCTCTTTAAAGATTCGGCGGATCAGGCAATTGCCATGGGCCGCTTTGATCAAAACTGGCGGGTGCCGGAAGCGGACGCCGTAAAAATGCGTTCCGCCGGCGTTGTGGTGGCGCAGCATTAATCTTTCGCGCCCAAGCCGGCGGCGGTAAATTCACCTTTGGCACCAACAACGCCGCGGCGATGATTTGGCAAACTGACTTATTGTGTCGCCGTGATCGCGGAATGCGGTTTGACGCCCGCGGATATGTGGATATCGCTGGAGAAAAAATAGCATGAACCCTGTTCTCGAAGTTTCCGATTTGAAAAAACGCTACGGCGATCTGGTGGCCGTTGCTGGCGTCAGTTTCAGCGTCACTCGCGGTGAGGTGTTTGGCATCCTCGGCCCCAACGGCGCCGGCAAAACCACCACGCTCGAAATGATCGAGACGCTCCGTCCCATCGATTCCGGCCGGGTGCTGCTCGACGGCATTGATGTGCGGCAGGAACCGCAGAAAGTCAAGCAGT
>JAJVHT010000087.1 GCA_022072515.1 bacterium
AGCGCCGCCGCCCATTCGATGAGCGCGAGATAGCGGCCCGAATATTCCAAAATCATCGCTTCGTGAATCATCGTCAGCTCGAGGTGCGTGGCGGGATTGTCGATGGGCAGCCGACCGGTCTCCGCGAGCATAACGATAAACAGCGCGGCAAATCCGAGCAAATGACCGGGATTGATCACCGCTGCTGGATCAGCCAACGTGTGCAGCACAATGCGGCCGAGGTTGGTGGAGCCGGCGCCCAACGCGAGGCCAAAGATGGAGAGCGCAATCGTCGGCTCGGCAATCGCGGCCACGGTCATTTCACGGCTGGCGCCCATGCCGCCGAATGCGGTGCCGGGATCGAGACCGGCCAGCGCCAGGAAAAACGTTCCCAGGAGCAACAGATAAACGACGGCGATCAAATCGCCGACATTGTCAAAAGGCAGGGTCGCCGTGATCAACGGAATGAGGAACGTCACCGCGACGGTGCTGCCGAAAATGATGTACGGCGCGAAGCGGAAGAGCCACGAGGCGTTATTCGACATCACCACTTCCTTGCCGAACAATTTGCGCAGCTCAAAATACGGTTGCCACGGCGGTGCGCCGCGGCGATTTTGCAGCCGCGCTTTCAGCCAGCGGATCAATCCCACCAAGCCCGGCGCGAGCACCAGGGCCAGCAAAACTTGTGCGAATTCGAGAATATAGCCGGTCATGTTTTTTAGTGATCAGTTTTCAGTAATCAGTGTTAGTGCTCAATTTAAAAACTTAATGACAGCAACGGACAAACCTCACATCAGTCTCGCCGCCATGAGCAAAATCACCAGCATCACCATCACGTAGACGAGATACAAATGCACGGAGCCGGATTGCAAACGCCGGATTTGGCGCGCGACGAAACGCAAAAATGTGACGAACGGCCCGTACAGCACTTTTTCGAACCATGGCGTGATCTCGCTCTTGTATTCAATCGACTGCACGAAGTATTTCGACTCCGGATGAAAATCAATCGTTAATTCTTTGTTCGGGCGATACAGCTCGGCGAACACGCGGCGCAGCGGTTCGGCAAAGGCGGTGGCGGTGTATTCCATGCGCGGCGTCTGGCCGATGCGACCGCAGCCCCACGACCCGCTCACGCGCAAGCGGCGATTGGCGCGCACGATCCACAACATGAACGGCACGAGGCCGAGTAAAATTAAAATGCCCAGCGCGGCCCAAGTCGGTGACATTTGCCCGAAATTCTCCGGTGTTTGCAGTGATAAGCCCAGCGTGAAGGCCGTGTGTGTATCGGGCAAACTATCGAGACCGGCGAGTAACGTGCTCAATTGCGGCACGACCACAAAAGGCGCGATTCCTAATGTCACGCAGGCCAACGCCAAAATTCCCATGCCGATTCGCATCGAGTGCGGCGACTCGTGCGCGTGCTCGGCTTCATGCGAGCGCGGGATGGCGAGAAAAGTGATGCCGAACGCTTTCACGAAGCAGGCAACGGCGAGACCGCTGGTGAGCGCCAACATGCCGACGGCCAGCGGCATCACCACCGCCACCTCGGGTCGCGGAATTTTGAAGCCGCCGAGTAGAGATTGAAAGACAATCCACTCCGACGCAAAGCCATTGAGCGGTGGCAAGGCGGAAATCGCGGCAGCGCCAATCAAAAAGAACGCGGCGGTCCACGGCATGCGTTTGATCAAACCGCCCATCTCTTCCATATTCCGGGTGTGCGTTGCATGCAGCACCGAACCGGCGCCGAGAAAGAGCAGGCCTTTGAACATGGCGTGATTGATGGTGTGATACAAGCCGCCGATGAAACCCAGCGCCGCCAGTGTCATTAGCCCATAACTTTGAAACATCAGTCCGCTGCCGATACCGATTAAAATGATGCCGATGTTTTCCACGGAGTGATACGCGAGCAGGCGTTTGAGATCGTGCTCCATCAACGCGTAAAGCACGCCGAGCAGCGCCGAGATCGCGCCGATTGCAAGAACGGTGGCGCCCCACCAAACCGGGCCGCCGCCGAGCAGATCGAGCGTGACACGCACGAGACCATAAATGCCCATCTTGATGACCACGCCGGACATCATCGCGGAGACATGACTCGGCGCAACGGGATGCGCCATTGGCAGCCAAACATGCAACGGGATGATGCCGGCTTTCGTGCCAAAGCCCAACAGCCCGAGAATGAAAATGGCGTTACGGATACTCGGCGAAAGTGCGGTAGCGCCGGAACGCATCGCCGCAAATGAAGTCGTTAGCTCGCCGCCGGAGAGCAGCAGAAACATTGCAACCAGCGCGGCGAATCCGGCGTGCGTCATGGCGATGTACCAAATGCCGGCACGCACGGTGCCGGGTTGATCGTGCTCGGTCAACACCATCAAATAAGCTGACAACGACATCACTTCCCATGCGATCAAAAACGTCAACGCGTTATCGGCCATGACTTGCAAGCAGAGCGAGAGCAGCAGCACATTGAACATCGCGCCGAGGAGGCGGAGTGAATAACGGCCTTCGTACGCTGCCGAATAACCAAAACCGTAAATCGCCGCAGCTATGCCAATTAATCCGATAATAATGAGAAAGAACGCGCCGAGGCCGTCTACGCGCAAGGCGACGCCGGTGAGCGGGAGAATGTTCGCAAAAGAAGCTTCAAACGAAATGCCCGAGGCCATGACCATCACGCCGAGACCAAAGGCGGCGGCAGCGCCAATAGCGGCGCCGGCGGCGGCCAATCCGCGCCCAAGTGCGCCACGGCCAATCAGCAACGCGGACACCGTGCCGAGGCTGTAAGCGGCGAGCATCAACCAAAATAGAGAAGACATGGCAAAGCTACTGATAAAATCATTTTCAGCGAAGCTAAAAACTGAAATCCCGCTCGACGGGGCAGCGTAAAATTCAAAAGCTTTTTAAAACACGAGTAACAGAGTTCACGGAGCGGCGCGGAGAAAATGTTTACCGAAACAATTGATCTCTGCGTTCTCTCCGTGTGCTCCGCGACTCCGTGTTAAAAGCAACTTTTAGTGCGACAAAAATTTTTTGAATTTCATTCTAAATCTGTAGGCGTTAATTTCTAATCGGCAACAACAAGGCGCCCAACATCAACATGAGCGCGAGGAAAATATAAACCAGATACGCGTGCAGCGAGCCGAACTGCAACTGACGAACGCGCAAGCTGGCGCGCCGGATTTGCCGCAGCAATGGTTCGTAGAGAACCTCTTCAAACCAAGGCCGAATCTCGCTTTTATACTCGATGGCTTGCACAAAGTATTTCGACTCGGGGTTGAAGTCGATTGTCAACTCTTTAGTGGGGCGATACAATTCAGCGAAGACGCGGCGCAGCGGCTCGGCGAATGCGGTCGCAGTGTATTCCATGCGCGGGGTTTGGCCGATACGGCCGCAGCCCCAGGTATCGCTGACACGGCGCTGTCGATTGACACGCAGAATTCTCATCAGCAGCAGCATGACGCCGATGACGATCAACAAGCCCAACGCGGCTAACGTCGGTGAAATTTGCGCAAAATTTTCAGGCACTTGAAGCGAGAGGTTGAATGAAAATTTCGGCATGATCGCCGGCAGATCATCCAATCCTGCTATCGCTTTTCCCAGCATCGGCATCACGGCAAACGGCGCGAGGCCCAGCACAACACAGGCAATGACGAGCAGCGCCATGCCCACTTGCATCGAGCGCGGCGCTTCATACGCGTGTTCCGCTTCGGGCGAGCGCGGAATGGCGAGAAAGGTAACGCCGAATGCTTTCACGAAACCGGCGACAACGAGGCCACCGGTGAGCGCGAGCATGCCAACAGCGAGCATCATCAACGCGGCGGTAAGCGGCTGTGGAAAGCCGACACCGGGCAGCAGCGCTTGAAACAGCAGCCATTCGCTCACAAAACCGTTGAGCGGCGGAATACCGGAGATGGCAATCGCGCCGACGAGGAAAAACAGCGCGGTGCGCGGCAGCCGCTTGATGAGTCCGCCCATGCGATTCATGTCGCGCGTGTGGGTGGCGTGCAGAACAGAGCCGGCGCCCATGAACAACAAGCTTTTGATAGCGGTATGATTGAGCACGTGATAGAGCGCGGCAACGAAGGCCAGCGCCGCGATGGTTTCCATACCGCGGCTGCCGAACATGAAGCCCGCGCCGACGCCGATGAAAACGATGCCGAGGTTTTCGATGCTGGAATACGCAAGCAGCCGTTTGAGATCGTTTTCCATCAACGCGTACAAAATGCCGAGCACGGCGGAAACCGCGCCAACCAGGAGCACAAGCGCGCCCCACCAAGTTGGCCCGCCGCCGAGCAGGTCGAGGCCGACGCGCAACACGCCGTACACACCCATTTTAATCATCACGCCGGACATCAGCGCGGAAACGTGGCTGGGCGCGGCGGGGTGCGCGCGCGGCAGCCAAATATGCAGCGGTACGAGGCCAGCTTTGGAACCGAAGCCGAGGAAGGCCAACACAAAAATGAGACCGCGTAAATTCGGATCGAGCAGCGCCGCGCCGGCGCGCATATCGTTGAACGCGCCACTCCCGCCGGACATCAACAGCATAAACGCCGCGAGCAACAACACCAAACCGGCGTGCGTCATCGCCACGTACCAATTGCCCGCGCGTACTGTTGACTCTTCCCACGATTCAGTCATCACCAGAAAATACGAGGTGAGCGACATGCCTTCCCACATCAACAAAAACGTGAGCACATTGTCGGCCATCGTCATCAGGCTCATCGTGAGCAGAAAGAGATTCAACATGAGGCCTAACTGCCGCAGCGAGGCGCGGCCATCTTCATACGCCGCCGAGTAACCGGCGCCGTAGATCACCGCCGGTATCGCGCCGAGGCCGATGACAATGAGAAAAAATGCGCCAAGGCCATCAAGACGCAGGGCGAGACCGCCGGCGAGGGGCAACAACTCGCGTATCGACAGCACGAAAGTTGAGTTCGAAATCATTACGGTCGCCCCGAGCACAATTCCGGCTGCCGCGCCGATGACAGCCCCCATTGCCACCAAACCGCGGCCGAGTGCTCCTCGGAGGCCGAACAATGCCATCAACGCGCCGAAGCCGTAGGCCACGACCATCACCAGAAAAAAATTTTGTATCATCCGTATTCGTTTTTGCCTTTTGCTTTTTTCTTTTTTGCTTTACTTCTTCGGCATCCGATCCAGCGCCGCTAAAATGCCGCGCAGAATATCCGCTGGTTCCGGCGGGCAACCGGGCACAAACACATCAACCGGCACGACTTTGTCGACGCTGCCGACGACGGCATAACTGCCTTGGAAAACACCGCAGGTTTGCGCGCAATCGCCGACGGCCACCACCAGTTTCGGGTCGGGCGTGGCCTCGTAAGTTTTGCGCAGCGGCACTTCCATGTTGCGCGTCACCGGGCCGGTCACCAGCAGCATATCGGCGTGGCGCGGCGAAGCGACGAAGTGAATGCCGAAGCGCTCAAGATCATATACCGGATTGGTGAGCGCGGTAATTTCGATCTCACAGCCGTTGCACGAGCCGGCATCCACCTCGCGGATGGCAAGCGCGCGACCCAACAAGCGTTGCGTTTTAGCGTCAATTTGTTTGACGAGCTGCACTACTTCGGCGTCGTCAGGCCCGAGCGACTCGGTGACGATGCCGGTTCTAAAAATTTTTTTGAAAACTGAGGGCATAGTATTTCGTTTTTGTCATTCCATTGCCGCGCGGCCACAGCAAAAAAATTTCCCGCACCGGCGAACGTGACCAGCGTCAGGGGTCTCAATCTCAGCCGAGACGAATGTAGCCGTGCAGTTGATTCTAACAATCAATGTCGGAGAAAGGAAAAAACAAGACGTGAGCTTATGAAACGTCCATGTCGCCTTTTGCTCCAGCCCGGAGACGATTCGGCAGGTCATCCTCCATGCGGCAACTTGCAACGGGATTTTTTATCGAGACAATTTATCATCAACGTTTTCAACTAAAATTGGCAGCCGCCAGGAGCAGGGTATAATGCACCTGGCAGCATGCTTGTTTAAACAGACAACGAGCCCAGCTCCATTGTCCGCTTGATGGCCCTGGTCGGGCCAGTACTTTCAAAATGCGGACTGCTCATGAAAAACCATCCGTCACGAGCAATCCGCGCTGTGGAGGAAAATGCATAGTTTATTTGTCCAGGCTGGCAGCCGGCGGCAACTTAACTTCAAAGATGCTGCCTTTGCCAACGATACTTTCCACGCGAATGCTGCCGCCGTGCGCTTGCGCGATGGCCGCACAGATGGAAAGCCCCAACCCGCTGCCGCCGGTCTCGCGGCTGCGATCGGAATCGACGCGATAAAAACGCTCGAAGATATGCTCGAGATGCTCCGGCGCGATGCCAATGCCGGTATCACTCACCGTGATGATCGCCTGCGTGTTGAAATGCTGCACGGCAATTTCCACTTTTCCTTCCGGCGTGTATTTGATGGCGTTTTCCACCAAATTCAACAACAACCGGCGCAAGCGGCTGGCGTCGCCGGCCACCACGACCTGCTCCGGCGCGTTCAGCGTCAAATGCAACGGGCGGCCTTCGGCGAGCGCTTGCGCATCCTCAAATACCTCGGCAGCCAAGAGGTCGAGCGCGACGCGCTCTTTTTTTGTTTCCATTTTACCGGCATCCACATGGGCGAGAAACAGCAGGCTCTCCACAATTTTGGCGGCACGGCTGATCTCTTCCATCGCGCTGGCAATAACGCGGCGCAATTCGGGTGCGCCGGCATTGCCGGAAAGCGCCAACTCCATTTCGCCGCGCAAGATGGTCAACGGCGTGCGCAGCTCGTGCGCCACATTTTGCGAAAATTGCTCGAGGTGGGAAACGCCCTGCGCAATCCGCGCAATCAAATCGTTTACCGTTTCCACCAACGCGCCGATTTCGTCCTGCGCCCCGCCCAAGCGGGGCAGACGCCGGCTCAAATTTGTAGCGGTGATTTGCCGCGCCGCCTGAATCACGCGCGCCACCGGCCGCAGCGAATATTTCGCCAACAGCCAACCGCCGCCGACGGCGACCGCCATCGCCAAGGGCATCAACCACAGGAAGGCGCGCGCCAGTTGCCATTGAATGTCATAAAGCGGGCGCAATGACACCGCCAGATTGATGCGATAGTTCGGTGTCTGCTTCTGCAAAACGCGAAAATCATCCTCGCCGTAGGCCACGGTCGCAGGCTCAACAAACTTCACCTCCGCGGCGAAGAGCTGCGAAAGCGTATCATCCGGGGACACCGAACGATAAATGCTCTGTCCATTGCGCGCGCGAATCTCCAGCAGATGCGTGGAGCGGTTGAGCATGAAATGCTGGGCGATGTCGTCGCGCAGCTTCGCGACCAGTGATGTTTTCACTTCACTGTCGGCCAGCAGCACATCCGCTTTAATCGTGCTCAGCAAGATCTCCGCCCAGTGCAATTCGTCACGCAACTCATGGTCGAATTGATTGAGCAGCGCGCGGCTGCGCAACGCTTGCGCCGCGACGGCAAAGGCAATCACGGTCACCGCGAATAGCGCCGAGTACCACAGCGTCAGTTTCGCGCGCAACGAGATCGCTTTCATCGCGCATCCTCACGCATGACGTAACCGATGCCGCGCACCGTGTGCAAGAGGCGTTTTTCATCGCCCGCTTCCAATTTCTCGCGCAAACGTTTGACGTAAACGTCGATGAGATTGGTGTCGCTGTCGAAATGATAATCCCAGACGTGCTCGGCAATAAGCGTGCGCGTCATCACGCGGCCGGCATTGCGCAGCAGATAATCCAGCACCGCAAATTCGCGCGGCGTCAATTCGAGGTGGCGCTCACCGCGGGTGACTTGGTGGGTCACCGGATCGACGGTGAGATCGGCCATTTGCAGCGTGGCGCTGCGGTCGCTCCCCTGGCGGCGCAAAAGGGCCCGCACGCGCGCCAGTAATTCAGCAAAGGCGAACGGCTTCACGAGATAATCATCCGCGCCGGCATCCAAACCACTGACACGATCATCCACTTCTTTGCGTGCGGTGAGAATGAGCACGGGCGCCAGCACATGCTGCCGCCGCAATTCCCGCAAAACGCTAATGCCGTCCAGGCCCGGCAACAGCAGATCGAGAATGATCAAATCATACGGCTCGCTCAGCGCCTGCTGCAGCGCCCGCTTGCCATTATTGGCGACTTCAACGCTGTAGGCTTCCTGCTCCAAACCTTTGCGCAGAAACGCCGCTACTTTCTTTTCATCTTCCACCACCAAAATACGCATGGGCTTGCCTTCCAAACAAAGTTCAAGTGCGGGCGCCAAACCCCCTTCGCGAGTTGCACCTGAAATTGATTCTTGCACCACCATGGTTTCATACACCAAACTACATAGATTTAACATCTCGCATCGATGAAAGCAAGCTCTAATTTGAGCAGCCGGCGTTTTTAATAAATACTCATCTTCCCATTGCACACTGCCGTCTGGCTTTGTTTCCCACAAGCCGGGAATAATTTCCAAGCGGCGGTAATTTTTTGCAAACTATCGGTATCACCGTTAAAGCACGCCAAACTTGCGCTTGAGCAAACGTTTGAGTTTCATGGCCGGCAAGGTGGTGGGATGGACTCCGCGTCGGGTCGCTTCTTCATTAATCAATTCTTCGGCCTCGGTCCAGCTTTTTACGCTATCCAAAATCTCAATGAAAAGGGAATAACTTTCTGCATCGCCCTGAAAAAAACGATCAATCAAAATCTCTTCGATGTTGGGCTGAATCAACGCCTGGAGGTTCAATGGCACAGGCGGATTCTGAGCCTTCCCTGGATTCTCTCGCACGCCTGTTTCCATCATAAAAACCTCGCTGGCAAAACTTCAACGGCGCGGCAATCCGTGAATCAGGATTTTTTTGCCGGATTTTTCAAAGGCCACCACGATTTTGCCGTGGCCATGCAAGGTATTTTCCGAAATGATTTTGCCGATGTCGTCAAACGCGGCGTGATGAATGCTCTGGCCAACCTGATAGACGTCAGAGGGCGAATATTCAAGCGGCGCCACGGCAACGATCGCGACTTCTGTCTTTTTAATTTTAGGCGGTGGCACAATCCCGTCACAAATCATGGTGGCAACGGGAAACGCATGGATCAACCCGCAGCCGTGGCACTGGAACAAGACCATCGCGTGATCATCGGAATAACCTTTTCGCGTCATTTGCTGCTTGCTTGTGCGCTCGTGGCAGTAGAGTTCGACAACTTTGGGGAACTTTCGCACAAAATGGCTCCATGCTTTGAACAGCAAAATTTCAGCGATTTATCATTTCAGATTAATGCCGCCAGATGAATTTGGGGTGAAAATAGGATGAAAAATTTTTCATCTGGGG
>JAJVHT010000206.1:0-1883 GCA_022072515.1 bacterium
AGGACTTCGCGGTTTGCCGGTTTTCCCGCGCCGTCTTCAAACACCCAGGGTGGCGTTTGACTATGCCACACCAACACGTGGCCGACCATGAACATCTTGTTTTTCTCACCCAACGCCACGAACTGATCCACCGGCGCGAAGTTGTATTCGTCCGGCTTGGGATGAACGCGTTCCCATTTCAACGCATTCTCCGGCGTGATGCTGTTGAATTGCTCTTTGACCAGCGCCAGCGCCGCGGCATCCTTGCCCGCAACCTGATCGTAATTCAACGCCACGCCAATGTAGAAATCCTTTGCAAATATTTTTTTGAGCGCCGGCCGCCCGGCGAAAGCAAACGCAACAATGGCAACGGTCAAACCGGTCAAAAAAATTTTGTGTCTCGATAGAGTTGTCATTTACGAATCCTCATTTTTTCATGCCACGGCTTGCCGTCTGCGCGCCGTCAAATCTTCTTCGATCTTGACCATCATTTTATTCGTCAGCGGATACCGTATCATCAACAGGCCGCCAGCAATTCCCAAAATCGCCGGAAAGAGGCTCAACAGCGAAACAATGCCGGCCATGGCCTGGGGCGTTTGGGCCTGATTGGCGACGAAACCATAATAGCCAAGGATCCAGCCGACCAGCGTGCCGCCCAAAGCCAGCCCCAATTTGAGCGCAAATAAAGACGCCGCCATCAAGAGCGCGGTGGCGCGCCGGTGGTTTTTCCATTCGGAGTAATCGGCGGTATCGGTGTACATGGCCCATTGCAGCACCGAGACGGGGCCGACAAAGAATGAGAAAAGCAGATTGATCACATAGATGAGAATGACGTCCTGCGGGCGCGCCACATAGAGCACGGCGTTCACGAGCGCCGCGGCAATGAGAAATCCGGCGTAGGTGTTTTTCTTGTCGAGAACTTTGGAAAACCACTTGGTGAGCACGACGCCGATGATGGTCACGACGCTGCCCGTCAATAAAAAGGAGGAGGTGAAGGCCTCGTAGGAAAGCTCGATGGCCTTGCCGAAAAGATTGAGCTGTTGGGCGCCGACATAGTATTTGAAATAATAGGCAACCGAAGATTGCCGCATGACGATAAACGTCAATTGGAAAACCGTGGCGCCGGCAATGAGCAGCCAGGGTTTGTTGGTGAACAAATCCTTTAAGTCTTTTTTAAATTCGCTCTTTTGTTCTTTGGGCGGTTGCACCCTTTCCCTGGTCGTTATAAAAGTTACGAAGAACAAGACTGCCGCCAAGCCCGCCAGGCATCCCATCGCCCATTGCCAGCCCACAGCGTCATTTCCCTGGCCAAAATATTTCACCAGGGAAATGGTTGCCGCTTGCACAATTAACCCGCCAACAAAAGCAGCGACGAAGCGAAATGAGGAGACCTCCGTGCGCTCCAGAGAATTGGGCGTAATCACGCCCATGAGCGCAGAGTAAGGCACGTTCACGATGGTATACATGACCATCAGCAAATTATAAGTGATGTAGGCGTAGATGAGCTTGCCGGTCGCGTCAAAATTGGGCGTCGTGAACGTCAACACGCCCATGATGCCGAAAGGGATGGCAAAGAAAAGAATGTACGGACGAAATTTGCCCCAACGTGTATTCGTGCGATCGGCAATGGCGCCCATCAAGGGATCATTGAGCGCATCGAAAATCCTGGTGACCAAAAATACCGTTCCCATCGCGGCCGCGGGCAAGCCGAATACATCGGTGTAAAAGATCGGCAGAAACAAAATAAAAGTTTGAAAAAAAAGATTCGAGGCGGTATCGCCGAGGCTGTAGCCGATCTTTTCTTTCAGGGAGAGTCTGTCAGTAGTGTTTTGCACAAGAACTCCTGATTAAATAGAAGAGTTACCTGCCATAACCACAGGAATAAAGCGGCAAGAGATCATCAA
>JAJVHT010000206.1:1983-6850 GCA_022072515.1 bacterium
GTGGTGAAGCTTGCGATCGCCGAGTATAAACTTGACCCGTATTGGTTTGCCGCGCTCACGCGCCAGTAGAATTTCGTGTTTGCCGCCAGCGGACGCAATTGCAAAAGTGTGTCCGCCACCGTGGTATCAACGACAAATGTTGAAAACCTGCCATTGTCTGCCACCTGGAGGTTGTATGAGGTTGCAGATGCCGAAGCATGCCAAGCCAAAAGTGGATCGCGCAGTTCGCCGGTTGTACTAATCGGCGAAATCAACTCAGGCGTCAGCGGAATTAAAACAAACGTGCGCAACCATTGCAGAGCGGGCCGCTCGGTGCCATTGGACCGCAGTAAGTAAGTATTCGGATGACTCGTCCAAACATCATTCTGAATATAACCCCAGAAGGTGATTCCTTTGACGCCAGGATTGCTCCAGAAAATTGGGAAATAAATTTTGTATTGCTCGAGCTGATTCGCATCGATCGGCTCATCAATATCAAATTCGGTAATATAGACCGGAAGTCCAGTGGCGGTGAGCCGATCGAGGTTGGATTTGATCGTTGCAATATTCCAGACGTAGGTATTGGAGCTGGCGATATCACTCCTGAACTCAAAATAATGGCCTTGTATGCCAATACCGTCAATTAAACCTCGGCTCTTCAGCAGATTGATCAGGGCGAGGTAGTTGTCTGTAACCGTGTTGCTGTGTAAGACATTATATTCGTTTAGGATCAATTTCACGCCCGGCGCACAATGTTGTCGGGCCAGTCGAAACGCGGTCATAACCCAGTCCCAACCGGTTGCGCCGTCTCCACCCAGGGCGTTTCTGTAATCAGGCGGCCCATGGAATGGTTCATTCACCACGTCAACGAACGCCATCAACGGGTAGCGTTCGCCGACCGCCTTGATCCAATTCTCCACCGCAGTTCGTTGTGCCGCAGAATCAAGTGAGGCAATCCATCCGGGTTGTTGATTGCCCCAGACCAGTGTATGGTGCTTGAATGGAATGTTCCTGTTCACCGCATAGTTGTAAATCTTGTCCAAGTTGGTCCAATTATACTGCCCGCGCACGGTCTCAACCGAGCCCCATTTGCCGTCATTGCCCGGTGTTATTTGGTTCCAATACTTATCAAGATACCGATAAATATCACTGCTGGTACCGCAACCCAGGAACTTGTCTTTGCCCGCTGCCAATGGTTGTGCAGAGGAATGTATCGGCAATAATCCAATCACCCCAACGAGTAATGTAAAAATTATTCCACGGCGCCACCCCAAAACGAAGCACAGCGCCATCCGAGGTGAATAAAAAAAATTGTTTTGATCTTTCATTTGTCAATCTTTCATAATCTGATGATCGATAATTATCCGTTTGTCTGTGCATAATATTATAATGAATAAGACAAATGATAACGCCATCAAACTTAACGGATTAACAACGACCAAAGGCTTTAGAATTTTTTTATTCTCAGAATTTTATTTCCTGGCAATGTTCTTCATCCGTTGGTCGTTTTTCAATCTGTTGGGCCAATTTTTGTTCTAACGCTATCGCCCTCAAGGCATCGGCGGATATGCGCCAACATATCGGCCATCTTTCTTCGAGGCGCCAAGAAGCTTGCTGATCGCCGCCGGAAGCGGCATTGCTGATTTCGATCCAGAAAATGCCGGCGATAATTGATAATTGCCCAACTCTATTCCTTTGAATAGAGGGCCATCATAACTGGTAAAATAGCGGCTGTTCGCGGCGAACGCCGGGTACAGCTTGCGCAAATCATCTAGTGACTCAATTCCGGTCTGGCAGTTCTCGTTAGCAGCCGGTCCCCACAGAATCAAGGGGTATGCGGTTTTTTCGGCGCCGCGCACATAGACATTGAAATCAAGTTGCCTTAGTTGCGGTTGCGTAAGCTTCTTGCACAGTGTTGCCTGCTGCCAGACGAACAAAAGAGGCCGGTTAAAACTCACGTCGCCGACGAGCAGGTTATTCACGAAAACGTGGCCGTCGCGTTCGTCCACATCCGGGCCGGTGCTCGGGTGCCAACCGAAGTGATCGCCCTGCGCGCTGCGCGAATTGCGGCCGATGCATGCCATGCTATTGACAAACGTGTTGTTGTAGATTTGCACATTCGAAGCGTTGAGCACCATGAGGCCATGATCGCAATTGACGAAAACATTACCTGCGCAAATCGCGCCTTTGGAGATTTCGAAGAAGAAGCCGTTATCACTCGGCCAAAGTTGATCCGTGTTGATTGTGTCATTAACGCGGCCAACGCCTTCAATCCAATTGTTGGTAAACACCCCATCGACGTTGCCGACGTCGTACCAAATGCCGTTAGAATTCGGATGCTCGATCACGAGATTGTCATTGCACGTCACCCGATAACTTTGGTTGAAAATTTTCACCGCAGCGGGATAGTAGCCGGTGATGTTCTCGATATTGTTGCGCAAGAGAATATTTTTTTCCAGCAGCACGTCGTTCGAGGCGATGATGTAAATGCCTTCTGTGCTGGTGTCGCTCACTTTGCAGTGCCGGATGGTCATGTGATCGCCGCGGAGATAACCGGCGACTCGTGAGCAATAGGAAATTGTGCAATGCTCGAGCGTCGTGCCCACGACTTCCTTGCCGTGTTTCGACTCGTCGGACAATCCCTCCGGTTCTGTTCCTTCAATTTCGAGCGCGCGATAGGCATATTGCGTGAACGTGACGCCGCGAATCGTGTAGCCTTTACGATCTGAGATTTTGCCGTGAACTTCCTTGGTAGTTCTGATGATTGCGGCATCAAAAGCGGTGATCTCGACCAATTTGTCTGTTGGGTCAACGCCGATGTAAACCACTCCCGTCTCATAGTCGATGTAGAAAGAATTCTCATCCACTTCGCCTTCCCAGCCGGCGGATTGCAGGAATCTGCCATCCACGAACACCATATCGTTGTTGAAACGATGCAACGGCGTCTTCTTTCCCTCGCGATTTCGCCTCCACCAGTCTGCAGGCTTGGTGGGAAACAAGCGGGCCCATTTCGTCGTCCACAATCCGTTGCCGAGATTCTCCCACTTGTCAGCGACATACGTTCCTTTCAACGCGGGTTGCTCATCGGCATAGGGCTGAATCGTGACACCCTGGTTCAGAATCAAATTGCCAGTGCGATACGTGCCGCTGCGCATGATGATCGCATCGCCGGTCTTCACGCGTGCAATAGCTACTTCGATGGTTGTTGGTTTGGTTAATGACTCACCGGTTTGATCGGCTTGTCCGTCGGGCGCAACGTAATAGATTTTGCCTGCTCCGGTGGGCAACTTGTACGTTTGCCGGATCGGGCCATACGGTCCGCCGGAGGGTTGCGCCGTTAATGTTGAAATTAAACAGAAAAGAAAACAGCCGATATAAATGCGCATATACTCTCTCTTTCTTGTGATGCGAAGTCCGACTTCACTCATTTTAATTTGACACAAACGTCGTTATACTTGATGCCTCTAAATTAAAAATAAATCTATTACCGATGACATTGACAACATTGCCTTGAACAACGTTCTTGGTTGCAGAAGTCGTGTAAGTCGAAACACGATTTACTGCGCCATTCTCTATTCGGAAGGCCACCTCCAGCGGTGATGAACCTGTATTTACAGCAACAAGAACAACTTTAGAGGATGAACCATCCTTATATGCCGTGACGGAAACATTTCCAGTCGTCGGCCAACTCTTCGAGTCGACTCGATAATCTCCCGAACGAATAAATCGCGAGTATTGCGACATCACATAACCTTTTTTTGTCGCTGAACCTTTTGCGCCGCTGTTTCTCTCGCCATCACTTATTGGCCCATAAAATCTGACGATATACCACCAGACATAAGCACTCATGCCAGCTTGCATGACATCGTTGATTTCTTTGGCAACGGGCAAGCACCATGACCAATCGTTTGCTTGACTACCCTCACCGGATAAATGCTCGGTCATCCAAACTTCTTTGCCTTTTTCTTCCGCCAACGGATAGCGCGCCAAACCGCCGCCGTAAATATGCCCGGCAAGAATATCCAAATTTGCAGTGGCAAGTGAGTCATTAAGCAACGGATCGGACAGTTGCCGCCTGAATTGAAAAGATTCCGGCGCCATCACTCTGGTTCCAATGGCGTGCGCATTCTCCCTCATAAATTTTAACATCTGTTCCGGATTCCAGTCACATGATTCATAGGTAACAGTAACATCGGGTTCATTTTGAACCGATATGGCATACAGCGGGGCGCCGTTTGCAGCCATGTAATCTGCAAATGCATCTAAATGGGCGGCAAAGTCATCATAAGCATCTTCTCTCAGTTCACCACCTACTAAATTATTATTTGTTTTCATAGAAGCAGGCGGAGACCAGGGTGCCGCAATAATAAGTGCGCCCATGTCATAAGCTTTCTTTGCTGTCGGTACGTTGATGCTCCATTCATTGCTATTCGGTTGAACGCGCAGGCGCAGAATCGTAAATCCGAGCTGTCCCTCTCCGGTACCAAAAGCGGTCTCAATTTCGGAAGCTGTCATATCGGGCCGCCATTGGAGTATGTTGGCGGCGCCGAAGCCCCTGATAATCTGATGAACGCTATCTAAATTGACAACAGTCGTCGCGATGGAATTTACGCTGAAATTGATGGTCGTATCATTCCGTACCGAGACGTTATCAACTTGTTGAGAGACTATTATGGGAAAAGTATTACCGGTATTCTCAAGCCGAATCGAGTAATTTCCGTTTTGAAGATGCTGCGCCTCAACCTCATTCGTTTTCGCTAATGGTGAAGAAAACGTTGGCGCAAGCGATGCCGCGCCACTGCTGCCTGAATCAAAAATCATTTTTCTTACCTGAGATTCATCTCCAGCCTGCAGCTTGTAAAAGTAAATTCCGCTGGCGACTCTTTTG
>JAJVHT010000206.1:6950-9269 GCA_022072515.1 bacterium
GTCACATTTCTAATCATCTGCTGGTGACCGCTTTTAAGTCTGATCGCATAGACGCCGCTGCCGACCAATTCGCCGTTATCATTCCGCCCGTTCCAAACCGCCGAGTACGCTCCCGGCGTCTTGTGTCCGCTTTCAAGCAAACGGACACGCCTTCCAGTCATATCAAAAATCGCCAATTCATAGTTCGTTTCGGTTTCAAGTTGATAAGGGATATTGGTTGAGAGATTTCCCGCACCCCGCCCTTGCGGGGCGTCAGCGACAAAGCGGGATGTCGCTGCGCTCCAGAACGGATTGGGATAATTCGGCAAAAGTGAAAATGACTTCACTATCGGGTTCGACTCTTTTACAGAAGTTGGCGCCGACTGAAACTTGTAAATTTTGGTTGCAGTGGAAAAATTAAGCGCAATGATGTAAAGCTCATAGTTCTCATCCTGGCCGAATGCTGATATGCGAATATTTTCATCGGTCAACAAGATGTTGGTGTAAGAGCCGTCGCCGTTGTCTTCCAAAGACCAAATGCGACCGGAGCACCAATCGCCGTAAATATAATTTCCTACAAGCTCGGGACGGCTTTGGCCGCGGTACACGGCGCCGCCTGTTATCGAACAGTCAACATCGCGGTTTGCATAGGCGTAAACCGGCGGCTCGTATTTGCCAATATCGCAATTTACTCCGGGGCGGCAACCCATACCTTCGGTCTGGCTCCAGCCATAATTCTTGCCGGACTCGACGATATTGATTTCTTCCCAGCTATCGAGTCCCACGTCGCCCACCCAAATTTTGCCGGTGACATGATCGATGTTGAAACGCCAGGGATTGCGAAATCCGTAAGCAAAAATCTCCTCGCGATAACCCTGATCGTTGCCGGCAAAAGGATTATCCAGCGGGATGCCATAAGCCAAACCTTCGGCCGGATTGTCGACATCAAGGCGAAGGAACTTACCCAACAGCTTGGTTAAATCCTGCGCCGTCTGGCCCGGATCGGGTGGGCCGTTCGGATATTGCCAACCGCCGTCGCCGAGACTGGCGTACAAATAACCGTCATTGCCGAAACAGAGCATGCCGGCATTGTGGTTGTCCAAAATCTGATCGATCTCGAGCAGCACGTTTTCGGAGGCAGCATCAGCAACATCGGGGTTGGACGCCGAGACCTGGTACCTACTGATATGTGTTTTGATTCCACCTTGCGTGGTCACGTAGTTGACAAAAAACGTCCCGTTCTCTGCATAGTCAGGATGAAAAGCCAACCCGAGCAAACCGTATTCTCCAAAGGGCGGCACACCGCCGGGCAGTTTGCCGCTGATATTCAGAAAAGTCCGAACCTGGCCGGAGGTTACATCCGGATCATTCGGGAAAACTAAAATTTTGCCATCCTGCTCAACCACAAAAACCCGATTGGTTTGATCCGGGCTAAAGGTGAGCAGTACCGGTTTGTCAAAGCTGACGTGCGGGAATGCTTCCAGCAACTTGTATTGAGCTTGCACAAAACTGTGCGAACACAAGGCGAGCGCGAAAGTCAGTAGGTATCGTTTTCGAAGCACAGCTATTTCCTCTTTATTTGAGCAGCATCAATTTCTTTGACGCGGAAAAATCGGCCGCTTCCAATCTACAGACATAGAGGCCGCTGGCAAGTCCTTTGCCGTCAAACGTGGCGCTATAATTTCCCACGGGACTTACGCCCTCAAACAAGGTTGCCACTTCCTGTCCTTGCAGGTTGAATACTTTCAAGGAAACAAAACCATGGCGCGCCACGGAGTACGCGATTTGCGTGGCCGGATTAAACGGATTGGGATAATTCTGTTGCAATGAAAAAGACCGGACGGCATGCGCTTCAGTGGCATCATCAACCGCCGTGCGGGGATTATACTGGCCTGAAAATCTGAACGATCTTATGCGAAAAAGCTCTTGCGCGCCCGTCCCCAAAAATTTCAAATAGACGTCATGCCGGCCGCTGACGGAATCTACATCAGCACTGAACACTTTAAAGGTTGTTGAACCGCCCGTATTTTCAACATGGCATTCAGCAATTTTTTTGCCGGTATCAATGGAATCGAGCCACACCTCGACGACGCCGCCCGCAGAAGCGCTTGCAGCTTCCAATTCCATAGAGTCGGGATATACGGGGTAATCATGGCCGCCAAACTCGACACCCGCGTACAGCGCCCAATCGTTGTTGCCGATGCTGCGCAAATCGCTCGTCGTGAAGCTTACTCCAAAGGCATTCGCCGGATTTTGGGCGGCAATATCGGTATAGGCATCCCGGTAAATATAGAGGTCGAAAAAGGCCGGCTTGCCTGCAACATAAAGCCCCTGCCGGTT
>JAJVHT010000093.1 GCA_022072515.1 bacterium
TGCAATGTCAAAGCCACTTGGCGCGATCGCCAGGGCCGCCTGTGGTTTGGCACCGCGTCCGGCGCCACCAAGCTCTATCCGGATCGCCTGCCGCTCGCGACACCGGCCCCGCGGGTTCATATTCAAGCGATTGAAGCTGACGGCCGTTTTTACACCTTCCGTCCGGATATGCAATTAAAAGCGAAAAATTCCATCACTTTTCATTTCCGTACCCTCTCTTTTATTAACGAAAACAATACACGCTCGCAATATTATTTGGAGGGTTTTGACAGCGCGTGGCTGAACGCCACGGAAGATGAACAGGCGCGTTACACCAATTTGGCGCCGGAAAAATATACTTTCCATTTGCGCGGCATCAATGCCCTGGGCATTTCTTCACCCGAGGCCGCGCAGTTCCGCGTCGAAGTGTTGCCGCCGTTTTACCGGCAAAGCTGGTTCATTATGAGCGGCCTGTTGCTGGTGGCGGGATTGATTTATGGCGGGCTGCGGTGGCGCCTGCGGCAAATCCACAAACGCAACACCGAGCTTGAACAGCTTGTTGTAGAAAAAACGCACAGCTTGCAAGATACGAATGATTTTTTGGCGAATATCAAGAATTCCTTGCCGGTGGGGTTGCTGGTCGTGGATGACAAGCGTTTTGTCGTGGAAGCGAATCAAACCGGTGCTGAGCTGTTTGGCTACTCGGTGGCCGCTTTGCACGATCAAGAAATTCATAATTTGCTGGCCAGCGAAACCATGACGCGCGACATGCTCTGGGCGGCGTTGCGCGAGGAAAAACGCGCCAAACTCGCCGCCAATGGGCATCTCGAACCTGTGTTGAGCCAAAGCGGCCTGGAGATCGACGGCTTGCGCCGGGATGGCAAAAAATTTCCCTGCCGCGTGCACGCCTGCAATATCGAAGATGCGCACGGCGCGCTGCGCTACGTGATTCTCACTTGTGAAGACATTAGCGAGCGCCGCCAGCTCGAGCAAAATCTGGTGGAGAACCAAAAACAATTGGCGCTGTATGATTTGATGGCGGGCATGGGCGATATTTTGAACAACAAACTCGCCGGCATTCAAGGCTATCTCGACCTGTTGAAAAATGCGCTGACGAAGGGCGTGGCACGCCGTGAAGATTCCGGACAGATCAAGCCGGTTAATCCGGTGGAAGTGATTGGCTGGGCCCATGACTCCGCCGGTGAAATGAACACGATTCTGCGTCAGCTTATCGAGTTCGGCACCTATATCGCCAAAGTGCAAGCGGCGCCGCTCGATCTCCGCGATATCCTGCAGTCTTTGGCGCGCCGCTGGGGCAAAATTCTTACCGTGAAGCTTCCCGAGCTGCCGGCGACGCTGTGGATCAATGCCGTTCCGAAAATAAAAACCGGCCTTGATGAAGCCATTCGCAATTCCCGCGAGGCCGAGGCCACGGAAGTGGTCATCACGCTGGAACAATTGCGCGAACAATCGCGCGTGCGCTTGATTCTGACCGACAATGGCCGCGGCATCAGCCCGGAGCTGGTGAGCAAAGTATTTTTGCCGTTTTTCAAAACCAAGGCCACCTCCCATCCCGGTTTGGGTTTGTGGAAACTGCACCAGCTTGTGCAGCAAAGCAGCGGCACGGTCGCCATCAATTTCGTTCCGAAAGGCGGCACTCAGCTCGTCGTGGTGCTGCCCCTGGCCACGCCGGAACAAATTTCCAAACGCCTGGATGAAAAAACGACCTTGGAAACGGAGTAGTTTTTGACGTTTTTAGATGATCACCGTTCCCCCGGACCGGTTGTCGCCTGCGGGACTTTTCCGCAAGTATTTAATGCGCCAAGGCTTTTTAGGGGCCGGCACTGGGTTTACCTTTGCATCCGCTATCATTTAATAATCAACACCGCCGTCGTCGCAATCGCCAGCACGGAAGTCGTGCCGCGAAAAAATCGCAGCGCCAGACTCTTCTTTTTGAGCGCTTTTTCAGTTTTGGTGAGTGCGCCATTCAGGTTATCGATTTCTATCCGGCGGCGTTCGGCAATGCCGCTGGCTTCGTTGTATTGCTGCTCCAGATTGCGGATACGATCGCGCAAAACCCCCGTTTCTTTTTTTAAATCGCCGATTTGAGAAAAAATCTCCGGCAGCAGTTCGAACCGGATATTGCTTAAACGTTCCGCCGCCCGAATGGGAAAAACGAAACCGGTATCGCCCTTGGCGCCGATGACCATGATGACGCTATCGGGTATGACTTGTGTCTGGGAGCGGAGGGAGAGGGGAGCGCACAAACTCATTAAGCTCACGCAAAAGATCAGTCGGCGTGCCTTTGTAAACATGGAGATTCTCCACAATTTGGGTGATTCTTTTTTCGCGAATTTTAACGACGCTGGCCAGCGAATCAGCCAGTTGCTGCTTGCGCCGATCTTCACGCTGCAGCGAGTCGATACGGGCCGCGGCCAGGCGATTGAGTGCTTCCAATGACTCATTTTGCCGGCGGATCTCGGCAATTTCCTGTCTGAGCCTCTCGAGATCTTGGTCGCCGGCGCAAGAGAATTTGAACAACATCATGCCGCCGATAAGACCGAGCGCCAACAGCAACAGCATTTTGGTTAAATCACGCATCCCTCCTCCTTGGGGTCTTCGAGGTGAACGAAAATATCATTGCAACTGAATTCGGGTAAATGTAGAAAATCTACACGCGTAAAATTTTATGCCATTCGTTTCAGAATAGCAAGCTTTTTTTTGACAAAATTTCCGCGCCGTTACGGCTTGCATGCTATAAATTTTGTAACAAACTTTTAGGCGCGGCAAACATGCTCAGGACGACGAAGTCATGGCTAGACGAAAATTTATTCGAGCGCTTTTGTTGGTGATGCTGCCTTGGGCTTCGATGCTGCCGGCCCAAAGCAGCAATCTCATGAATAAGCTCGCGCTCGAGCCGAGCGAGCGCATTGGCGTTTGGGAAGTTGGCATGGAAAAGTTGGTGAAAATTATCGAAGCCACGGCGTGGAAAATGAATTACGATTCCATCGTCGTCAATGCAGGGCAAGATAAAATGCTGATCTTCCGCAGTTTTCCGCCCGCGGCGCTGCAATATCGCATTCTCCTCGGCATGGCGCCCATGGATTCGGCGGTGCAATTGACCGGTCGCGGCTTTTGGTTCTTGCCACCGGACAGCATTCCCCGCTATAGCCGGGCGATGAAATCAGCCGATCGCGATTTGTTGAAATTATTTCTTTATGCCGTCACCCAGGAGATTGTTTTGCAACAAGCCGCGCCGCTTTTTACGCGAACCTTGCCGGCGAGAACTTTTCCGCGGTTTATGGGTTGGAATCTGCTCAATCCCGGCCTGGCGTCATGGTATCTCATGAAAGACCACCCGCGGACCACGCGAAAATCCGCCCTCGCCTGGTCCATCGCCTTTGGCCTGTTGGATGTCGGTTATATCGCGCTGGGATTTGCGCCGGATGGCGCCGGGCGAAATGATCGGCAAGATGAAAGTGCACCGTTTATCAATTTATCCAATCGCCAAATGAGCCTCTTCGGCGCCATTACCTTTCGTGCGGCGATGACCATCGGGTATTTTGTCGATAAAGATTATGCCGAGCTGCAAAAATCCGGTTATTATTTCCCCAAAATTGCGCAGATAAATTTTAATACGAAATATACGAAATTCCTCCCCCCGGCTGCCGGTGAAAAACAAGCGCCGCAGAATTAAACCGCGTTACGTTTTAACCAAGGTGATAAATTCCTGCTCCAAAGACGAACCGCGTTGGCGCAAATCCTGCCATTCGGCGCGCGGCATTTCACGCCGTACGCGGCCTTGATGCAAGATGACAATGCGGTCGCAGAGATGCTCGACGGTTTCGATGAGGTGCGAGGAGAAGAGCACTGTTCCACCGGTGGCACAGAATTCCCGCAAATATTGCTTAAAGCGAAAACTGCTTTCCGGATCGAGACCGTTGGTCGCCTCATCCAGCAGCAGGATGGGCGGAGCGCCGAGCAACGCTGCGGCCAGGCTGATTTTGCGGCGCATGCCTTGTGAATAACTTTTGATCAGCTCAACGGCTTTATCGGTGAGATCGAAAAAAGTCAGCCAATGTTGAATCTGCGGCTCTCGTGCCTCCGGCGCCACGCCTTTAGCAGCCGCAATGAAATGGAGAAATTCGCTTCCTGTCAAGTAGTCGTATAACGCCGGCGCTTCCGGCGCGTAGCCGACCGCGCGCTTGTATGCGGTTTCACCAAAAATAATCTGTCGTCCCGCCAGTTGAACGTCGCCGCTATCCGGCGCCAGGAATCCCATTAAAATTTTGAACAACGTCGATTTCCCTGCGCCATTCGGGCCCAGCAGGCCGCACAGTTCGCCTTGGGCCACCGCGAATGAAACTTCCCGCAGCGCTTGCACGGGCTCAAATGTTTTGCTAAGATTCTTGATTGAGATCATGTTTCATTAAATTTTTGCAAGCACCAGCGGTGTTGCATTTGATCGGCTTAATCCGTTCAATCTGCTTACGAAATCTCCAGGAATTGAAAATGCCGCTGCGCTTTGCGAATCCACAACAAGCTGATCGCGAGCAACAAGATTGTGCCGAAGGGCATGTAAAACCAGAAGAGCAGCATCAAGCCCAACGAAATGTTCAATAGAACGCTGCCATATTTGATGTTGGGAAAAAGGCCGTAACCGGCGTTGCAAAACAGCGTGGCAAAGGTCATGGGAATCAGCAACGCGGCGGCAAGGAACAAAAGGAAACCGGCGCCGATCGCAAATTTAAATGGAATCATACCAATAACCAAAATCATTGGCGCCGTTAGCAAGCCGGTCGCGAGCGACCAGCGGGCGCGCCAACAGGTAGTCGCGCTAATGGGCAATGCTCGCATCGCGGCGGCGGTTTTGGCCTCGTGTTCAAACAAAATCAGCAAGGCGTTGCTGAGCAGGAAGCAAAAAAACGTTTCAATAACAATGCTGCTCGCATAAACTTCTTCCACGTGCGTTTGCGCCAAGCCGGCCAGCAGCAGTATGGCGGCGGCAAACGCCATCAAAACGAAGAGCGCGCGCTTTTCTATCCACAAGAATTTCAGATCTCGCCGAATCAACGCGTCGACGATTCCGCGTGGGTGGCCGAAGTGCTTGAACGTCCTTGCCGTCCACCTGCCGGGACGATCGCTGGTGGCCACATTTTCGGTCACTCCGGGCTGATAAATTCTGCGCAGATAAAACAGCGCCATCGCCGACAGACTCCATCCGGCGAATAGACCGCTGAGGTGGCGATGTGATTCCAGCAAGAAATTTTGGAAAAGCGGCGCTCCGCTGACGAGCAGAAAAAGGATGACGATTTCGCTGGACAGCCAAATCAGAACCCGGGACGATAATTTTTTGTTGGAATCCCGCCAACGAAAAGCCTGGATGAAGCTGGTGAATTGCAGCGCCAGCAGGAACCCAAGCGCGAGCAGGAAGCGCGCCAGTTTTTCACTCAGACTGGTTTCCCCGATCCAAAACGGTACCATACCGGCGAGCAACAAAACCAATATTTTGCTGCCGTGACGGAGCAGGTGATAATTCGTCATCGTTGATTTCGGAACCGGCAGGCCGCCCAGAAGCTGCCATTCGCCGGTCGGGCGCAACGTCAGCAACGCCAGGGCTTCACTGACAAGATAAAAAAGCGGCAGCAGTTCTGCCCACTGTCGCGCATAGTGGAGAGGAAAATCTTTTGCCGCCAGAAATTTTAAACTGTAGCCAATGTCCGCCGGCGAGCGTCCCGCCAGATAAAACAAAATAATGATAATGAATCCGATTTCCAGCCACACCATGCGGTCGAAATGATGCCGAAGATAATTGCGGTAATAGCGCAGGCGCGTGCGGAGGAGGAGAAGCAGCATGGATCAGACAGCACAGGAATATACGGTTTGGGTCGTGTTGATCAAGCAGGCTATTTCACCCCGAGAACATGGCCAACATACGAGTGCCTCGGGTATGATTTTAAATTGCAGGCTTAGGGTGTGGTCTCATCCCCTTCCTCGCCCTTCACCCCATTTTCCCACAGCTTGCGGACGAGGTCGAATTCTTCGTTGGCCACGTCGGTGCGATCGACAATCGCCGCGCCGCTGATGGCAATCGCAATGGCAATGGCCTCGCCGACTTCTTCGCGCGAGGCGCCGGCGCGCACGGCCTTGAGCACGTGGCCGCGAAAGCAGCCTTTGCAATCCGACACCACCGAGGCCGCGATGGCAATTAATTCCTTGGTTTTGAGATCGATCGCGCTGCGTTCCGGATGATACAGCTCGTCATAAAATTCAAGATAGCGTTTCTTGATCCGATCCGGTATCATTTCATACGATTTCATGCGTTGCTCAGCCATGCGAAACTCCTAAGTCTGCAGAATTTGATACGTGTAGCCATGGTCATGGCCCGTTCATCGGTTTGCCGGTTAGCACAGCAACCGGAGCCATATATAAAAGAAGACCGCGCCGCCAATTCGTTGCACATTTTTTAATCGTGACAAATTATCACTAAACAAAATACGAAAAATTTTAATCAATTTCAATATACAATTGTGAGTTGACTTTTTGCGGAAACCGGTGTATCTTTTTCTGACAGTCCTCTCGAATTTGGCGAGCTAAATGTTTTTAAGGAGAATTGTGTTGCATGGAGGCAGTTCATAAATTCTTTACCCATGACTGGACGAAATTAATTGTCCCCCTCGTTGTCCTGACCGTCGTTTTAGTTGCCGGTTATATTGCGAAGAGTTTATTGTTTCGCGCGCTGCGCCGGTGGGCGGCCAAAACCCAAACCCGCGCCGACGATATCTTCATCCATGCCTTCAGCGGGCCGTTTATGATCTGGGTGTTGATGTTGGGAATTTTCCTGGCCACCCAGTCCTCCGAGCTGCAAAGAAGCGCCACGATGAAAATCAGCAACGCCGTGCTCATTCTGTGGATTAGCTCGATTACGCTGGTGGTTTCTCGGCTGGCGAGCGATTTGATCAAGCTGTATGGCCGCGGCAAGCAGGGCATGCTGCCGGTCACGAGTCTGTCACAGAATTTGGCGCGCATTGTTATTTTTACCATCGGCTTCTTGATCGTGCTGAACCAATTGGGCGTTTCGATTGCCCCGATTCTCACCGCTCTCGGCGTCGGCGGTCTGGCCGTGGCGCTGGCGCTGCAAGATACCTTGTCCAATCTCTTTGCCGGATTTTATGTCAGTGTTTCCGGCCACATCCGCGTCGGTGATTACATCAAGCTTGACAGCGGCGGTGAAGGCTATGTGGCGGACATCGCGTGGCGCAGCACGACGGTGAAAACGGCGGCGAACAATTTGATCATCGTGCCCAATGCGAAACTGGCGCAGGCGATCGTCACCAATTATCATCTGCCGGACAAAGCGATGATGGCCAAGCTGCCGGTCAGCGTGAGCTACGACAGCGATCCCGAGGCAATCTTGCGTATTCTCACGGAAGAGGCGAAAAACCTGGCGCACGAGCGGCCCGACTTGCTGACGGCTTGGCCGCCGGTGGCGCGTTTCAGTCCCGGTTTCGGTGATTCGTCGATTGATTTCACGCTGCATTTTCAAGTACCGGATTTCGATCAACAAGCTCCGGCGCAGGACGAATTGCGTCAGCGCCTTTTCAAGCGTTTCCGGGCAGCGGGTATCGAGATTCCCTTTCCGCAACGCGTCGTCCATCTGCACCAACCGCCGTTGGTGGAGTGACAGCAAAATAAGTTCTTGCAATTGAAGCGGACAAAGCGGAAATTGGAATATGAGTGTTTTGCATGATGCCGTCGGCTTGTGCCAAAACTGCAGCCATGTTCGCGCCATCAAAAATGCGCGCGGCAGCACATTTTATCTTTGCGCCTTGGCTGAGAAAAATCCACACTTTCCCCGTTATCCGCGTCTGCCGGTGTTGGCATGTGCCGGATATGTTAAGCAATACGAAGCTGTAGAGCCGTCGCAGAATAAACGCGATGAATGACGCCCATAAAATCACGCTTGCTTTTCGTCTCTGTTCTCTCTAAATTGCGGCGATTTGTTGGCGTTGGTGAAATTTGACGATTATCTTGGAGAAAAATCAATGCGGTATTTCTGGACGGTTTTGGCGATTCTGCTGTTGGGAGTCACGTTGTTTTCTTGCGGCACCCGCGATGATCGCAATGATATTCGCGGCCAGTATGGTGAGCCGGATTCGATCCGGCGCACCACGGTCGATCCCTTCTGGAGCGAAATTTGGATTTACAATCAATCCGGCGTCGCCTTTGAGTTTCATCGCACTTCCGGTTGTGGCACCAAGCGCGATGTTTATTTGTATGCGACGTATCCGGTTGTCGGCGGCACCACGGAGAGTCAGCCCAAAGCTCTCCCGAAACCCGATTCACTCAAAAACTTTGATCGGCCTTTTATGCCCTTGGCGCCGCGATAAAACGGATTACCGTTCATCGTAACGCCTTTAGGCCTTAATTATTGGCAAGACACTAAAATTCGGAGATTCGCGATTTTCTAAATCCGGCGCATAAAGGCGCGACTACAAACTATTATGCACCTCCAAGAACTAATCAGTTATCTCGACACGTACTTGCAGATCAGCGAGTTTGCCGACAATTCGCAAAACGGTTTGCAAGTACAAGGACGGGAAGAAATTCAGCGCGTAGCGGCCGCGGTCGATGCCTGCCAGGAAACTATCGCGGCAGCAGCCGCCGGGCACTTCGATTTGCTGCTCGTGCACCACGGCCTGTTTTGGGAGAAGCCGGAAAAAATTGTCGGCGCGCATTTTCGCCGGGTGAAAAAATTGATCGAATCCCAACTCAATCTGTACTGCGCGCATTTGCCGCTCGACGCCCACCCCGAAGTCGGCAACAACGCGGTGCTGGCGCGGCGTTTGGGGTTCGAGCCGGCGGCCGGATTCGGCAATCATCATGGACGAGACATTGGTTGCCTCGCCGAAGCGAAAACCGCCATTTCGCCAGCCGAGTTTTTGCAGCGCCTGCAAGCGACACTCGGCAATGCGGTGCGCGCGGATTTTTTTGGCACCAGCGCCATCCAGCGCCTGGCCATTGTGAGCGGCGGCGGCGCTTTTCTGTTGCCGCAAGCCGTTGCCGCCGGCGTTGACGCGTATCTCACCGGCGAGCCGAGCCACTCGCGCTATCACTTTTGCAAGGAAAATCATTTCAATGTGGTTTACGGGGGCCACTACGCCACGGAAACCTTCGGCGTCATCGCGCTGGCGCAGCATCTCGAAGCGAA
>JAJVHT010000036.1:0-1964 GCA_022072515.1 bacterium
TTGGCCTCGGCAAGAGCGCGCTGCGCAAGGGCGAAGGTTTAGCCGCCGGGCCATTGTCTTTGGGCATCCGCCTCGGGCAGAAAGATGATCTCGATTATTATCTGGCGACGTACCGCAAAGGCGCCTACATCGTGCATTCATTGCGTTGGCTGCTGCGCGACCTCGCCACCGGCAGCGACGCCAAATTCTGGGCCTTGCTCGCGGATTTTGTGCAAACCCATGGGGGCGCCGATCCCACCACCTCCGATTTGCAGAAAATTGCCGAGAAACATTACGGCGCGCCGCTGGATTGGTTTTTTCAGCAATGGGTTTACGGCATGGCCATCCCGACTTATCATTGGACGCAGCAAACATTTTCTGGCAATGCGCTGCACCTCGCGATAAAGCAAGAAGAGGTGCCGCCCGAGTTTCGCATGCCGATTCCCATTGCCGTGGAGTATGCGGACGGTGTAAAAGTCCGGCAGCGCGTGTGGGTCGATCACCAGGGCGGACAATATACTTTTCCACCGCGCGCCGCGGCGGTGAAAAAAGTGGAATTCAATGAAGGCCATGCCGTGTTGTGCCGGGTGAAATGATCACTCGAAAATCTCCTTCAACGCAATGCTCCACGCGCTCTAACTTTCAGTCACAGTAATTTATTCCACAAATTTTTTATCATTTTTCACCTTCCCAACTCTCACCAAATTCCTCGCCTTGCCGGTATAGTATCTGAAGTGATTTTTGAAATCAGCACCGGTTTCTCCAGATTCATTGCAAGTTTGATCAGCAACCATTGCATGTAATCCTATGACAAAGTCACGCTTCCGCTACTGGCTGGGTGTGGGAACTCTCGTTGGCATGCTGATCGCTTTTTTTCGACTGAGCGTGCGACAAAATCTACTGCCTGCCGGCCGCCAGGTTTACCGCAATGGCATGTCTCATCATTTAACCACGACTTCTGAAAAACAAAAAATTGGATTGGATCAACCCCATAAGGAACAGAGTAACTCCCTATTGGCGAGTTTGGTCGATCATGCCATGCCGGCGGAAGCGGATTCAGTATTCCGGATTAGTGCCCGGCAGGCGTGGGACGGATTGAGCCGCGGTGAGGCCATCATGCTCGATTTACGCGGCTATGACGATTATCGCGAGCGCCACCCCCGCGGCGCGCAATCCTTCAGCGCCGTGAGAATGCCGGATTGGGAAACCACTTTTCCGGACAAAAATCAAAACTATATTCTGTTGCATTGGCCGCCTCTGGACATGGCGGCAATCACCGCTGAGTTCGCCCGGCGAGGTTATCGCTGGCTCTATGCGCTGGACATGCATTCATCACGAGCCGGCCCGTATAAAATGAGCGAATGGGAACAAGAACAATTGCCGGTTGAAATGGGAAATGTTTTTCAATTTGGCGACGCGCAAATCAAACTGGAAAATTCCGAGATCTTCCGGGACTCGCTTGGGTGCTTGACGAAATTGGCGCATTTTCCCGCGCCAACCGTGGAGCTTCTCCTGCGTTATCGCCCGCGCCTCCTCGAGCAATATGGTTATGACGAAGACAATGAGGCGTTCAGGAGCGAGATCGACAATATTGAATCCAGCGTTTCCGTTGCAACTTTAGCTGGCGATAAAATTTGGGTGGGATTTTCTTTTTATGAAGGCGAACGTAATCAGGGTTATGGCGGCATCGGCTTTTATGACATGGTCACCGCTGCGATCGGCGTCTTGCGGCATCCTGCTCTCGTCAATCATTCGGTGAAAGATCTCATGGTAACCGACCGGACGATTTGCGTTGCGACCATCGATGAATTCGAGTTGAGCCGGGAGGCCGGCAATGGTTTGGTCATGATCGACCGCCAGACCTTGCAGGTCAGCGCCTTGGTTCCGCCCGGCTCCGCGGTTGTCTGGCACAATGATGGCGGTAAAAATGTGGCACAATTTTACGACAAGTCCATTCCCGAAATCCTGGCGGATCACCGTTTTAT
>JAJVHT010000036.1:2064-9134 GCA_022072515.1 bacterium
CCGCCAATGTCGTGATGTCCCGCTTGACCATTCGCAATGGTTTTGCCAAAGCCGATACCGGCGACGCCAGCCGCGGCGGCGGCGTGCTGTTGCGCAACTGCCGGAAAGTCACGATCAAAAGCTGCGTGCTGCATGCCAATGAAGCCAAGACGCAGGGCGGCGGTGTGTTCCTGGGCGGTGGCTCTGATCTCACGCTCGAGAACAACCTGATTGAAAACAATCTCGCCAGCGATGGGGCGGGCGTTTATTGCAGCCGGCTGACCGTCGCTAAACTTTTGGGTAACGTGATTCAGCGCAACACCGCCGTGAACAGCGCCGGCGGAGTTTATATCGACGTTGCTGCGCCCGTTTTACAGCGCAATCGTATTCGCCGCAACAGTGCCAACCGGGCGCTTTCCAAAAATGCCGGCGGCATCGTCGTGCGTTCCGCCAATCCCGTCATCGGCGGCAGCTTGGAAACCGGCAACGACATTCACGATAATCTCGGCGGCGAGTCGGCTTCACAATTGTATGTCATCAATAATACGATGCCGGTGAATGTGCGTTATAACTATTGGGGCGCAACGCCAACCAGCAGCCTCGTCTTGCCGGCCGCCTTTGTCGATCTCAGCAATTATCGCAATCTCGCGATCAATATTCCGCTCGGCACCTCCGACTTTTATGTGACGCCCAACGGCTCGGATGCCAACAACGGAGGGAAAAACACGCCGTGGCGCACGCTCGGACATGCCTTCTCGCAGATTTTCGCCACCAGCATCGATTCCTTGACGATCAATCTGGCGGCGGGAGTTTATTCCATTGCAACCAACGGTGAGCAATTTCCGATTTACACCAAAAGCCACATAACCGTCGTGGGCGCTGGCACCTCCGGCGCCGCCACCATCATCAGCGGCGAAGGCGTTTTGAACGGTGCGTTGATTCATTTTGCAGAAGTCACCACCTTGCGGCTGGCGAATCTCCTTTTCCGCAATTATAAAACCAGCGGCAAGTCGAGCGCGATTATCGCGCGGTTCAGCAGTGATCTCATTATTGAAAATTGCCGATTCGAAGCGAATCAATCGCAGCGCGGCGCCGCGCTGACTTTTATCAAAGTTAAAAGCTCGGAAATTCGCAACAATGTGTTTTGGCGCAACCACAGCACGGGCGCCGGCGGGGCGCTGGCATTGTTGGACGATGCGACCAACCTGACGGGAAATATTTTTACCGAGAACAGCGCGGCCACCGGCGGCGGCGCCGTGCATTGCGATTCCACCAGCCAGACGCGTTTTCTCAAAAATGACTTTCAGAATAATACGGCCGGCTTCGGCGGTGCGTTGTATGTGACGCTTTCCAATATTCGTTTCTTCAGTAATCGTTTGTGGTTGAATCGCGCCACGGTTGCCGGTGGCGGTGCCATTGCATTGGACGGCGCGTCGCTGCCGCAGATTGGCACGCGCGATACGCAAGCCAACGATATCTATCTGAATACTGCAAAGCAAGGCGGTTCGCAAATTCATCGTTTGGAGCCCGGCATTAAAGTCGATGCGCGCTACAACTATTGGGGACAAATTCCCGATTCAACGCTGCTTTCACCGTTCACGCAATTTGCTTCGGACAATTTCCGCCAAGTGGCGGCGCGGATGCCGGCTGACACACGCGAGATTTACGTCTCGCCGGCGGGCAACGATGGCGCCACCGGCGTCTCGCGCAGCCAGGCCCTGCGCACGGTGACCGAGGCGTTGCGCCTCGTCTTTGGAATGGAGCAGAATCCGCTTACCATACGTTTGCTGCCGGGGAAATTTGCGGCGGCGACAAACGGTGAAACTTTTCCCATTAGCTTGGAAAGTTATATTAAACTGCGCGGCGTCAGTCGTGACTCCACGACGATAGATGCTGCCAACGGCAACCGGGTGTTTGAAGGACGCGATGTCGCCGGGGGTGGGATCGCTGATTTAAATATTACCGGCGGCAAAGCTGCGGGTTATGGCGGCGCGATTTGGGTTCGGAATGCGACGACAGCCGCGGCGAAAAAAACGGTGGCGCTAACTGTTGAAAATTGTGTTCTGCAATCAAATGCCGCGACCCAAGGTGGGGCGCTGGCTGCGGCGCATAATTACAAAACCGTCGTCCGCAATTGTGTCATTGCCAGTTGCACCGCGCAACAACATGGCGGCGCCGTGCTGGCGCTCGGCGATTCGGTGGAGATCAAAGATTCGGAATTTTATTTCAATCGCGCCCAGCAAGACGGCGGCGCCGTCAGTGTCGATAGCGCGGCAGTATTGACGTTGATCAACAATCGTATTCATGATAATTTTGCGGCGCAAGGCGGCGGTGTGGCCGTGACACAAGGTGAGAGCCGGATTTGGCGTAACTTTATCATCGACAATACCGCGCAGAACGGCGTGGGCGGCGGCATTTTTCTCCGCGCGAATGGAAAAGCTGTGATTGGCGGTACGAGCAGCAATGGCAATGATATTTATGGCAATCGCGCCCCCCAATCCGGCAAGGAATTGGGCAGCGCATCACGCAGCGACAAGATCGAGGCGCGTTTCAACTTTTTTGGCGGCAAGCCGGCTAATGCTTTGGTTGATAATCCGGCGAGCTTCGACGTTTCCTCATTTCGTTATGTCACGATCACCGTACCGGAAAAAAACCGTGAGTTTCATGTTTCCCCCAAAGGCAGTGACACTAATTCCGGTGTGAGCAAAAATTCACCATGGAAAACCATGACAGCGGCGCTGCGGCGTTTTTTTACCGAGCCGGGCGATTCAGTGCGCCTCAATTTGCTCAACGGAACGTATTCGACCAGCGCGACGGGTGAACGCCTGCCGATCTACTTGACGCCGCGGGTGACGTTGAACGGGCAAAATACCGATAGTGTTATTGTTGACGGCGCCAAAGCCACGCGGCTATTTGAAATTAATTTTGCCGCGCGCACGCGTCTGCAGAATTTGACCATCACCAACGGCTGGCGTGAATTTCCCGGCACAACGGATTTTTCATTGTCTGCCGGCGGCGTGCGTATTCATAAAAGCGTCTTAATCTATTTCAACCAAGTCACTTTTCGCGGCAACAAAACCAATGGCGAAGGCGGCGCGATCAGCGCGGATTCCAGCCAACAGGTTTTCATCGACAATTGCCGCTTTCTGGAAAATCAAGGTCGGGGCGGCGCACTCTTTTTCCATCGCATCGGCGGTGAAATTCACGGCAGTGAATTCCGGCAAAATCGTTCGCCGGATAACGGCGCGGCCATATATTTGAGTGAATCGTCACCGCAAATCAGCAGGAATGTGATTGCCGGCAACGAAGTCATGGCGGAAGTCGGCGGCGGCGCGATTTTTTGCAAAGGCAGTGTGCTGCCGATCATCGGCGGCGCCGCCGGCTTGGGAAATGATATTTACAACAACACCGGCGGCAGCCGTGGCCGGGAGCTGGAACGGCAAGGCAACACGCCAATCATCAATGCGACTTATAATTACTTCGGCGATGTCGCGATTAACGAAACACTGGTTTATCCTGTGCATGGTTTCGATCTTCGTTTCAATCGGACCGTTCCCATCGTAACGAATGGTAAGCCGATCATCACCCAAATTTCGCCGCTGGCCAACCAGCCGCTGCGCGCGAGCCGATTCGATACGGTCAAATTTCAAATTGCGGCGTACGATCCGGACAATGATTTGATCACTTACACCTGGACTTTGGATGATGATCCTTCGCCGGTCGGATTCGGCGCGAGTTATAATTTTTTTCCATTTTTTACTAACCTCGGCGAGCACCGCATTCGCGTTGTGGTCAGCGACCAGAAAGACACCGTGGCCGTCGCTTGGAAAGTTTTAGTGTCCACCACGGGCGTTCAAGCCGGGAAAGAGACATTGTCGAAAACCTTTGCGTTACAACAAAATTTTCCCAATCCTCTGCGCAACGCGGCGGCCTTGACGGTAATACCATATCAAATTCCCAAATCAACCGACGTGATGCTGGCCGTTTATGATTTGTTGGGCCGGCGCGTGCGATTGTTGGAACAGTCAAGAAAAGCGCCGGGAATGTACTCCGCCTTTTGGGATGGGCTTGATCAAAGCGGCAGGCGCGTTGAAAACGGCATTTACTTTGTTCGCCTGCAGGCGGGGGAGTTTACGGGGATGCGGAAAATTGTGTTGGCGCGATAAAATTTAGAACGTAAATTGTAAAACGTAATTTCTGAATTTTGATTTACGTTTTAAGAAACACGTTTTACAATTTACACAAAAAACTTTTGGCGTCCGTGAGGGGCGTTTTTCTATCGGAGATAGAGGGCGCCCCTTGTTATTTAAAAAATAATCAGCATGAATTCGTTTCAACAGGCCGGTTCGGCTTTACTGGCAATATTACTTTCCGCGGTTTCCGCCCATGCCAAAATTCTTGCCGGGCCGTATTTGCAAAATCCAACACCGACAGCGATAACGATTCGGTGGATCAGCGACGACGGCGGCGCCAGCATGGTTGACTACGGCGCTGATTTAAAATTAAAGGCCACCGGGGCAAACGGTAGCTTTTACAAAAAGCTGGGAAGTTATCTCCACGAGGTGACCATCAACGGTTTGCAGCCGAATACGCGCTACGCCTATCGCATCAAGTCCAACGGCGCACTCAGCGCGCCCTATAGCTGCAAAACCATGCCAGTAGCCGGATCGCCTATTTCCTTTCTCGCCATCAGCGACGCGCAGATGAAACCGGATCTGCCGATGACGGTTGCCGCCATCGGCAAGTTGGTTCAGCCAGATCTCATTATTTTTTCCGGTGATCTGATTGACGAGCCGGATCGCGTCGCGGATTGGTATGGCGGGGAGCGCAGTTTTTTCGATGTCTTTACTGGCCGGCAACCGGGTGCGCCCTTGCTGCAGAACATTCCATTGTTTCCATCACTCGGCAATCACGAGTATGGCGAAGCACCGCGCTCAGCGTCAAGCCTGGACGAGACGGCAAGCCTGGAAACGTACACGGCACTTTTCAATTTACCGAATAATGAGCGCTATTATTCGCATGACTACGGCAACGTGCATTTCATTCACCTGAACATCGCGCGGCAATGGACGAGTGACGCCGCCACCAAACCGCAATGGATTCTTGGAGACCCTATTACGCCGGGAAGCGCGCAATATCAATGGCTCGTGAAAGATCTGACCCCAAAGCGACAACCGTGGACGGTCGTGTCGTTTCATCAACCGATGCTGGGACAGGGACATAATACCTCTCCATACTTTTGCAACCCCGTGAAGAAGAGTGATGGCACTTACGAATATCCGCGCGATGTCCTTTATGACGATTTGCGCCTGCTCTTTGAAAAACACGGCGTCAATTTAGTGATTTGGGGACACAGCCACGTCTACGAACATTACCACGTCAACGGAATTCATTATCTGGAGGCCAGTGGCATCGGCAACACTTACGGTTTGCCCACAAAAGAACCGCATGGCCTGACGCCGGTTTATCAAAACTCCGCCGACCGCTCGTTTGCCTTTATTCAAACCGACAATGCGAAAATGACAGTGACCAGTTATCATGCGCCGGAGGGAAAAATTCTTGAGTCTTTTGAGATTCATAAAGTGATGCCTAAAAACAAATAGCGTCAGCGGCGCCATTCCCAATTAGTTTGCCTCTGAAAGCATTTGCATTTTCCCCGCCTTTTACCTATCTTTACCGATAATAAATTTCTGTCCTCATTGTTTTGCTTTTATCCGCTTTATCTGCTCAATCTATTTACGATATGGAGTCGATTAAGCGAATAAATCAACGGTCATTTGCTCACGGAGGCGACGAATGCAATACGCGCAAAGGTTTTTGGTCGTGACGTTTCTGGCAATAGCGGCGACACTACTGGCCCAAGAAAAAACCATCGCCATTCAAGCCGGCAAGTTGATCGACGGCAAAAGCGAGGCGGCCCAAACTGGGATAACGATTTTAATCAAGGGCAATCGTATCGTCGAAATCGGTAAGAATATAAAAATTCCTGCCGACGCACAAACTATCGATCTGCGCAACGCGACGGTGCTGCCGGGACTCATTGATGCGCATACGCATGTTCTCCTGCAAGGTGATGTGACGCAAGAAGAGTATGACGAGCAAATTTATAAAGAGTCGATTCCATATCGTACGATTCGGGCGGTTGCCGCGGTGCGCAAGGCGTTGATGAATGGCATTACGGCGATGCGCGATGTGGAAACCGAAGGCGCGATGTACGCCGATGTTGATATCAAGAAAGCCATCAACAATGGCATTATCCCCGGGCCGCGCCTGTGGGTGTCGACGCGGGCGCTGGCGCCGACCGGGGCGTATGGACCGGGCGGCTACTCGTGGGAATTGCATCTTCCGAAAGGCGTACAAATCGTTGATGGCGCGGATAATTGCCGGCAAGCGGTACGCGAGCAAATTGCCAATGGCGCCGATTGGATCAAGATTTATTGTGATCGGCGTTATTACATTGACCAAGACGGCGGACTTTCCAGCCAATCGAATTGGACGCCGGACGAGATCAAAGCCATTGTCGAGGAAACGCATCGACTCGGCAAAAAAGTCGCAGCGCATGCGATTGGCCGCAACGGCATCAAAATGGCACTCGACTCCGGCTGCGATTCCATCGAACACGGCGATGGCTTTGACGAGGCGCTTATTGCACAGGCGGTGCGACAGGGCACGTTTTGGTGCCCGACGATGCTCGTTACTGAATACGTCGCGCCGGGCCGCGCCACCGCGGGCGCGGATATTTGGACTAAAATGTTGCCGATGCTCCGCACCGCCGTCGGCAAAGCCGCGAAAGCCGGCGTGAAAATCGCGATGGGCACGGACGCCGGCGGTTTTCCATGGACCGTCAATCAAGCGGGTGAATTGAAGCTAATGGTGAATGCCGGCCTGTCGCCGATGCAAACAATCAAAGCGGCGACGATGGTGGCGGCGGACTTGCTGGATCAGGGAACGAATATCGGTAGTCTCGAAGCCGGGAAATTCGCCGACATTATCGCGGTGCCGGGCGATCCATTGCAAGATATGGCGGTGATGGAAAAGGTGAATTTTGTAATGAAGGATGGCAAGGTTTATGTTGGAGCCGGCATGGAGAT
>JAJVHT010000225.1 GCA_022072515.1 bacterium
GCGGAGTTGATGAACGCCACGGCGATTAAAATCAAACAGCAAGCGTGTGAAATTTTTCGCATCAGACTTCAGCCTCAACATGTTTCTTGAACTGCAATTGAAAATCCGAATCATCGATTTGGAACAGAGCGATGGGCATGAAACACCTTCCACTGTCCTGCATTCTTCATAAAAAGAATGCTTTCTGCAAAGGGCGCGGAGATGTGACGGCCGTCTTGTAGAGTCGCTGAGGACGCGCCTTCTCCCACCCAAAGAGCCAGGGCCGGCGAAATGACGGTGATGCGTTTCTGGCTATACACGTAGGACACGTCTTTCAAGCCTTGCAGGCCTTGCTTCGTTACGCTCAGCGCTTCCTGGCGCGTCCAGCGAATGAGGCCATCTTCGATGATCACGCCTTTGTCCATTTCCAGGACATGTTCGTAGAGGCCATCAACGTCGCCTTGCTGCGCGGCTTGTTGCATTTTCGCTTGTACGTCAACAATGGCCTGCTCGATGGCCTGTTGCTGCTCGATGGACATCTTCTTGGAATCATGCTGCGTGATCCACACAAACGGGACGCAGGCTAGTACAAGTAAAACTCGCAAAGTGTTTGACATGATTCATTCCTCATAATATCAGCGTGACGATTGAATGCGCCGGGCTGTTTGTCTTCACCGCCTGGTTTTCGATCCACGTATGAAATTCAATATCCTTTTCCGTTTGATTCATGACTACCACGGCAATTTTTCCGTCGGGATTGAGAAATGCCGTTGCCAGAAGATCATCGTGATTGGATGAACAAATGATTCGCTTGGCGCCGGGGCGGATGAATCGTGAAAAATGGCCGAGATAGTAAAACGAATTCATGTACGTCAGCTCGCCGGTTTTGGTGTTGCAGATAATCGGCGCCATGCAATAGTTCCCGACGTGATTCGGGCCGCCGCGCTCATCAAGAATGACATTCCACGCCACCCAACCGGAGGCCCAGTTGTTCAAATCCATGATGATCGACTTGCCAAAGAACTCACCCCATTGCCAGTCTTTGACTTTGTTCGCATCGAAATTGGCCTCGGTGCCTTCGGTGAAGACCAGCTCCTTGTCCGGATAAGCGTCGTGAACCAGCCGGACGTTGTCGAAGTGATCACCAACATACCAATGAAAGCCGGCGCCCCATACGTATTTCGACGCGACCGGATCGTCATACACGACTTTTGCGCGTTGATACATGATGCCGCGGTTATGGTCCCAGATCATCAGCTTCAAACGTGATAATCCGGCGCGTTCCAATGCCGGCCCGAGATGGTATTTCACAAAATCCCTTTCTTCCGCCGCGGTGAAGATGCATGATTCCCAGGTTTGCACGGCCATCGGCTCGTTTTGTACGGTCAATCCCCACACCGGCACGCCGGCTTTCTCAAACTCTTTGACGAAGCGGACAAAATAATTTGCCCAGGTTTGGTTGTATTCCGGCCGTAATTTGCCGCCGTGCAGCATGTCATTGTTGGTTTTCATCCACGCCGGCGGACTCCAGGGAGAAGCAAACAGCTTAAGCTCGTTGCCGGCTTTCGCAAATGCAGTTTTAATGAAAGGGATTTTATATTTCAAATCCGGTGCAATGCTGAAGTGCTTTAAATTGGTATCGCCGGGGACTTCCGCATAGGTGTAGCTGGCGCTGGAAAAATCACAACTGTGAATATTGGTGCGGCAAAGCGAGAAGCCGTTGCCTTGCTCTTTATCAAAAAAGGCAGTAAGAATTTCCTGCTGTTGTTTTGCGGGCAATTTGTAAAAAGTTTCGGCAGAGGCATCCGTCAGCGCGCCGCCGATGCCGACGAGAGTTTGAAATGTTTTGTCTTTGTCGAGGATAATCGTCGGCGTGTGCTCATCGGGCTGCTCGAGAGATACAAAATTCAGCGGCTCTTTCTTGGCGATCCGATCATTCGTGGCTTTCGCCGTCACATAAACATCGGCTTTGTTCACCTGACTGCTTGCGGAAGTATCAGCCTTGTGCGAGCCGGCCTTTGTTTTTGCGGCGGAGTAAACTGAGAGCGATACGATCAGAATAAAAAATATGAACAAAATTTTGCGAGGAAAGCTCTGTTTAGCAGATGTAAGCATGGGTTTTCTCCAGAAAGATAATCGGTCACGAAAATGAATTCACAAGAAGTTTGAAGTGACGTCTTCTGCGCCCCGCAGTCAAAAGCAAATAAGGAAGCAGAGCAGACGTTTAACTTATGTCGAGAGTCTGACGCCTCAAGGCGAAACTACGAGCCTACCTCAACAGTGCCATCTTCTTCAAAATTATTCCATCGGTGCTCTGCAGTTTGTAGAAGTAAATGCCGCTGACCAAGCCGGCTCCTGAGAACACCGCATAATGCGCCCCGGCATTCTGAACTCCATCCACCAGAATCGCTACTTCCCGCCCAGTGAGATCGTACACCGAGAGACGAACCTTGCCGATGCTCTTGAGGCTGTAATGAATCTTGGTCTCTGGATTGAATGGATTCGGATAGTTCTGATGAAGTGCAAAGCCGGCGGGAAAATCTGAATTCGGAGTTTCAACCGAGGTGCCCGGCAGATCATCCCGTCCGGGCGAACCGCCAATGGCATAAGACGCTCGCCAATTCGATGGATCATTCAAATCGCCGGTCGGGTTTATCTCTTTGGGAACAAGTGAAAAACCGTCCCCGTCTGGTGACACTGGCCACGGGGCTTGGTCGTCATAACTTACCGAAAAAATGGTATCGCTTGCCGCCGTGAACAGGGTGAGCCGTTCGCCGCTGTTATCGAGCTGCCCGGCGTATTCTCCAAAAGGAAAGAAACCATAGCGGTTGTTGAATTCCTGCCGGTTCGAGGCCAAAACAATAAACTCATTCGGATTGATGATCGTGCCGGAAGGAAAAGTATAGGTTATGCCGTCGACAAAATGCGCCTGGGAAAGGTTTATTGGGGCCGGTCCAACATTCTTCAATTCCAAAAACTCGTACTCGTTGTCACTGACACCCACGCCGTCCAAGGGATGATAATGAATCTCGGTAATCTTGAGATCTTTTACCTTGTTGCCAACAAACAGATTGATCTCATGTAACGCGCTCCAGGTGGAGCCGTCTTGCACACGCGCTTTGATCGCGGTCGTCGCGTTTATCGTTATCTCCGCTTCATCACCACCATCGCGGGCGGAGGCTGAAATGCCTCCACCAATGCTCCTGGGATCTTGCCCATCCACGGTATACTGAATAGTTCCCCTGCCGGCGCTATTGGGATTCAGCAATTTTAGTTTATATCCGGGTTCAATTTCCAGGCTTCCGGCCAGGACGGCAGTGCCATTGTTCAGAAAAACCGGCGGTTCAATGCTCGGATACAAATCGGCCATCAGAAATTGGCCCAAAACGATGGCGGTGCGATATGGAAAGTAATTCTGGACAATATCATCGATGGCCCGTTGCCAATCGTCGTTTTTAGTTCTGGGCGGATGACGGTAGGTATCGCCCCAGCGCGCCGATTCAGTGATAATCGCCATCTCGATCTCTTTGGCCCGGGAGAGAAAGAGCGCCGTCGTTTTGGCCGGCGTCATGCAACCTTGATTGAAAAAATGTTTGTAGACATGATCGGCAAAGCGAATCCGATACTCGGCATTTTCCGACAGCTTGAAGTGCAGCCATTGCGGATGGAATCGCGAGAAATCGGCTACCGTCATTTTGTAACCGTCGGTCAGATTTCCAATGTTCACGCGATTTTCATAAAGCCCAATGCCGGGACCTTCGCCCGCCGTGGTTCTGAGTGTATGTTCGGCATCGTGGGCAAAGAATTTAAAGCCCTCATTCGCAGTCCTGTTATAAATGCAGTAGAAATTATTCGGACTCTTGTTTTGCCCGAATTTGGAGGCGGGGCTGTCAAAATTTCCGGTATAAAAAATAACTAGCATGAAATCGATGAGGTTATCAATGTCGACCAAAACTTTGTACGCCGGATTTCTCGTCCCATCCGTATTCAACCCCTGCAGCTTGAAATAATTGGCATTGTCACGAAATCCCGCACTGCAGAAATTCCAGACTTCCCGGTAAGCATCCAGATTGCCATCGGTGGCTTCCATCACATAATTATCACCCGGCTTGACGGCATCGTAGTCTTCCTCACCTCCGCCAAAATAGCTGGCGGCATAACGCGCCTCGGAGCGTTCCTGGGTTTGGTATAAGCCCCAGTAGACGCCGTTGATATATAAATGATAGTATCGACTTCTCGTATACGGCTGGCCCATCTCCCGCTGGAGATCGCGGGAGAACACGTCGCGGTTCATGGTGTTGTATTCGCCCATGTGACCCGGATAACTCCACGAATAGTTTTGCGATGTGCGCAAATCCACTTTGTCGAATTTATTGACGCCTTCATTCTCAAAAAGCGGAAATTCCAATTTGCCTTTGCCATACTCGCTTCTAAAAAAGAAACGGAAGGCATGCTTGGGATTGTCGCCGTGCCGGCTCCAGCCGCCGCGAATGCGAATGCCGGCATTGATTTGGAATCCTTCGGCGCCGTTCGGATTCAACAGTTCGAGCGAGGTCGGTCGCTCCCATTCTCTGCCATCGAACATCGCATTCATATAAATCCCGCTGTCCGCCGCAAACAGATGTTTCAGATCCGTCGCAATGGAAATGGAGGGGATAGCCAAGAGGGCGTCGTCAATCAAATCTTTGTAGCGTGGATCGTTCAATACGTCAGGATCCATACCGTAATTTATCGCCTGCGGATTCGCAGAAGTGGTTGGGTCGGGCCAATTCGGCCCGGGCTTTACATTATCCGGGGAAAGTGCTTCCACTTTGGCGGCGAATAAATAGGTATGAGTAACCGAGGCGCTTGGCTCATAGCCGGACGCCACCGCACAAGCCCGCAGAATCACCCCCGTCGTCTTCCCGCGCTGCCCTGCCGTGCCTTCAGGATCGATCCGAATAGTGGCCGGCGAATTTTGCAGTATTGCGGTTGGTGAAGTCCGCGGCTCGGAACCATCCAAAGTATACTTGATGCTGGCATTCGCCGCTTGCGCCGCCACAATGACGTCAAAACTGTTCTCATAAAACCCGCGTTTCACAGAAAAATCAGGAACCTGCAGCGTATCGCCGCCTGTTGTTCGCGGCACGGCGGCCAGAGAAGCGGCGATGACCAGAACGAGAGAAAATAACATAACAACTGCAATGCTTTTGTTTCTCATATTCCATCTCTCTCAGGGTATCAAAAAATGTTCTCGGCCTACAGTCATCTTCCGGTTAGCAATTCATCTGCTCAGTCATTTGGAAATGATCAATTTCGTGACCTTGACCTCTTTCTTGTTGTACAACCGTACGAAATATGAACCGGACGCCAGCTTGGGTTGGAGCTGCAAGGCGGTCACCGAAGGTGTAATCTCCCTTGAGTATACAATTCGTCCCATCAGATCGACAACATCCACTTTGTTGAACGTCCCGCGCTGCAGCGTGATATTGAAAACACCAGTGGCCGGATTCGGATAGACGCGGTACTGTGTAGGAATGCTTCCGGCATCGCTGTCGCGACCATTTTTCACCGCCAGAACACGGTCGCCAGGCTCGATCAAGATAAATTGCACGGAACGGGCGGGCGACACAAATTTTATTTCGTCGCCAACGAGATAAGCAAAGGCCCGAATCTCCTCCAGGCTCTCGGTTGGCCCCCACCTCAGACTGCTGGCCGGGCCTTCATCATTCACGTAAACCGCCTGCGGAAAAGTGCTGTTGTCGCCGCCGTCGGTCAAGGAGTAGATATAAAAGCGTTCGCCGACGCCGAAATTTCCCGGCGCCAGCTTAACGACCTGATCGACCGTCCCTTTATTCACCACCACGACTCCCGCGTGTTTGGAAGAAAAACTGGTGGCATAAGCCAGAACATCCGTGCTCCCGGCGACCGATGTGCGCACCGCGTGATCCCCAACGATTCGCTGTAAATAGTACATGTAAAAAAAGTCCGGTCGGGGATTCCAGGTGGGTATGCTCGAGTTGTTTCCTTTATAGAACATTCCATCAGATTCCCAATTGGCGATGAGCCAGCGGGAGGACATGCCGAAGTTGTTCTTGATCATTTCACCGATTAGAACCACAGCTTGCATGCCGTTTGCAATAGAAGTCCTCTTCAGATTGTCAGCATCGCTCCCGACGTCCAAATTCCACTCGGTTAATGCAACGGGTCTTGCTGGTGCTTGTTTCTTGACGAGGTCCTGACGAATGAAAGTTATGTTTTGGTTGATCGTCGAACGGGCCACATCAATTTGATTTTTTATACTGGAGGTGCGATTTCCAAAATAATTATGGATCACGTAGAAATCCGGGGCATCGCCGGCTTCTTTAAAAAAGCCTTCATTCCATTTGCGATCAACGACATTCCAACTGGTGGTGCCGTCATAGTGAAGAATTTGGCCGCCGAGGTAAATGGTTACACCCAATTTTGCCGCGGCGGCGCGCATGGAGTCGGCAAAAATTTTAAAATGCTTCCCGTACAATTCGCCGGAAATAATTTGGGGCTGACCATCTTGGTTTGCTGTGGTATCGATTTGCCAGCCGGCTTCCCAGGGTCCGGCATTCTCGTTGCCAATTTCCCAGAATTTGGTGCGGCCGGCATCACGGCGCACCCACTCGGCGGCGTAATGCGCCGCTTGTTCGGCCGGCTTCGCACTGAGGCCGTAACGGGCATAACCATAGTTGATGGTGATCAACCCTTGCGTGCCATGCACCTGGTCACGCATCAAATAATAATTATCAAGAGTCGTCGTCCAACTATTGGCGCCAAACTGCGGGGACAGTGAAATCAACTGGCCATTGTTGCCGCCATCGGGTATGGAGTTGGGCAAATCACCGGGGTTTCCGTTCCAAAAGAAAATATCCGACCAGCTTCCGCCGGGATAGCGAATGAGAGCCGGCGATAGTTTTTGCAAATGCCTCAAGAGCACAGGATTGATGACATCATTGCCAAGCCACGCTGCGAGCGCATGACCGAAAATATACTTCGATACTTTCCCGAGCGTATCCGCGGCATTGAGGGTGATGGTTACGGTAGCCGCCTCGGTCGTTTTTTCAACGTCTTCGTAAAGGGGAACGGTCGCAGATTTGGGTTCAAAATCGACCAGAAAACAATTTGCCGGCGTTTGTGCGAAAACTGGTCGTATGGAGATGAACAACACGGCGCTACACAGCAGGGTGGAGCGGAATTTCATGTCTACTCTCCTTAGATTGAGGGGGCGCGGACATTCTTGTCCGTGGTATGCGTGCGGACTCGAAATTCCGCGCTCCATTCTTGGCTCTATCTCACCAAAAGCATCTTCCGGCTGAGCGTGGCTTGTGCGGTCGAAAGCCGATAGACGTAGGTGCCGCTCGTCAAGCCAGCCGTATCAAAAGTGATCGAGTGAATGCCGGCAGTTTTCAATTCATCTACCAATATGGCCACGCGCTGCCCGCGCATGTTGAAGAGTTCGAGGCGGATGTGCATCCTGGCCGGCAACTCATAAACGATGCGGGTGCTCGCATTGAACGGATTAGGATAATTGGCTTCCAGGCGAAAGTCTTGGGGCTGCTCCGTCTTAACCGGCTCGTTGACCGAAGTCACACCCAGCAGTTTGATCAGCTCAATACCTGCACCGGTGCCGAGATTGCGCGAGTAATTTTTATCCTCAGGGTTGTTCCAATGTTCGTGAACTCCCAGGCTGGCGAGCACTGCCCCGTCCTTTTCGGGATCATACCGAATGCCGGCCGGCCAGTTCGTGGAGTCGGCGGCTTGATGCAAGTGATCGTCAACTCCTGTCATTTGCGGATAGGTTTCCGCATGTTTGTCTTTGGTGAATTCAGCCTTCAGAAAATCGAAACAAACAGATTCCAGGGCGACCTGATCCTGTGACATGAAGATGGAAGATGGCCAGTCATTGTTAAAGGGCACCATTTTGAATTTCACCGGACGAAGATTTGCGCCGGGTCCGCCCCATAGACCATCCACGACGTTGAGAATTGTGTTGCCGCCCAACTTCTCGTGTCCCATCAAGTCGACCAAGACGCGGTAAAGCCCGTAGCCATCGCGCTTGGGATCGGCGGTCGGCAAGCCGTCAGGATTGACCAACCCGTTGTGGACGTGCAAAGCATTTGAGCGTGTATGCGATCCGAAATGGCATTTGGCCAACAAAGTCACACCGGCTCTTTCATGGACCTTCAAGGCGCCCACATTGATCATGTAATCCGCTTGCTCGATGACGGTATACAACTTGTCATCGTAAATTGGAATGCCCCTCGTCGCATCGCTCCAATCGCCTGACCGCAACACCGCGCCGCGATCCGAATAAAACAAACTGGGCGCGCTTCCTGCCACCGATTTGATTCGCCCGTTTCCTCCCACGCTCGAAATGTAATTCACATTGGGGAACTCAGTATGCCAGACCTCCCAATAATCATTGGGCACACTCTGTATCGGATCACCCACCGAGATGTTTTGCTGCGCAACGCCGGCGAAATTGACCAACTGCCGCAGAATCGCCAGTACCGGCTGTGGCGAGGTTTTGGCCATTGTATAGTTGTTCAGGCCGCTATAATTGTGAGAACCGTCCACCGGCGTGCTCACGGCATTGGTCTTGATGAAGATATTTTGACCGGGCTGATAGCCCATGGCGCCCCGATTCTTTTTTTGATTGAAATGGATGAACAGCGCATTCCAGGCCTCGCCGACTGAAGATTCACCGGTTAGGTTCATTAAAGATTGATCGACCATGGCCTGGATGACATTCATATTTGAGTTCTTCGGCTCGTGGTAGGCTTCTCCCCAGTTGTCGTTTTTGCAATTCTCGTAGGTGGCATCCGGATTCCAGTACCAAACCACCCGTCCCGGAAAAATTCCCTGGCCAACACCCATCGGTTGGTTGGGTGTATCCAAATAGTGTGAATCGGCATAAACAAAAGGCTTCTCCGCCTGAAGCGCCAAGAATCCGCTGATGACGGCGACAATCAAAAAAATTGCCGCCGCCCAATAACGCGTATTTTGCCAATGCTTTTTCACTCTGGTCATGGCAAAGGCCGAGGTGGCCAGGCCGAGCAGGTAAAG
>JAJVHT010000014.1 GCA_022072515.1 bacterium
CGGCGGGCCGTTTTCTTTGTTGGATTATTGGCGCGTGGAAAAAGATTTTGAAATGCTGGATTATGGCATCGCGGTGCGCCACATGGCGCGCAGTGTGACGCTCTATTCAGATGTGCCGTGGATGGAGTTGGAAGGCAAGCGCCTCGGTATCACGGCGGATACTTCGACGTCGATCGAACTGTTGAAAGTTTTGCTGGCGCACAAATATGGCGTGACCGCGAAGCTTGAGCGCATGCATCCGATTTTTCAAGCCAGCGACGCGGCGAATTTTGACGCCGTGCTGGTGATCGGCGACGAAGCGCTGATCCGCGCCAAATCGGGACTCGCCAATTTTCGCTACTCTTTTGATCTTGCAAAAGAGTGGAATGAGTGGACCGGCTTGCCGTTTGTTTTTGCGGTTTGGGCTTTGCGCCAAGACACGGACGCGGCCAAGCGCCAGGCGCTGATCAACCAACTCGAACAGGCCGCGCTGGATGCCGATCAACGCCATCCGCATTTCGGCGCGTGGCACGGCAAGCGGCTCGGCATGACGCCCGCCGAGGTGCAAGTTTATTTTGATGGATTCAATTTCCGCCTTGGCGAACAGGAAAAAGCCGCGATGGAAAAGTTTCGACAATTTCACCTGACCACTGCTGCGGTGACCGCCAACTTGACGACCGCTTAATTTTGTGAAATCTTAATAGGAACATTACATGGCTCTTGATTACATCTTCGATAAATCCCGCGCCGGCGAGCGCCTCTCGCGCGAAGAAGGTCTGGCGCTTTTGCGCGAAGGGGAATTGCTCGAACTTGGCGCGATTGCCGAAGAAGTTCGTTATCGACATAATCCCAATCCGTGGATCACGTTCGTGGTCGACACCAATCCGAATTACACAAATATTTGCAACGTGGATTGCATCTTCTGCGCGTTCTATCGCCATGAGGGCGAAGAAGGCGAGTACACGTATTCCGTCGATCACATGATTCAAAAATTTAAGGAGTCGGCGCAGAAGGGCGTGACCACGGTACTGCTGCAGGGCGGCGTGAATCCGAAATTGCCGTTTGAATATTATCTCGAAATGGTCCGGCGCACGCGCGCCGAAGTGCCGGAAGTGCATCCGCATTTTTTCTCGACGTCGGAAATTCTCGGTATGGCCGCGGTCTCCGGCTTGTCGGTGCGCGAGGTGCTGCGTCAATTGAAGGAAGCCGGACTCGACACCATTCCCGGCGGCGGCGCGGAGATTCTCAGCGATCGCGTGAAAAGAAAAATCAGCAATAAAAAAGGCAGCTCCGCGGAGTGGTTGGCGGTGATGCGTGAAGCGCATGGGCTCGGCTACAAAACCACGGCAACGATGATGTACGGGCATCTCGAAACCGATGAAGATATTATCGAACATCTGGAAACGATTCGGCAATTGCAAGATGAGACCGGCGGTTTCACCGCGTTTATTCCGTGGAGCTTCAAGCCGGGCAACACGCCGCTGGAGAAGATCATTCCGACGTATGCGACGCCGATGCGCTATCTGCAAATGCTCGCGCTGTCGCGCATTTATCTCGACAATTTTCCGCACATTCAAGCGTCGTGGTTTTCGGAAGGCAAGAAGATCGGGCAGGTGGCACTGCATTTTGGCGCGGATGATTTCGGCGGCACGCTGGTCGAGGAGAACGTACACGCCGCCGCGAATTTTGTGAACAAAACTTCGACGGATGAAGTAATCACCCTCATTCGCGAGTCCGGCTTTGTGCCGGCGCAACGAACGACGTTGTATGATATTTTGAAAGTTTACGAGGCGTAAGATTGGGATGGCTGGATTGTTGGAGTATTGGGCTCCTGGAAACAAAAGTTCCATTTATCCAGCCAGCCAATACCCCAACAATTCGGTGACGCGAACTACTGCGCAAAAATTTTCTTGAAGAATGCCTGCATATCGGCCCAGGATTGTTTATCCGCAGCGGCATTATACGCCAATGGCAAATTGAATTGCTTGCCAAACTTGTCGGCATCGGGATTGGTGAAGCTGTGCATGGCGCCGGGATAGGAGATGAATTGAAAATCGACTTTCGCGTCGGTCATCTCTTTTTTGAACGCCTCGATTTGCTCTGGGGTGGCAAACTTGTCATCGGCGCCGTGGCAAACCAAGACTTTGGCTTTGACTTTTCCGGCTTGTGCGGGAGTTTGCGTGTCGTAGCTGCCGTGAAAGCTTACCACGCCTTTTAGATCGACGCCGAGACGCGCCATGTGCAAAACCACACCGCCGCCGAAGCAATAGCCGATGGCGGCAATACGCGCCGGATCAGTGTGGGGATTTTTATTGAGCAAATCCAAGGCCGCCATGAATCGCGCTTTGGCATCTTCCATGTTTTGCATCACCGCACTGGCAAACTTTCCGGCGTCGTCGGGGTGCGCGGCTTGCTTGCCGTCGCCGTACATGTCAACGGCCAACGCGATATAACCGAGTCCTGCCAACATGCGGGCGCGTTTGCGCGCGTACTCATTGTGTCCCCACCATTCGTGCACCACCAGCACACCCGGACGCTTTCCTTTTATAGCGTCATCATATGCCAAATAACCCTTCATCGTTATGCCGTTGGCAGTGTAAGTGACTTCTGCGTGCTTGACAGCCGCGTGGGCCGCCATCATTGTGCTGAAAATGGCCAGCAGCACCAAGCGAATTGGTTTCATTTGAACCTCCGTGTGTTAATCGTCCAAGAACTTATTGCGACTAATATAAAAAAATACATAAAAATAGCAATGCAAAAAATAGCGGCGGCTTATTTCGCAACATAATAAAGGAATTTGACTGTTCGCTGGTGAACACCAATTGTCATGTCAGCGGACAACACCTTGAATCTTCCCCCATCGAAAATCACGCCTAACTCGCTAAAAAATCAACGTCGGCACGCTTGTTGAATGTCCTATGTGTGGCAAGTGGCATGTTGCCTATTGTTTTGGCTGAATTGAACCAATCGCGAGAGAAAATATGGATCGTCAAATTCAAAAAAAGAAGTGGCCGCCCAAAAAGATCGCGTTGTTTGGCGGGGGGGGATTATTCTTTTTGTTCGTGATTTATAGTTTCATCTTCGGCGACAACAGCTCGAAGTTGAATGTTGAAACAGAGAAGATCACTATAGCCACGGTGGCGCGCGGACCGTTTCAAGAGTTCATTCCGGTAACCGGCAATGTGTTGCCGATTCGAACGGTTTATTTGGATGCAATTGAAGGCGGGCGGGTCGAAAAGATTTTCATCGAAGCGGGCAACATGGTGAAGGAAGGCGACAAGATTTTGCAGCTCGCCAACACCAATATGCTGCTCGACATCATGTATCGCGAGGCGCAATTTTTCGAGCAGAGCAATAATCTGCGCAACACACGCGTGCTCATGGAACAAAGCCGCCTGACTTTGCGCCAACAGCTCAACGACCAAACCTATCAGTTGCAGCGGCTCAAACGCATTTATGAACGGGCCGTGGAATTGCGCGAAAAAAATTTGGTTTCGCAACAGGAGTTTGAACAGGCCAAAGATGAATATGAATATCGTTTGAAGCAGAAAGAATTGGCCTTCGAATCGTACAAGCAGGATTCGCTGTTTCGCGCGATTCAAATCGAGCAGCTCGAATCTTCGTTGCAGCGCATGCAGGCGAATCTCGATGTGACCAAACAGCGAATGGAAAGCATGACGCTGCGCGCGCCGGTTTCGGGCCAGCTCACTTCGCTCAATGCCGAGTTCATTGGCGAAATGAAAACGACGGGCGAGCGTTTGGGCCAAATCGATATTCTTGAAGGCTTCAAGGTTCGCGCCGGCATCGACGAGCATTATCTGCCGCGCATCAGCGTTGGTTTGCCGGCGGAATTTGATTTTGCCGGCAAAACCTACAATCTGCTTTCGAAAAAAGTTTTTCCGGAAATTCGCGACGGCCGTTTCGATGTCGATATGGAATTTCAAAACGAAACGCCGGAAGGCATCCGGCGCGGGCAAACCCTGCACATTCGCCTCGAGCTGGGCGATCTCGCCGAAGCCATGCTGTTGCCGCGCGGCGGGTTTTATCAAAAGACCGGCGGGCAATGGGTGTATGTCGTCGACCAATCCGGCAGTTTTGCGGTGAAAAGAAACATCAAGCTCGGCCGCCAAAATCCGCAGGTTTTTGAAGTGCTCGAAGGCCTGGAGCCGGGCGAGCAGGTGGTGACGTCATCGTATGACAGTTTTGGGGATATTGATAAATTAGTTTTGAAAAAGTAAGGATGAGCAATGCAGTTGTTCAGGAGAAATGGTATGCCCGAACGCGACTTCCGGAAATCTCTGCTCTGGAAAAAGAGCCGCTTTTTAATGCTGGCGCTGTTTAATGCCACGGAAACGTTTCCGGCGGAAAACTCGTATGCGCTGACCCAGCAGATTCGGCACGATAGTCTGGCCATAGTCGCCAATGTGGTAAAAGGCTGTGGCAACCTTAAGCAAAATGCGATGGTCGAACTTTTTAAGCAGGCCTGGCGGGCGACGAACGATTTGGAAGCGCATCTGCTGTCGGCCTGTTGTCATGGCCTGCTTCCGGCCGCCAGTTACGAGCGTCTCGCGCATGAAGTCACGACTGTCAAAAGCATGTTGGTGGCCTATATCAAATAAGGCGTAATTCGTCATTGCGGTTTTACGCCCGCGGTTTTATCGTCTACGTTTTAACCCTCAGGAGCAAATCATGATTAGAACCCAAAATCTCAAAAAATTGTACACCACGGAAGAAGTGGAAACCACGGCTCTTAACAACATCAATCTCGAAGTGAAAAGCGGTGAATTCGTTGCGATCATGGGGCCGTCCGGCTGCGGCAAATCGACGTTGATGAACTTGCTGGGGCTCCTGGATAATCCCTCCGATGGCGAATATTATTTTCTCGATCAGGAAGTTTCCAAATTCTCCGAGCGGCAGCGCGCCAACACACGCAAAGCCAATATCGGCTTTGTCTTTCAAAGCTTCAATCTGATCGACGAGTTGACTGTCTATGAAAACGTCGAGTTGCCGTTGTTCTATCTCGGGGTCTCGGCGGCGGACCGCAAAAAACGCGTGAGTGAAGTGTTGGAGCAAATGCAAATCATGCATCGCAAAAATCATTTTCCGCAGCAGCTTTCCGGCGGCCAGCAGCAGCGCGTTGCCGTGGCCCGGGCCGTGGTCGCCAAACCCAAACTTATTCTCGCTGATGAACCCACCGGTAATCTCGATTCGGCGCACGGCGATGAAGTCATGAAAATGCTCACCGACCTGAACGAAGCCGGCACCACGGTCGTGATGGTCACCCACTCGCCGTCATACTCCGAATTTGCCCATCGCACCGTGCATCTCTTCGATGGCCACATTGTCACGGAAAATTTCAAAGAGAAAATACGGCTTTAGCCAAACGAGGCCGCATTAGTCGGTTTTTTAGTCCGCAGTAAACTGTCTGCTGATCACTGAACATTGGAGACGGTCGTGCTGAAGAATTATCTCAAAATCGCTTTCCGTAATCTGCGCAAGCACAAAGGTTATTCTTTGATCAACATTGCCGGCCTGGCGATCGGTATGACGTGCTGCGCGCTCATCATGCTTTATGTGCAGCACGAAGCGAGCTATGATCGTTTTCATCAACATGCGGGCCGGCTCTATCGCGTTGCGCTGGACGCCGGCATCGGCGGCCGTTTCGTCAAATCCGCCACCACTTCCGCGCCGATGGCCGCGACGTTGGTGCGGGAGCTTCCCGAAGTTGAAAACGCCGGCCGCTTTTGGCCGGCGAACCGTGTGTTGGTAAGTCATGGCGAGAAGCGTTTTTTTGAAGACAATCTGCTTTTTGCCGATGCGAGTGTTTTGAGCCTGTTCAGCTTCCCGCTTCTTCAGGGCGAGGCGACAACCGCGCTGGCGGAGCCGAACAGCATCGTCATCACCGAAGCGATGGCGCAAAAATATTTCGGCAACGAAGCGCCGCTCGGCAAAGTGCTGCGCTACGACAACCGCGCCGATTACAAAGTCACCGGCGTGCTGAAAAATCTGCCGGCCAACTCACATCTGCGCATCGACATGCTGGTTTCGCTCAATACGCGGCCGGAGAGCCAAAACCCGCGCTGGATCAGCAATTCCTATCACACCTACGTTTTAATGCGCGAGGGCAACTCACCCGCCGCGCTCGAAGCGAAGTTTCCCGGTCTCGTAAAAAAATACGTGGCGCCGCAGATCGAAGCCGCGCTCGGCCAATCTTACGACCAGGCCATCGCCGCCGGCGCGAAGTGGGGATATTTTCTCGAAGCCGTGCCGGACATTTATCTTCATTCCCGCGTTGAGAACCAAATCGGCGCCACCAGCGACATCAATTATCTCTACATTCTCACCGCCATTGCGTTGTTCATCCTGCTGATTGCGGGCATCAATTTCATGAACCTGGCGACGGCGCGCTCCGCCAACCGCGCCAAAGAAGTGGGCATGCGCAAAGTGCTCGGCTCGGTGCGCATGCAGCTCATCAAGCAATTTCTCAGCGAAGCCGTTTTGCTGGCGTTCATGGCTTTGCTCATTGCGCTCTTGCTGATCGAGTTGCTGCTGCCGGCGTTTAATCGTCTCGCGGACAAGGAATTGCCGCTATACGTTTTTGCCAATGCCGGTTTTGTGTTGGGCCTCGCCGGCGTCGCGCTGGTCTCCGGTTTGTTGGCGGGAATTTATCCCGCTTTCGTGCTCTCCTCGTTTCAGCCGGTTGCCGTGTTGAAGGGCAGCTTGAAAGCCGGCGCCAAAAGCCCGTGGCTGCGCAGCACGCTCGTGGTTTTGCAGTTTGCAATTTCAATCGTTCTACTCGTCGGCACCGGCGTGGTTTTCCAGCAGCTCGAATACATGCGCAACAAACGTCTGGGCTTCAACAAGGAGCAGGTGGTGGTGCTGCCGATTGAAACCGGCACGGGCTTGCGCAATTACGAGTCTTTTCGCGAGCAGCTTTTGCAGAATCCCAATTTCATCAATGTTGCGGCCGCAAGCGGCGTGCCCGGCCGTCTTGACAACGACACCGCCCATCGCCTTGAAGGCGCGCCGGAGGAAGTGGCTTATCCGCTGCAAATTTTCCGGGGAAGCGTAGATTTGTTGAGCACGCTGGAGATTGAAATGGCGGCGGGCCGCGCCTTTTCGCGCGAGATCGTCAGCGACACCTCGGAAGCTTGCATTATCAACGAGACGGCAGCGCGGCTCATGGGCCTGACGCCGCAAAGCGCCCTCGGCAAAAAGCTCACGCAAATGGGCCCGACGCCCGAGCAGAACGACGCCCGCACCATCATCGGCGTGGCCAAGGATTTTCATATCGAATCGCTGCATCGGGAAATCAAGCCGCTGGTGATGAGCATTGTGCCGGGCGAATTTGTCAATGTCGTCGCGCGCATACGGCCCGAAAATATTCCGGCCACGATCGCCTTCCTGCAAGAAAAATGGCCGGCCTTCGAGCCGGGTTATCCGTTCCGCTATTTTTTTCTTGACGAAGATTTTGGCCGCCTGTTCCGGAACGAGGAACGCCAGAGCAAAATTTTCGGCGGCTTCACGATTCTCGCGATTCTCATTGCCTGCCTCGGCTTGTTCGGCCTGGCCTCGTTCATCGCCGAGCAGCGCACCAAAGAGATCGGCGTGCGCAAAGTGCTCGGCGCTTCGGTGCAACAAGTCATTCTGCTGCTCTCGAAAGATTTCACCAAGCTCGTTGCCATCGCCTTCATCATCGCCGCGCCAATCGCGTATTTTGCCATGAACAAATGGCTGCAAGATTTCACCTATCGCACCAATTTGAGTCCGGTCATTTTCGTGTTGGCCGGCGTGCTGGCGCTGTTGATCGCGTGGCTGACGGTGAGTTATCAAGCCGTCAAAGCCGCGCTCATAAATCCGGTTGAGGCGTTGCGGTATGAGTAAGAAAACGTAAAAGGGAAAGTAACTATTCAGTACCGCCCGGGCGCTCAAATTTGCGTGCAAAAATAGATTGGCGCGATATAACAAATCGCAAAAATAAGCGCCCGGGTGGTAAAATAGCTGAATAGGTACAAGGGAAAAACGTAAAAATTGGGACTTGCTTTTTCCTTTTTTTTTTCACTTGACTTTTTATGCTTTGCTTTTTATCACGGGAGTCGCCATGTTCGATCATTATTTAAAAATCGCCTTCAGGAATATTATCAAATATAAAACGTATTCGTTCATCAATGTCTTTGGTCTGGCAGTCGGCGTGGCGTGTTGTATTCTGGTTTTTCTTTTTGTGCAACAGGAAATGAGCTACGATGAATTTCACGCGCACGCCAAGAGCCTGTATCGGGTGAATTTGCTCACCAAAACGCCGGCAGGCAGCATGAAGCTCGGCGGCGGCCAGCCGCTGCCTTTGGCGCCGACTTTGAAGGCGAATTTTCCGGAAATCCGTTTTGCCACCCGCTTCGCGCAAAGCAACGCCGTCGTCCGCACTTCGCCGGAAAACGCGACGAAGGAGCAGGTGCTTTTTGCCGATGGCGATTTTTTCAAAATGTTCAGCTTTCCTTTATTACACGGATCTACTGAAACGGCCCTCGAAGATAAAAAGTCCATCGTCTTGAGCGAAGCGGCGGCGCAAAAATATTTCCCGCAAACGGGATCTGCGATTGGCAATGAGGCGACGCTCGGCCGAACGCTGACATTGAACTTTGGCAGTGGCGACGAAGATTTCACCGTCGCCGGCGTCGCTCGAAAAATCCCGGATAATTCTAGCATCACGTTCGATTTTCTCCTGCGCTACGAGAATGCGCCGAATTATCGCGATTTGGAAACGAGCTGGACTTCGTGGGGCGCTGTTACTTTTGTTCAGCTTGCCGAGAACGTGCAACCGGCCGAGTTGCAAGCGAAATTCCGCGCTTTCGAAAAAAATTATTACCAGGACATGATCAACACCTGGCAAATTCTCGGCTGGATCGCCAAAGAAGAAGGCGCGCTGCAATTGTCGTTGCAACCGCTGACGGGGATCTATCTCACGCCCGCAGTGGAAAGCCTGTTCCCAACGAGCAATCCGGCATATTCATACATCCTCTCCGGGGTTGGGCTGATCGTATTGCTGATTGC
>JAJVHT010000082.1:0-6410 GCA_022072515.1 bacterium
TTATCGTGTCTGGAGGCGTGCAAAGAAATTCTTGAAAAACGAATGAAAGAAAAAAATTTTGAAAGATTTTCACAAAAACATGGGAATTTAAAAATGTTTTTGTGTCTATCATAGCAGAAACAATTCACTGAAGTATTCATCTTTAACTTAATGGAGATTCGTTATGAATAATTCACAACCCACCGCTAACCCATTCATCACCTTTGATTGCAGCAATCTCGCTGTCATTGAAGCCGGCGGTACTGATCCGAGCACAGTCCTCAGCGTCGCCAATCCGTTTGAAGTATCGGTGGACTTTTCGTTTGCCGGAATCACGGCGGCAAGCACCATCGATGCGCATTCATCCCAGGCGCAACCGCCAGCACATTGGAAGATCGAATATTCTGCGGAGTCTATTGGTATTGGGCCGGAAATTGCGCTTGGTACAAAGGAAGGTAGTTTCTTGCCCGGCCAGTTGGCCTATTCGGCGCCAGATACGACCCTCAGTCTTGATCCGAACCCCTTGCCGACCGGATGCTATAAGCTGGTGGCGGTGATCACCTTCGCAAATTTGAATTATGCGGCAGGATTTGTTGAAGGCCCTATGATTCAAGTGTTTTAAAGCGATATGGCACACATATCCTTGAGGTTTTCCACTGATGCCATCGCCTGCCGATCAATTAATTGGGCGGTATTACTACAAGGAAGTGTAGCCAATCGGGGTATTGCTTCAAACCGCTGGCCTCGGAAAGAACAAGGCCAGCGGTTACTTTATTATATTCTCGAAACTTCAAAACAGGAGCTGGTTATGGCAAACCAGAAAAGCAACTCCGAGCAAAAGCCTAAAATCGATAAAACCCGAAAGGCTTTGCCGGTCGAAATTGAAGAGATTGAAATTAAACTTAATGCGGCTGAAGCGGCGTCGGCCATTCATCAGACAGGTCCACAGAAGATGGTAGAGGAGTCATGGCAATACGATTTTGCGGAGCTGAAGCTTGTGCTTCAGCAAACCCGGGATGAAGTTGAAAACTTGAAAAGGCAAATTCAAGGCACAGAAAGAGATTTTCGAACGGAATTGGAGAACATCAAAAGCATGCAAAAGGAGGCGGAACGACAGCAATATCTACGTGAAGCCCCAATTTTCAACTTAGAAAAAAATAGTGCCCCTCCCCCGACGACGGCTTCTCCAACTGTGAAATATGAAGCAACAATCTCGGAGAAAACCTTGACACCGCTGGCTAGTTCAAAATTAGAGGAAAAGCCGAAGCCTCAGAAGCATGCCGTGGCTATCGTTGCGCCAAGCGTTTCTGCCACTGCTGGGCAGAAAATGGATCAGAAAAAGGAAAAACCCTTCCAAAAAGTCGAGGCCCAATTATCCATGTTATCCCTGGCGGCACCGGCAGGATTCACGTTACAAGCTTTGCTCCGACTCTCTGGCTCGGATGCACCTCTTTTGGTCGATACGCGAGCACCAATTCAGGTGGCATGGTATGCTCACAAAGTCGTCGGGAACGGATCTCAGTTGCTCAAAGTGATGATGGCTAACCTCGTGGAGAAAAAGCTGGAATACACGATTTGCGCTGATATTCCACGCTTGCCCTCCGGCCTCTATCGGCTGACGACGGTGGTGACTTTCCCGACCGCGCGGCATGTGTCCGCCTATTGCCAAGGTGCTGTTTTGCAGGCAATTTGAACGAAACTTTTTAGTTGAGATTCTCCGGGGTCTCCTTGTAATCTTTCATATCATACAAACCCCAATGCTGAATGTTCGCCTTAAGCCCTTTGGTTTTTATTTTCCCTGTTCGCCAGTTATGCCAACGCTGATAATCACTGCATTGCGGACAGCGATAAACAATCCAGTCTCCTGAACGGGTGGCGCTGCATTCGTGATGGGTGGAATCGGAGCGGGGCGTGAAATTGAAATTGACGTGAGGCATATCGATCTTCTCCTTAGATGATATGAAAACAGAGGGTGCAGGAACACGGAAATAGGAATATCATTGAGAGAAGTTTTATGCGAAGCTCATGGCGGCATGAACGCTGTTTTTTCTCTCAAAATTTCTTTTCAATATAGTTAAATCTATCGGACAAATCAAGCATAAATTTTAATACGTTTGGGCGATGTGGTAAGGAGAGGTGTTATGGATTCTCAAAAAATATCATCTAAGCCAAAGCGGGGCAAAGGGGATAAAAGTGTGGCATCGCACAAGGCCGCCCCAACCGATTTGAACCAGCCCACGCAAGCCATACCGCAAAGATCAACCGCATTGCTTTCGCGTGATGAGTTGCTGTTGATCGACGGCATTGATCCTGTCGCTGAGATGGCGCTCAACAGTATCGGTATCCGGAAATTTGCCGATTTTCGCGGCTACACTTCCGAAACTTTATCGCAAGCGTTGCTGGAGCGCGCGGGTACTGCCATCACCGCGGCGACGATTGCAGAACAAGATTGGATCGGATGGGCGGAGTTGCATGCCGCCGAAGCGGAAAAAGAAAAAACGGTTGTCGAGCCACCGGCAAGCGTTGGTTTGCCCAATGAAAAATCTCCCGCGGCGCCAAGCCCGGTTGCCGAACCGATTTCGCCGGAACCGTCAGAACCGGAGATCGCAGCCGCAACGAATCCAGACCAAGCGAATGGCGAAATGGTGCTGTCGATTCAGCAGGCGCGGTTTCATCAATTCGAGAAGCCGGCTCCCACAAACGCGATGATGGCGAAATTTTTGCGGGGTGAAATTGATTGTTATGTTGCCGGCTCCGTCGCTTCGGACCGCAGCAACGATCGCGTTGCACTATGCACGCAAGTTTTTGCCGCCGATATGGCAACCGATGCGCACATGATGCTGGCGGCGCAATGGGAACGCTGGCAACCGAGCCGGACCGATTATCGCTTTAACCTTGAATTTGCAGCGCCGCCGGTTGGACGTTATCAGTTGCATATTGTGACACTTTTGCTCGAGGAAAATCCGAAAATTGCTTCTTATCCAGGGCCGCTTTTGCGCGTCATACCGTAATGATGAAAATCGATTCGACAACCTGGCGGGCTGCTCGCCGCGCGCTCGAAAGGGCGATTGCGCTCTATGTCGAAGACCTCGGCGTGGCGTTTATCGATTTGGGCCTTACGACACTGCCGTCAGAATCCCAACTTGCGGTTCGCATTCATCGCCGTCACCATTCAGGACATAATCTTAAAACGGCGGTGCGTCTGAGCGACCTCCCAGATCTTGGCTTTCCCGTTGAATTGCGCGACAGCCATTTCCGTTTTCATTTGCAACAGCGCACCACCCGGACGTCGCAATCAATTTGTCAGGAACTTTGCGGCGGCGCGCCGGTGGTTAATGCCGCCGGTCGCGTTTTTACGTTGGGCGGCAAAGTGTGCGATCGCCAAACCGGTGAGGCTATGGTGCTTAGCAGTTGGCATGTGTTGGCGAGCGCATGGGCGAGAGGCGAAAACGTTCTTATTTACCATCATCCCGTCGCGTCTGAGACGAATACTAACGAGGGCATCGCCGAATTTACGCGTAGCGCCATCAGTTGCGGCCTTGACGCCGCGACATCACGTCTTCACGGCAGCAAGCTTGTTCGGAATGAGCAGCAGGGAATTGGGGCAGTAACCGGCGTGGTATTGCCGCAGCTCGGTATGCCGGTGATTAAAGCCGGTGCCGGCACGGGCGTCACCTCCGGCCTCATCACCGGTATTCTCGGCTATTCGATGCAACGTTACGCCAATCGCAAGCAGCTCATCGGCCCGCTCGTTTGCATTGCGCCGGAGAATCCAGCGCAGGAAGTTAGCGCGCCCGGCGATTCTGGGGCATGGTGGTTGGAGAATGCGACGCGGCGGGCGGTGGCGCTGCATTTTGCCGGCAGCGACGCGCCGAATTTCGCGCTGGCGTTTTCCATGCCGGAAGTGCTGGAAGCGCTCGCAGTTGACATTGATACCACGCCGGCCGCCACGATAGCGGCAGCCATTCCCGTGCAATTTTCCCAGCAAGCAGCGCCGGAGAAACCTGGAGTCAGCGTGGAACTGCCGCCGGAACCACCCGTGACGGCGCCGGTCAGTGCAACAGAGGCCGCTCTTGCTGATACACCTGGCATCGAGTCACTCATCAAGGATATGATCACGACGGCTGACTTTGAAGTGATCAGCGTCATTGATCAAAAAGAAAAGGCGCCGCGGATTTTGGGGCCCAACGCTTTCCAGCGCATTTTAACCAAGCTCGCGGCGCTGGCGGCGACATTGAAAAAGCGCGTGCTTTATCGTTTTGTACAGGCAACTTTTGTTCTGGTCTTTGCCATGACGATGATTGCGTTCGACCAGCAAGCAAAAAAAAATTATATTTATCAAAATGAGCAAATTGGCCAGTTGCAAAAAGAATTTCAACATGTCAGAACCATGGCGGCAGTAGATAGCGCGCGCCAGCAGCAAATGAGCCGCATTGTGGTGATTATCGACCGCTTCAATCCGGAAATGAATGCCGAGGTGAAATTCAACCTCGCGGCAGAAATTTATTTGATGAGTTTGAAGTATCATCAACTCGACGTGGACTTGATTTGCGCGACCATCACCCACGAGTCGGCGAAAACCTGGAGCCCCGAGGCGGTTTCCTTTGCCGGGGCGATGGGGCTGATGCAGATTTTGCCGTCGACCGGCATGCTGTTGGCGCAGCAGGAAGGCCTGGTGTGGACTTCGGCAGAAGATATTCTTTTCAATCCGATTTACAATGTACGCTTGGGCTGTCGTTATCTTGCGGCCTTGGTCACGGAATATGGCCTGGAGGCCGGGCTGGCGGGTTATAATGGCGGGGACAGGCAGGCCAGGCATTGGCGGCGCGGCGGACGCACGGATAGTTCGCTGCATCCGGAAACGGCTTATTATGTGCCCGCGATTCTGAAAATTTACCGCGAGTATCAAAGTCTGCGACTGTAAGCAAATCGCCAATTGCTCTTTGCCACTTGTTCAGTCGTCCCAATGACTCTGTTGCCGCGTTTGCTTGGTGCGCGACCGCAGTTTTTTGGCTTCGAGGCGTTTCACTTTGGACGCTTTCGAAGGCTTGGTCGGCACCCGCGGCTTTCCTTTTTGGCGGCGTTTCGCCAATTTCTCAATCAACCGCTCCCACGCCAACTCACGATTTTTGATTTGCGAGCGGCTTTCGGTGGCCACCACGATGACGCCGGTAGGCAGATGTTTGAGGCGCACCGCAGACTCGGTTTTATTTTTATGCTGGCCGCCCGGTCCGCCGGATTTGAACGCGGTGATTTCAACCTCGCCTTTTAGAGCCGCCATCGTGAGCGGCGTTTCGACGGTTTTTTCAGTTTCCACTTCTGGCATGTTTCAATTTTGGCAATTTGTTTTTCCTCCAAAATAACCAAAATTGAACCCAAAGTCAAACACTCTCCTCGCTTTATCTTGAATAAAACAACCGTTGGGTTTGCACAGGAGCTGGCACGGCTTCTTCCGAAGAATTTTTTGGATCGTGGCGATATTTTAACACAGCAAAATAAATTCCGGACGCAAGCGCTTGTTTCACATGAGCATGCGCTTGCCAGGTAACCGAATAATTCCCGGCATTGCGTCTCCCTTCGACCAGCGTCATCACTTCGCGGCCTTGCAGATCAAAAATTTTCAATGTGATTGTTCCTGCCGCCGGCAGGGCGATTTCGAATTGCGTGAAATCATGAAATGGATTGGGATAATTGCGCAAGACCAGTGCCGTTGGCAGTTGATTGACAACCTCCTCCACTGAAGTAATTCTTCCCTCCAGCGTCGCCGTGAAATAGAGTACCAAATCATTCTTTTCGGGCAGAGTGACCTTGATCCGTTGCGAATCGGCTGCACCCAATCGCCATTTGACCATGGCAAGGCCGAATTGGTTGGTGGTTGCCACACAAAATGCGCTGTCACACCCTGCTTCGCCGAGAACACGCCCACCACCGGCCGTGACGCGAAATTCGACTTTTTCATTGGCCACACTGTTGCCGGCAGAATTGACCACGCGCACCACGAGTGGCAAGGGGAGAATCTCGTTGGCGCGGCCGCTTTGCGCATTGCCTGCGAGCGCAATAACGCCGGCAACTGCCGGCAACGTGGTGAAATTTTGTTTTGCGCCACGCCGGCTATTGCCGTCCTTGTCTTTTGTCGTGATCCGAAAATAATACGTTGTATAAGTTTTTAAATTGACCAAGCTCATCGCATGGACAGTGACTAAATTGGTATCCAGTACGGCAGCGGAAAATGCTGTTGAATCTGTACCGTATTCGACGCGGGAATCGCTCGGTTCATCGGTCTCCCATTTTAGCTGCGCGGAATTGGCCGTAATCGCAGTGATCGCGAGATTGGAAATCACCGGCGCTTGCGTGTCGCGCGTTGTCGTGAAGGTGGAATCGTTCGACATTGCCAGATTACCCGCCGCATCGCGCGAGCGAACGCGATAATG
>JAJVHT010000082.1:6510-9018 GCA_022072515.1 bacterium
TGGCCGTAATCGCAGTGATCGCGAGATTGGAAATCACCGGCGCTTGCGTGTCGCGCGTTGTCGTGAAGGTGGAATCGTTCGACATTGCCAGATTACCCGCCGCATCGCGCGAGCGAACGCGATAATGATAAATCGTGCCCATCGTCAAATTCGATAGCATGAGGGCATGCGTTTTGACGAGGTTGGTGTCAAGTTTCGATAGCAAGCCGTAGTTGTTATTATGGCCATACTCGATCTGCGCATCTGCCGGCTCGTCGCTGTTCCAGGAAATTTTTGCCGATGTCATCGTAATATCGCTTGTCACGATATTGGTGAGCGCCGGCGCTTGCGTATCGCGCGCTGTGGTAAATGTGAAATCACTCGAAAGCGCCAGATTGCCCGCTGCATCGTGCGAGCGGACGCGATAATGATAAAGTGTGTTGGCGGTTAAATTGGCCAAAGTGACGGCATGCGTTGCCGCGAAATTATTGTCGAGCGCGGATAAATTGCCGTAGTTGGTATCACGGCCATATTCAACTTGTGCATCAGCCGGCTCGTCGCTAGTCCAGGAAATTTTTGCCGCAGTCATCGTAATATCGCTCACCGTGATTTTTGTGAGCGCCGGCGCTTGCGCGTCCCGCGTCGTCGTGAAGGTGAAATCATTTGAAACGGCTAAATTCCCGGCGGTATCTTTTGAGCGTACACGAAAATGATACCGCGTGCTCGCCGTTAGATTGGTCAGCGTCATTGTGTGGGTGGTCGTGAAATTGCCATCGAGCACCGAGAAGCTGCCATAATTGGTATCGTGGCCATATTCTATTTGTGCATCGGCATTCTCATCGGTTTGCCAATTGATGGTCGCGGTTGTTGTTCCCACATTATTCGCAGTCACACTGGAAATTTTCGGCGCGGCCCGATCCGACGGCGGCGCATTACCCTCATACAACGTCAGCTTTTGATTCGCCGCCAGATGATAGTATTTGTCCAGCGTTCCGGAAGGCCATTTCACCACCAGACTGTCCAAAACAGTGCTGCTGCCCAAACCGAAATGCGCGTTCAAATCACTGCCGGTGCCGAGATAGCCCTGCCCAGCGATGATGGCTTGCGCCTGCGGCCGGCCATTCACCCACGCCGTCAGTTTCGCGCCGATGCCGTTGAGATTGCTCCCCGAACCGCGCAACCGGAAATCGATCCAATGGTTGAACGGCCCCAAATTTTCAAGCAGGATGCTGTTTTGTCCCGTGTTTGTGAAAAAAATGTCGAGATCACCGTCGTTATCATAATCCGCCATCGAGGGGCTGTAGCCATCATTGCCGTCATTCGCGCCTGAAGATGACGACACTTCCGTGAATGTGCCGTTGCCGTTATTTTGAAACATTTTGTTGTCGCCGGAGCGCGTGACGTAAATATCCGGCCAGCCGTCATCGTTGAAATCGCCGAACAGCGCGCCGCGATTGCCGTCATTGCCGGATCGAATCCCGGCGGAACCGCCGACCTCGTCGAAGTAGCCGCCCATGTTGCGAAAAAGCAAATTATGGCCGGAGAAATCGCAAATGAAAATATCGAGATCGCCGTCCCGATCATAATCGTTCACCGCGGCGCCCTGGCTGTTCGCGCCGCCGAAACCAATGCGCCACGAACCGGCTTCCTCGCCAAAACCGCCGCCACCGCCGTTGAGATAAAGCAAATTGTTCGAGCCGGATCGCCGCGTCACGAGTATATCAACATAGCCGTCATCATTGACATCGAAAGCCACCGGCTGCAAGCTTTCGCTCTGCGTGCTGATGCCGCCGGAACTTTCATAAAAACGCCCACCGCCGCTTTGGATGTAGAGCCGGTTGCCGCCCTCGGTTTGCGCAACAAACAGATCGAGCCAGCCATCGTTATTAAAATCACCCCACGCCACGCCCTGGCCCTGCCCATTCAAAAACGTCCCGCTCTCCGAGGTTATGTCGGTAAACGTATCATCGCCGTTATTGCGCCACAAAACATTGCCGGTGTATCCCGCGCTGATGTAGATGTCGGTATCGCCGTCGTTGTCGAAATCCGCTGCCGCCATGCCGCGATCATGTTCCGTGCCGAATTGCACCCCGGCGGCGGCGGCAATGTCGGTGAACGACGCGCCGATATTGTTGAAAAGATAATTGGCCGTGCCGTAAGAAATGACGAACAGACTGGGCCGGCCGTTCCGCGTGAAGGCGCCAAACGAGGCGCCATGGCCGTAGCCGCTTGGATCGACTGGCAATGAATTTGCCGTAAAACGAATCGATTGGCTCACCACGGGATGGAAAGTGCATAACAGGATAGCAATGGCCCAAGTGCTCCGCAAACGCAACGGGATCTTCATACCGTTTACTCCTCGACAGTCAAATTTTAAGGCAGCATTTAAATGATGCTGTGGAGGTTTTCCATCCCTGGTCGGTTTCTCGGGAAAGCCGTGAGAGGTGAGAGTACATTCTCGCGGGAATATTACCTGCACCGGAATAATATTGCAGAGAGCAGCAGCGATGCAACTCTGGGCCTTTTCAT
>JAJVHT010000160.1 GCA_022072515.1 bacterium
AAGCGCGTATTGAACGCCAAATTCAAGTGTAACGCAAACAAATCCGTGTCCAGTTTGCCCTGCGGCAAATCGACTTCATTGCGGTCATAATCCAAGCGGAACGAAAGATGCGGACTCGGGCTGTAGCCCAAGCCGCCGCCCCAATTGAACAATTCGCCGGCATAAAAATCCCGCCGCCCAATATTGGCAAAGCCGGCCATTTTTCGTTTCGCGCTGCTTTGAAAATCAGCGCTTAAGCTGTGGTTGCGATAATCGCCGGCGGGAATCGCGATGGCGTTCCTGAATGGGAAGGTTTGATCCAAGCGCTCAAAAATCCGGCCATAGTTGAGGCTGAGGTGGTCTCCACTGGACAGCTCGTTCTGAAAGATCAAATTATACTGCCAATCCTGCAGCCGGCCAGCATAGTTTGTAATATGCGTCAGGCTTTGGCGAATATCGGTGCGCCGTAAAAATGTTCCGTTGGGTTGGGGGCTCACCCGGAAAGTCAAAAAAGTGCGGCGAATATCACGCCGTAAAACAAATCCCACCGCCGGATCGAAATTCTTGTCGATGGCCGTCTGCCCTGCGAACCAACCCCAATGGTCTTTCGTGAAATCCAGCGCCAACTTCCAGGAGCGGCCGGGGTCTCCAGCGCTTGACGAGTGCGTTTGCGCAAAAAAAGTTTGAAACAACAGCGGATTGCTCAGCCAAATATCGGCATCGACGCCGTAGGCTTGTTGTTGATTCCGGCCAATATCGGCGCGGTTGGTGAAAATCATGCCGATCTTGGAGCGCTGGAAAATATCCCGGCTCACGCGCGCCACGGAAAAATGTGAGCGCGGCAGGCCGTTTTCTTTGTCCGTCAAAATATCCAATACGCCAACGTTAAAGCGGCCCATTTTTCCGGTCAACCGCCCGCCCGCGAGAATCGGCACGATGTTTCCAAAACCTTCGATGCCGATGCGGCGGCTGAAGAACAACAGCATGGAGGGCGGCCCGAAAAATCCCGGCTCGCCAAATTCAAACGTGCTGGCGCTTTCCAGAAAGAACTCACGCTTTTCGGGAAAGAAAAGCGGAAAGCGCGTCAAGTTGACTTGCTCGACATCCGCTTCGACTTGCGCAAAATCGGTGTTGGCCGTCAAATCGAGCGTGAGATTGGACGTCAGTCCATACTTGACGTCCACCCCGGCATCGAATTTTTCCTCGCGTAGCGGATTGGCTTCCAGCAAGCGGTCGCGTGTGGCTTTGCCCAACGTGAACGGTTTGATTTGCAAATTGAAACCTTGCTTCAATTCTCGCAAATCCAGCAAATTGCCGGCACGGGAGATGCGCAAAAAACCGCCGTTGTCGCGCGACCACGAGGCCCAATTCACTTCCTCAGTTTTGCGCTTGATGGTGCGGGTAAAATTGATTCCCCAACTTTGCTCCGGTAACGATCTGAATTTCAAATTCCAAAACGGAATTTTGAATTCCGCCGACCAGCCCTGCTCGTGAATTTTCGCTTTGACTTCCCACACGCCGTCCCAATCCAAATTCGTATCGTAAGCGCCATCCACCACCTGACCGTCTTCCTCCGCACCATTGGGGTTGGTGGCGAAAAGGTACGCATGCCGGTGATCGTGATAGGTGTCCAAGATGAAACCAAATGCATCATCATCACCCAAACCGCTGTCCCGCTGCAGCTTTTGCGCCACGATCTTGGCCGGCTCGGTGTCGTAACAATTCACCCCAATATACATATTTTCGCGGTCATACAAGACCCGCACCTCGGTTTTCTCGGTTGCCGGCTCGCCTTCGCGAGGCTGAATCTGGCGGAAATCCGCAGTGGCCTCCGCCTCTTGCCAGTACGATTCGGTCAGCAAGCCGTCCAGATGAATGTCGGAATTAATTTTGTAGGCGCGAAGCTGTGGCGTGATATGATTGCTTTGGGCGATGAGCGTGTTGAGAAATGGCAGGTTGAATAATAAGAGAAGGAGAAGGAACTTTTTAGACATGAGTGCCGATTCTTTGGTTGTGTTGATACAATTTTATTGGCGCGATTGGTGCGGTCGAACTTTCGCTCCACTGCTTGTTTCGAGGAAACGACAGTAAGCTTTCACGGCGCGTTCAAACATTTTTTTTCGCCTTGCGGCGTGTAAACAAAAGTCCGGACCACGTCGCATCAATGGCGCAGATTTTGTAATCGACCAGGCCTTTCGCCAGACCGGCCTCCCGCACCACTTGCTGCGTAAGATCAGTTCGCAAGCTGGAAGTCTGCTTGGGCCAGACAATCCACAGTGATCCGAAATCATCGCGTGTTGCCACGCGTTCAACGCAGCGTTTCAAATCGCTGCGAGAGCGGACGAACCAAAGCATAACCTCGCACTGGCCGCGCGCCCGTCCGCGCAGTCGTACACCGTCAGGAAGCGCGCCAAGAATCTTTTTGAAATCCGCTGGCGAATCAACCAGAGCAACGACAGCGTTTGTTTTGATGCCGAGTTTCTTAACGAGCGGCTGGCCGGCGTAACCATCGAGCAGCGACTTCGGAACAATGGGTTCAGGCGGCGGATGCGCGATGGCTTTCTGCAACGCACTTTTAATTTGGCCCCACGCCGCATAAACCGCATCAGGAATTTTTTCTTTGACGCGCTCAACTTTTTCCGGTTCACCCGCAACAAACACGATTGGAATGTGGCGCGTGGTTTTGTCGTGCCGGATCGCGAGCGCCGCGTCGCGGCCTTGCATCGGCAGGCGTGTCAAATCGATGACGACGGCACGAGGCAGATCATCGCGCAACTGACGGAACAGCGCCATGCCATTGGACAGTTCGTGACTGACTTCATAACCGGCGGCTTTGAGGCGTTCGGCGCGTTCTTTGGCCTCCGTGGCGTTCCAGTGAATTAATTGAATGCGGGGCATATTTTGTTCTTTTATGAAACCACGCGGCGATCACCGCGCTACAGTTTCCGCGCAATACCCAGGTGATGCGCACTCACGCCCAACAAACTCGGCTCACTTTCCAATTCTCTCAATAATCGGAAGAAATTATTTTTTAATCCGCTCACGATATGGCACGGTGTCGTACATGACGATTTCTGTTCCGCTTGCATTCGCGATCATCCGCGCGCCATCCGGTGTGAACGCCAGATTGTAAACCGGATTTGTAAAATCAGAAAAGGTCGCTGCCGCCAAGCCGCGTTCGACCTCCCAAAGGCGCACCGTCAAATCCGCCGAGCCGGTGGCCAGCCGGCTGCCGTCGGGAGTGAAGGCAACCGTCCAGACTCTTTGCGCGTGCCCCTTCAGCTCGTGCAGCACAGCGCCGGTTTTCACGTCAAAAATTTTGGCGTTGTCTTCCGCGCCGGTCGCCATTTTTTTGCCGTCACGCGTAAATGCAATCGAATAGATCGTTCCTTTGTGGGCCGGTAGGTGGCGAATTTTTTCGAAAGTTTTCGTGCTCCACAGCGTCAGCGCGCCGTCGTAGCCGCCGGTGGCGAGCACCGCGCCATCAGGGCTGAACGTAACAAAATAAAGATTCGCCTCGTGTGGTAGCTTTTTGAGCATCGCCCCGGTTTCGGCGTTCCACACCACTGCGGCTTTTTTATTTGAAGCCGCGGCGACCAATTTGCCGTCGGGACTGAAGGCGCAACTGCTGCTGCCTGCGGGGAGACCTTTCAACTCGCGATGAACTTCGCCGGTTTTCACGTTCCAAATTTTTGCCAGCGTGTCCCAATTGCAGGCCACCAGCCAAGAACCGTCCGGACTGAAATCCGCGGCGTTGATCAAACTTTCCAAGCCTTGGAAGTTTTTGAGCAACGCGCCGGACGACGCGTCCCAAATGCTGATGGTATTATCGGGGCCGCTGGTCGCCAGCCGCGCGCCATCTTTGCTCAACGGAAAGGCATAGATGTTCTGGCTGCGGCCTTGTTGGTTTGCAAATTCAAGGCCGAAATTGGCATCCCAAATTCGAATCGTGTTATCCGAAGAAGCGGTGACGAATCGCCCGCCGCGCGGATCGAATGAAATCGAGTTTATTTTATTTTCGTGGCCATAAAGTTTCCTGAGCAACTTGCCGGTTTCGGCGTCCCACATCATGAGCGTCGCATCCGCGCTGCCGGTGTAAATACGCTTGCTATCGCCGGTGAAGGCAATCGCGAACACCGGCTGCTGGTGGCCGCGCAATTCAAAAAGCAATTTGCCGGTTTCCAAATCCCACACGCGCGGTGTTCCGTTCTTCGTCGCCGCCGCGATCTTTTTTCCATCCGGGCTGAAGGCAATGTCGTCGATCGCTGAATACGCCGGCACATCGTCGAAATGCAGCTCCAGCGGCGGCTCATCTTTCTTCTCAAGATTCCACACACCAACGCGCCAACCCCACGTGCCAACGGCGAGGCGTTTGCCATCCGGGCTGAAGCGAACATCGAGAATGGGTTTCTCACGAAAATCCGTGCGCCAAATTTCTTTGCCGGTTGCCGCGTCCCAAAGCGAGATGATGCCGACGACGCTTCGATTCTTCCGATACCAGGAACAATAAGCGACGGTCTTGCCATCCGGGCTGAAATCCACATCTGCAAATCCGTAGCCGCCGCCATTGGCCTGCCATTCGATGTTACCGGTAGCAAGATTCCAAACCGCAATGGAACTGTCACGCGAGCAGGACACGACACGGCTACCATCGGAGTTAATTTTCGCGGCATAAACCGCATTCTTGTGTCCGGTGAGACGTTTGCTTTCTTGCAAGCTCTCGGCGTCGAACAGGCGAATGCTGTTGTCCGGCATCGCCGCAATGAGCATTTTGCCGTCGGGGCCGTAATGCGCTTCATCCGGCGCCATATCGGCTATTGGAATCGCCGCGATGCTGTTGTCGCTGCGGGCGTTGAGATAGCGCCATTCCCAATGGCGATATTTCACCGGCGCGGCGGCCACCCAGCGTTTCGCTTCCGCCGTTTCATTCAATCGCAACGAAGCATTCGCCGCGGCAATGTGCGCGAGGTAGGATTGATATTCCGCTGCGGGCGCCGAGGCTTTGGGGTTTTGAGCGTTGGCTTGAACAAAAAAGCAAAAGGCAACAAGTATTAGACTGACGACAACAAGTGAACGCTGATTCATGCAAAACTCTCCGCGATGAGCAACTTAGATTTTCCGAATGGATGAAAAAATGTAACTATTCAGCTATTTTACCGTCCGGGCGCTTATTTTTGAGATTTATTATATCGCGCCAATTTATTTTTGCACGCAGCTTTGAGCGCCCGGGCGGTACTGAATAGTTACGAAAAAACAACCAACAGCGGAAGGCGCTTTGAAAATCGGGTGGCCGCCTTTTCTCCATTCAGGGACAAAACCAGCCTTACGTGTTTGCGTTCTTCGTCATCACGAGCGCCGTTAGAAAAAATACCCACGCCAGCCCAAAGAAGATGAGCGGCGGCAGATGGAAAAATATGGCGGTGATAATCAACGCCACGCCGATAATCCCCAAATTAACGGCGGCCATGGCGCGTAAAGACGCGCTGTTGCCAGCGTGATACTTGACGATGAAAAGATTCAACACGCCCAAGCCCAACGCAAACGTCTCAAGATACAAACTGAATCCGGTGAGGATGCTGCGCACGGTGAAAGCCCAGCCCTGGACTTCGAAAGTGTGCGTGTCGATGAGCTGCCATACTTTTTTACTCTCCGCGTCGGTTAAAAGCTCGACAGGATCATTGAAGAAGGACAAGGTGTGGATGAGAGCAAAAAGAATCAACACATAACTGCCCAGCTTGTAAAAGAGCGCACTTTTATTTCGCATCATGCTTTTCTTCAGAATTGTAACCAATACGGCTTTCGCCTTGGGGACAACCACGCCGGGCTGACCGCAAATAAACGCTAATTAGCGCGAACAAAAAGCTAATCGGCCGGCAGGTTTTTTATTTGAAGACCACTTGTGCGGTGGGATCTTCAACATAAGTCACTTCATGTCCCTTCACCCATTTGCCGTTTTGCAAATATTGGGATTTGCTGAGCAGCTTCCCATCGGCCGTGGTCTCGCTGCTTGCTTTGACTTCGGTGACGCCATCTTGATTGCCGGTCACATATTCGTGGCTAATCATTTTACCATCCTCGAATTTCATCGATCCGGTGGTGAAAAAGCCGGCGGTGGTGAAATAATAAAACACCAGGCTAGCTTTTTGTTTATCCCAAAAAATGAGACTCTCACCGCCGTATTCGCCGTTATTCACCGAATGCAGAATCCGAATGGCTTGGCCGTTCAGCGCCCGCTCCCAGCGCGAAACATCGAAAATCGGCTTCTCGGGGGTGGAGTTGGCAAATTCACCTTTCCAGGTTTTGCCGAGGTACGGTTTGAAAGCTTTCAACGGCTCGGCTAAATCATCCTGCGTGAAAGCCGTGCCGGCGAATGTCGCCAGGATAATGAAAAATATAACCAGCCTTGTCTTGTAGAGCATGGATCAGTCTCCTTTACTTCTGCTTAATTTGCCGTCACCGGTCTGGCTTCTTTGCCATATTTCTGGGTGACATAACCGAGAATGATGCCGACAATGGTGCCAGGAACCATGATTTGCAGCCAATAATGTTTGCCGGCGGGATCGGGCATGGCGGCGACAAGGAATGCCAGCACGAGGCCAATGGCGCCACCAAAAAGCAAACCACTGTTGAGTGATCTCACTTTGCGGGCAAAAAATCCGATTATCAATCCGGCCAGCAAGCCTTTGACAGAAGAGCCAATCAGAATGCCAGTCATTTGATCGGCGACTTCCGGCGTAAACAGCGCCGTCAGGCCATCAAACACACCGAGAATTGCTCCGATAATCAAGCCCAACACAGGTTTCGACATGACTTTTCTCCTTGCTAAGTTTAAGTTAAGAATAGTGCAGTTTGTTGTTCAAAAAATCTCCAAGGATTGATTAAGCCCAATTGATAAAAATTACAACAGAGGTCATCCATTGGGCTTATTCTATTCTCCGGCAATCTTTCATCTATTCCTTTACACGTTTCTCTGCAACTCTTTAAGGCCGCAGCAAAAGAATGAGCAAAATTCTCACGAGCAAATAGATCAGCACGAGCAAGACGATGAACCGATATTGCTTGAGCCAACGCCAGGCTTGCTCAAAAACATTTTCCTTATAGGAAGAAACCGCCAGCCCGTTGAGAAAGCGTTCAATGTCATGGGCCAGCTCGAGCGCGCTGGCATAACGCTGTGTTTTCTCCTCGGCCATGGCTTTGGTGCAAATAGCGGCGAGAGCTTTGGGAATTTTAGAATTTAATGAAGCCGGGCTGGCGTTCGAATTTGTTGCTGCACGCGCAGATTTTTTTTGCGCCAGTTCGGTCTCGTTAGGCCTGATCAGCAAAAAAGACAAAATCGCACCGAGCGCATAAACGTCCGTGCGCTGATCGATTTGATTGATCGCACCGCGTTTTTGTTCCGGCGCCATGTAAGCCGGCGTACCTATCACCGTGCCGTGCAAGGTCTCATGCGCCGCCGAGTCAGCAACTTTTCCATTTGCCGAATCCCTCGCTTTGCCCGCAGCGCGCTGCTCTCTGCTTCCCGCCTTCTGCTCTCCGCCCTCCCCCACAATCTTCGCCAATCCCCAATCCATCACCAACACTTCGCCGAAGGCGCCGACCATGATGTTTTCCGGCTTGAGATCGCGATGCAGCACGCCCTTGGTATGCGCGAACGCGACCGCTTCACAGATTTTTTGAAAAATGCGCAGGCGGTTCGGCAATTCACTTTCGGCGTCGGAATATTGATCCAATCTTTGCCCCTGCACAAATTTCATGACATAAAACACGCGGCCATCGGGCAACTCACCGACGTCATGCACCGGCACGATGCCCGGATGCTCGAGTTTGGCAATCACGCGCGCCTCACGCCACATGCGGGCCGTGAGTTCGCCCGTGCCGGCCGGGGTGTGTAAAACTTTCAGCGCGACGCGGCGCTGGAGTTGCATGTCTTCAGCCAAATAAATCGTGCCCATGCCGCCGGCGGAAAATTTCTCGAGCAAACGATACTTGGTCCCGCTTAAATCCGGCGCCTCGGCCACCGTGCGCAGGTGATTGACTAATTTGTCGGAAAGCCAGTTCAATTCGTTTTCAATACAAAGTATTGTCGTCACATTTTTAACGCCTTAAAATATAGAAAAAAATTATCCTTTTGCAATGGTAATCTTTTGCTTGCATCCGGCGGCTTTCGTTTTTATCTTAAAAGGCAAAATCGGCAAGCGGAGATAATCTGATCACCCCCTATCCTGATGAAACAAGCACACGCAAATGAAATTACGCAATTGTTGCTGGACCTGAGCGGGGGGAATCACGCGGCAGTGGATTTGTTGGTGCCGCTGGTTTATGAAGAATTGCGGGGGTTGGCGCACCGGCAATTGCGCGACGAGCGCTCGTCACACACCTTGAACACCACCGCGCTGGTGCACGAAGCTTATCTCAAGCTCGTCGATCAACAGCGCGTCGAATGGCAGAATCGCGCGCATTTCTTCGCCATTGCGGCGCAGGCGATGCGGCGGATTTTGATTAACTATGCGAAAAGCCGGTCTGCGGAAAAACGCGGCGGCGGCCAGCCGCTTGCCACTTTCGATGAACGCGCAGTCATACGTGAAGCCCGCGCCGAAGAGCTGGTCGCCCTCGACGAAGCTCTCGTGGAATTAACCAAACTGAACATGCGCCAAAGCCAGGTGGTGGAATATCAATTTTTCGGCGGATTGACGCACGAAGAAATTGCGGAGGTTCTTGCCGTCTCCGTGCCCACGGTGCGGCGCGATTGGCGGCTGGCGCGCGCCTGGTTGAGCCGGCAGCTTAAAAACTGAAATGCGACACCGCTACTGAAGAATAGTTTCCCAAAACTTTCAGACAACCTGAAAAGCGCAGACGCAAAGCAAAATTCTTTGAACGCGCATGACACGGATTAGCGGAGATTTATCGCAATAAAACCATTCGGCGTGTTTGCAACTGCGCGCCGGTGTTCAGACGATAGAAGTAAACGCCGCCCGCCACCGCTTTGCCGAAATCATCCCACCCGTTCCAGCGCACGCTTTGCCGCCCC
>JAJVHT010000173.1 GCA_022072515.1 bacterium
AAATGTGCGGTATCAAAGTTGGTCAGGCCGAGATGGCGGATATGTCCCTCCTTTTGCAATTCTTGCAGCCAAAACAAACAATCCAGCCAGCGCGGATCCGCGTAGTTCCACGCGTGGAATTGCAGTAAATCAATGTATTCGCTTTGCAGGCGGTCGAGCGCGCGGTGCACGGCCGCTTGCACGTCTTGGCGTGTGATCGCTCCGGGCGCCGGCACCCATTTTGTCAACAGTTGAATGGGCGGGCCGGCGTGGCGCTGCCGGCGAAATCGGCCGGCGATGATTTCTGCCGAGCCATAATGATCGGCCATGTCAAAGGTCGTGAAACCCGCGTCGGCATAGGGCGCCATTGCGGCCACCGTCGCAGTGAGATCAAGCGTCGCGCCGTCGCGCTCCATATCCGCAATCTGCCACAATCCCGTCAGCACGCGCGAAATGCTGAAGCCCGGCGCCAATTCACAGCGTTCGACAGTCATCTTCATCACAAAACTCCATTGCGTTGCAACTGACCACGTTTGCTCCGCTCGAACCGTTGCAGCCGCATATGATAGAAAGTAAACGGATTAAGCGGATAGTTTTCGTTTTACTCCGGCGGCAGTGTCGAAAAAATAGCATTCACCTCAGCGCCGGAGCGACGCAGCTTGCGCAGTTCTCGAAGGTAAATCGTCGTGGCGATGGCCATGACGAGGAGCCAAACCAGCGTCGAATGAAAATACCACGCGCTGACCGAAGCATTGAAATCCTTCCAAATATGTACTGCGAGAAAACCGCCGAGCAAGATGACGCCGAGCCCGGCGAGCGGCCTTTGTATATGCCTTGCCGGCAGCACGCGTATCTGTCGCGCGATTGCCGGATTCCGCGACGGGAGAGTGAGCACCGAAACACACATGAGCAGAAAATTGACCAGCATCGACGTAACGAGAATATCCACGCCCAGAAAAAAATCACCGGCAAGATGGCTGCCTAAAATTCCAATGGTCGCCATCAACCCACTGAGCACAATGGCGACATGCGGGGTATGCCACTTCGGATGGACCCTCGCGACGCGCCGGGGGAAAATGCCGTCTTCCGCCCACGCGAACATCAACCGCGAGACCGCTAAAATCATCGCCGGCAAGTCGTTGATCAGCGAGACGGCTGCGCCGGCGACGATGGCCACCGTCCAGCCGGCGGGCAGCAGATAACCGAGAAGTCCCGGCGCGGTGAGATCGCGTTGCAGCGCTTCTGCTGCGATGTACGTCCACGGCACGGCGTGATACACGGCCGCAGTAAAGAGCATATAGAAGGCTCCGACAGTGACGATGGCAATGCCGGTGGCCAGCGGCAGCGAGCGGCGGGGATCACGTGCTTCACCGCCGGCCTGCGCGATGGAGTCGAATCCGATGAAGCTGGAGAATAAGATGGCCGCGGCGGCGAGAAAAGCGTCGAAGCGGAAAGGGGTGGCCACGGCGGCGGGAAGGGTGCGGCCTTCGCGCGCCAACACCGCGGCCGCAAAATCTTTTTGATCGAAAACGAAGCCGGTCACGATGACGATGCCGCCGAGCAGAAACATCAGGAACATGAGCGGCACGAGGGTGCGCTCGTACAATTTGACGCCGCGCAAATTCACCGCGACGAACGTCCAGAGAAACACCAGCGCCACCAGAAGGCGAACGCTGCCGGTGTTGAGAGCTGCGGCGAGCGCCGTCCACCTGAGCGCTGCAGCAATGTCGCGGAGAAAAGGGCTCAGCACGTACGCGACCACGCCGATGGCGATGGAAAGCCCGAACCACTGCGAGAAACTTGCGACAAAACCCAGATATGGATGGAGACCGCGGCTGGCATAAATATAACTGCCGCCGGCGCGCGGCATGGCCGAGGATAAAATGGCGTAAGCGAGCGCGGCGAGAATCGCCGGGAGCGCGGCAAATAAATATGCCGGCAAAACGTGCGGCCCAATGCCGGGCACGTTGCGTTGGATCATGAACGGAATCACATTGATCGCCGCGCCGATCATGGAGCAGACGCCGGTGGCCACCAGCCCGAGCAATCCCATTTCCCGCGCTAAGCCGGCGTGGGGCGCGGGCGGGTTTATCCTCTCGTGATGTCGTTGACGCAAAGAACGCCTCCTCGCCAAAAGCGAAAGCCGTTTGGGCAAATAAAAATTAGTAAAATTTTGTTAGCAACTATAAAAATACGGCAAAATTTTATTATAACCGTTTTGTGCGGTGAAATCAAGATTCTACTGCAATGTTAATAAAAAAATGGTTTAAATGTCAAGACTATTTTATTACAAAATTTTACTTGACAAATTCAACGGGGTTTTATATTTTCTAAAGGTCTAAAGTGTAAACCAGCGCGATAGACCTGCGGAAGCTGATTTAAACGGACGTAGTCTTGCAAAAGGAAGTGACAGGGCATGGTCGAGATTCGGCTGTGCTTTTTTTTTGGGCTACAAGATTTTCAGCAAAATAAAACACGCGTGCACGCTTTCTTAGCTCAGAGACGATGCACCCACTAAAACCCTTAAGGAGGCTCATTTTATGAGAGGTAAGACGTTCCTAACTATTAGCAGTTTGGTTTTTGCGCTCGCTTTGCTGGCCGGCTGCGCGAAGGTCCCGCAAGAGACCTTGGACGCGGCGAAAGCGGCGGTTGAAGCAGCCAAAGCCGGAGAAGCCGATCGTTATCTCGCGGATGCATTCAATGCCGCGCAAGATTCTTTGAACGCAGCGATCGCTGAAATCCAGACGCAAGAATCCAAATTTGCGTTGACGCGCAATTATGATCGCGCGACGGCATTGTTGAATTCCGCGATCAGCGCGGCCAATGCGGCCAAAGACGCTGTTGCCGCGAAGAAGGACGAGGTCAAAGCCGAGGCCCAAAACCTTTTGACCGGCGCCCAAACGGCTGTAGAGGAGACCAAAAAGTTGATGGCCAAAGCGCCAAAAGGCAAGGATGAAAAGGCCGCCCTCGAGCAAATCCAAGCGGATTTGTCCGGAGTGGAAACTTCTTTAACCGAGGCGAACAACGCCTTGGGTTCCGGTGATTTTCTGGGCGCGCGTGACAAGGCGAAAGCCGCGATGGACAAAGCGACTGCGCTGGGCCAGGAATTGCAAGCCGCCATTGACAAGACCAAAAGAAGATAATTGCTGTTTGCTTTTGGCTTGAAGCCTCGATCTGCGATGAATGCGCTGTTAAAACCGATACTCGATTTTCGTCGCGGGTCGAGGTTTTTTATTTTTTTTGAAGACAAAATTAAGTTTTCACGACGAGGATATGGATACACTTCTGCATGGGGAGCAAACCAGCAGAATTACGGTGGGTAGGACGAGTCTGTTCATCACCGCCGGCCTGGTTTTTTGGCTGGTGACATTTCTGCTCCTGCTCGTTTTTTCCGCCACGCCACCGGTGGCGATGTTTGAGCAAGCCTGGCGGGCGCTCAGTTCGGCGCGCCGGGCCGAGGCTAATTTTTATGCCGCCTCTGATTTTCGCGCCGCCGAGAGAGCCTGGGAGCGAGCGACCCGTGTATGGAGCCAGGAGAATGACAAGTGGTTTTTTCGACGCGATTTTCACCGGGCCCTCGAGTTGGCGAAAGCCGTGACCTGGCAGGCGCAACGCGCTGAATCCGTGGCCGTCGCCACCAAGGATTCGCTGCGGTTTGCAACGGTGGCGCGTCTGGCTTTTGTGACCCAAAAAGTCGATGAGTTCAAAACGCAATTCAACCACGTGCCCGTCGCCGCGCCGCTGCGCAAAAGATTCGTCGCGGGTGAATTGCTTATGTTGGAAAGTGAATTTGCTTTTAATCGCCGCGATTTTTGGCTGTCCCTCCGGAAGGTGCAGCAGGCCGAAAAGTTGGTCGGCAGCGCGGGTGAAGACGCAACGAAATTTTTGCGAACGTATTTGACGCGAGTTCCGGTTTGGCAAAGCTGGGTCGCGGAAACCATTGCCTGGTCGGAGCAGCAAAACGCGACGGCGATCATTGTCGATAAAATGGCGCACCGGTGTCAGATTTACGTGGCTGGCAAGAAACAGGCGGAATATATCGTCGAACTCGGTCCGCGCTGGCTCGGACATAAACGGCAAAAAGGCGATAATGCGACGCCGGAAGGCCACTATTATGTCACCAAAAAGAAAAGCTTGCGCCACACCAAATACTACAAAGCGCTTGAAATCAATTATCCCAATGACAATGACCGCGAACAATTTTTGGCGGCCAAAGCGCGCGGCGAATTGTCGCGCCTGGCGCAAATCGGCGGTTTGATTGAAATTCATGGGGATGGCGGCAAGGGAGTGAACTGGACCTCCGGTTGCGTGGCGTTGCGTAATCAAGACATCGACAAAATTTTTGAACTGGCGGCCATCGGTACCCGTGTAACGATTGTGGGCTCATTGAAAACCGAGCCGACCTTTGCACAAAATTTGCATAATCTGCCGAACCGGCTGTTGAATGGCGCCAGCCAATAGTTGGTTGCAGGCGTGCGACTGTAAATAAAAGCATGAACGAAGCGATAAAGAAAAATTCATCGTTTTCTGCCGGCTCGCCGAACGACGAAAATGCCGCTAAGGTGGAGAAATCCCCACCGGCAAAAACGCCGGCAGCCGCCGTTCCGCCTGTGCGAGACGGCGCCGGTAAGCCGCTGGTTCTGGGATTCAGTCTCGGTTTATTTTTGGCGTTGTTGACGTTGTGGTTTGCTCCAATGCTGCGGGAGTGGATGTTTGCTGTGTTGCCGGAATCGCAATTTGCGCTGCAGCTTCGCACCACGGATATCAAACGGTTGCAAAAAGACGCGCTGCGCCTGGAAAAGCGCGTGAGCAGCCTGCGCAAGAAATACGAACAGTTGACGCCGCGCGTTCCGTACTTGATCGTCAATACCTCGGAAAATCGCATTCGCGTGATGAAAGGCAACGACGTCATCCACGAGGGGGTGTGCTCGACGGGCAGCTATGTTTTGCTCCGTTCGGCGGAGCAGCAGCGGCAATGGATGTTTTTCACGCCGCGCGGGATGTTTCAAATTCGCGGCAAGCGGGAATATCCGGTGTGGAAAAAACCGGACTGGGCGTTTGTCGAAGAAGGCTTGCCCATCCCCTCGCCGAATGCGCCGGAACGTTTTGAATACGGCGTCTTGGGCGAATACGCGCTCGAGCTCGGCGATGGTTATCTCATTCACGGCACGCTTTACACGCGCATGCTCGGCATGCCGGTGACGCACGGCTGTGTGCGTTTGGGTGACGAAGATCTGCGCATAGTTTATAAGAATCTCCAATTCGGTTCAAAGGTTTTCATTTATTAAAATGTCGCCAAAAGATTGGGCCATGGCTGTCGTCGCGCGCGTGGCGCGACCATTTCGTTTCCTCCGGCAGAATCGCCAGGCCCAAATAATTTTTTTCCTCGCGTTGTTTATCTTTCCCGGAATCATTTTTCTTTTCACCGTCGTCCTTCCCGTGGCTCACAACCCCTTTGAAGCCTCTGCCGAAGACGAAGTTGCGGAAAATATCGAAGCGTTGCCGGACTCAACGCCGCCGGACATCATTACCGGCCGCCAGGAGTTGGCTAAAAAGATGGCCGCGTTGGAAATCGACCAGGCATTTTTTCAAGCCCGCGTGCAGCTCTCTAAAAGTGATTCGATCAGCCTTGCCGTCGATTTGCTCGACAGTGTGCTGAGTCTCGAAGTCAAAGGCCTGGCTATGCGGCGTTGCAAAATTTTACGTTTTCGCAGCAGCGGCCTAGCCAAGCGCTTGCGCAGCCAGGGCCGTTTGCACCAATGGCTCGCGGCGCCGTTCGTGCTGCAAAAAGAATTGGCCACGCTGCCCAAATCCCCGATTCGCATTAAAGAAGCGCCGAAAGATACCATCGAAGCCAACGAATCGAAAGGCGAAGATTTGCCCATCGAGCATCGCGACGCGGAATTCACCCTGCAATTCGACCGCAACTTGACGCTCGTGGTTGAGCAAGCCCAAGCGCCCTCGTTTTCCGGACGCCTGCGCCAGCTTTGGTATGATTGGCGCCGTTCCTTCGATACGGCCCTTGACGCCGTCGTCGCGCTGCTGCACAAGGAACTGCCGCAACACCGCATGTGGATCGAGATTGAAATTTCCCGCGAGGACGCCAAGGCCGTTTATCGCGCCCTGCCGCAACAGGCCAAGCTGGCCCTCCGTTTATAGCTTCCTTATTAGCACAACCGTGCTGCCCGTCATCATCATATTCGAATTTGCAAAATGGCCCGGGGCGAAAGTTTATTTGTTTTTCAGCAAAGTAATTTGTAAATTATTTTCAATTCGACGTACGCAAAATTATTTCAGTGCAACATGTCCATCAATCCGGATCTATTTCGCCAGGTCATGAGCCAATTCGCCACCGGCGTTACGATTGTGACGACGAGCGCCGGCGAGGAGAGGCACGGCCTCACGGCGAATTCATTTTGCTCGGTGTCGCTGGCGCCGCCTTTGGTGCTGGTCTGTGTGGATAAAAAAGCGCAGAGCCATGCGCTGATCAAAAAAGGCCGCAACTTCGCGGTGAATATTTTGGCGGCGGGGCAGGAAACGCTCTCGCGCCGATTTGCCACCAATAATTTATCCGCCGCCGAACGTTTCGCCGGCCTCAAGTTTCACCGCGAGGTCACCGGCGCGCCGATCTTGCAAGCGTCATTGGCCTGGCTGGATTGCCAGCTTTTTGCGGCTTACCCGGGCGGCGATCATACCATTTTTGTCGGCAAAGTGGTGGCGTTGGGCCGGCATAAAGCGAATGCGCCGTTGTTGTATTTTCACAGCCGCTATCAAAAACTCAATCCCCGGTAACAGTAACTCAACAGTTACGCTGAGAGGCGCGGCATCTGTGTCGTGCCACAATCTTCGACGTGGAAAATATGCGTGAAAAAAGCTTGCTGTTACTGGGCCTCGGGGCTGCTCTCATTCTGCTCATCAGTTTTGCTTTTCAAGAAAATGCGCCGCGCCCATCCCCGTCTGCCGCGAAATGGCCGACGCGCCGCCAACTTTGGGAATCGACTTCTCGCAGCCGGGGCACGCAAATCGTTTATCCGGCGCAGCCTGAAACGAGCGCGGCTCAATATCTCGAATATTATTCGCAGCAACAGCGGCAACCGCGCTGGTTCCGTTCAATGTTGTGGCGTGACGTCGATTTTCCGGCGGACAGCCTCAACCAAAAGCCGGTATCTTTGGTGGGTGCGATCAGCACCAATAAAGTTTTGCAAAAGTTGCTGCCGCAATTGCCGATCAAACGCCTGCCCCAGGGTTTTAAATTTTATGGCCGTGATTTCACCGCGCCGGATGATATTGTTTATCTGTTTTATCCAAACCCGCAAAACCCGGCGCTTATTCTTACCATTTTAACCGGCAATAGCGACGACGCCATTCTCAAGTTTTTGCAAAGCCAGCCGCGGCGGTCGCGTCCGGCTGGCGACTACTATGTCGTGCAACAAGGCCGCATGGTGCTCTTCGGCTTTTTCCAAGACGAAGGCGAGCACGCGTGGCAGCTTGAGGCCGCCCAAACCTATGATTTGCGGGCCCGGGAAAAATCCGCCAAAACCACCGCGCATTTTATCTTTGTCACCCACGGAAAAAATCCTGCTGCCGCCGAGATTGAAACCTTAGCCGGCCGCTACGAAAACAATTTTTCTAATTTGGCGAAGCGCCTTGCCGTGCCCAATGCCAAGCTGGCGGCCTTGCCGCGGTTGACTGTGCATCTTTGGGATAGCGCGGAAGAAAAAGGCATGTTTACCGGCAACACGGATTTGCGCCAGTGCGATGCCAAACGCCATGAAACACATTTGCTGTGGTTGCCGGAATTTCGCGGCGATGATTTTTTCGCGGAGGCGCAGTGGCTACTGACCCAGGTATTGGGCGAAAAAAAATCTGCCGCTTTGCCGGAAGGCTTGGCCGTCGCGTTGACCGAAAAATGGCGCGGCATCGGCTATGCCGGTTGGGCCGCTCGCCTCGTGCAAACGCAAAATGCCCCGCCATTGGCAGAATTGTTTGATCCTGAAATGATCGCGATGGAATCCCCTTTCGTGCGCCAGCCGCTGCTCGGCAGTTTTGTGGAATTTCTCCTGGAAAAATTGGGGCCGGCGGAATTTAAAAAGCTTTATCAGCAGTGGCCCGACAGCGGCGTGGCTACGCATTTTCCGCAAAATCAAACATGGGAAAAGCTGACGGCAGCCTGGCAGGAGAAAATGCGCGCGGTTGCGGCGACGCCGCTGCGCTATGCCCGCCCGCGGCCGATTACGGCGAATGATTTTCAGCGCGGCTTTTGTTATGCACATGAAGGGTATCAAATTTATAACGGTTATCTCGGCAGCCAGTCACGAACCGCGTTGTCAAAGCTCCCGGCGCTGAGCGTGAATGCCATCTCGATCACGCCGTTTGGTTTCATGGAGAATGCCGGTGCGCCGCAGATGCTGGGCCGTAGCGGCGGGGCGGCTGGTGAAAGCGATGAGAGCGTCATCATTGCCAAAAATTTTGCCAACGAATTCCGTCTGCGGGTCATGCTGAAGCCGCATCTTTGGATAGGGCACGGCTGGCCCGGCGACATTCAAATGCCGACGCCGGCGGCCTGGAAAAGTTTTTTTGCGTATTACGAGCGCTGGCTGCGCGGTTACGCGGTGTTGGCGGAAATTTATGATTTCGACATGCTCTGCGTCGGCGTGGAAATGGTGCACACGACGGTCGGCCACGAGCAGGAATGGCGGCAGATGATTAAACGTTGGCGCGGCCTGTATTCCGGACCGCTGGTTTATGCCGCCAATTGGGGGCAGGAATTCGAGAACATAAAATTTGGGGATGAATTGGAGGCGATCGGCCTCGATTGTTATTACCCGCTTTCAAAAAAAGAGAATCCCACCGATGCGGAGCTGCTCGCCGGCGCCAAAGACGTTGCTGAGAAAATCCGCACTGTTGCTGCCAAATTCAACAAACCGGTGCTGCTCACGGAAATCGGTTTTACCTCGTCGGCGCAAACCTGGAAAAATCCGCATGAAGACGGCCGCCGTGCCGCCGGTGATCTCGACGCGCAACGTCG
>JAJVHT010000108.1:0-6625 GCA_022072515.1 bacterium
CGACATGATCGGGATTGATGAGCGGCCAGCCTTCTTGCCACTGCACCGGCGCCATGAACGTCTCTCTGCCGGTGTTGTACAAATCATCCTCATACGGCCGGCAGCCCAAAAACACCGCCCACCAGTCGCCATTTTCCGTTTGCACAAAATCGGCATGTCCGGTTGAAGTGATGGGATTATTTCTTTTGGGATCCAAGTGCCGCTGCGTGAGAATCGGATTCTTTTCGTAGGGAACGTAGGGGCCGGCGACATTTTTGCTGCGGAATACGACTTCGGAATGTTGATCACCGGTGCCGCCTTCGGCAGCGATCAAATAATAGAAGCCGTCCTTCTGAAAAATATGCGGCGCTTCGATCCATACCGGCTTTTTGCTGAGATCGACGCCGCCATTGACGAGCAGCATTTCATCGCCAATCACTTTCAGATTGGCGACATCAAACTCATACATTCGAATGGTACGATGGCCATCGTACAGCGGCTGGTCATCCGGAGGAATGCTGTTGTAAACGACATAGGCTTTACCATTTTCATCAAAAAACATAGAAGGATCGATGCCGTTGATCTGAGGTATCCAAACCGGATTCGACCACGGCCCTGCGGCTTTTTTCGAGGTGACGAGGAAGTTGCCGCCCTTGTCAACCAGCGTGCAGGTCACATAAAACACGCCGTCATGATGGCGAATCGAGGGCGCAAAGATGCCGCGCGAAACGCCGAGGCCGTCCAAATCCAGTTGCTCCGGCCTGTCCATCACATGCCCAATCTGCCGCCAATTTACCAAATCCTTGCTGTGAAAAATCGGAATGCCGGGGAAATAGGAGAATGAAGAAGTGACAAGATAATAGTCGCTGCCGACTCGACAAATGCTGGGATCAGGATAGAAGCCAGCCAGAATGGGGTTGGTGAAATTCCCATTTTTCTGGCCCAATGCGAGCGTGCTAAAACACAAAGCAAAAGCGCATCCTGCAACGACAGGACAAAGCCGCAAAAGCATGCAAAAAAAAGTTCCACATCTTCTTTGCATCACCATATCTCCGCAAGAAGACTTGCATTTTGGGGCATTTCTTTCATCTGCTTCCCCGATTGTATTGTCTGACGTATTCCGCAATGTCCACAAACGGAGCCGTCCAAATATCCTTTTCGTTTTGTTTGAGAAAAAGCAAAAGCTCACGATGAGCACTCAACGAAACATTAAGAGAATGCTCGCCGCCGACGCCGTGGAATAGAAAAACAAGCAAGGCGTTACTCTTTATCGCCTGCTTGACCAAATCGATAAGTTCTGCACCGGATTGCCCATTGATCATGTAAGCGCCGACATTGAACAAATCAATTTCGTTGATTCTCGACATCTCGCTTTTCACCCCGCGCGCAGCGACGAAGTCATTCCGGATTTTGTCCACATACGAGGAATCGCCGATCTTCATATCGCCGCAAGGGTAGGCAAACGTTCTTTGGGTTTTGCTGTCAAGCGCCTCAAGGAGAGTGTTTGCCATTCTTATTTCATCGAGCAAGCGTTGCATCGTGTAATTACCGAGATCATAATCCGGCGGCACCCATTCTCTGCCAGGCAATTTTCCGGTACACGGATGAAATAAAGTATGATTGCCCAGCTCATGCCCTTTGTCAGCCACCGCTTTCCAATCTGCCACGCGCGCTCGGAACGCAGGAAAATATCCCGACAAATAAAATGTGCCTTTCAAGCCCAGGGAATCGAGAAGCGGAATGGCGTTATCCAAATGAACGTTCAGAGCGTCGTCATAAGTGAGCGACACCGCGCACGCTTTGCCTTGCCATGGACTTTTATCTTGCGCGTTCATCGTTGATCCGAATCCCAACAAAAAGTTCAGTGCTGAGATTTGAAGGAAACTAAGATTTTTGAGTTTCAACATATCCTGCCTATCGTGGATTGTAATTCACGTTAGTGCGCTCCGTCTTTATGGGCCAAGCGGGCAGCTAAATGTTTTTGATAAGTGCCGTTTTGGGTCGTACTCATCTCCAGCTCGTAGTCCAAAATTTCTCTTTGAAAATGGAGCAGCCGGCCTGAGCGTATCATGCGGTCGTCATTGAGAATCGCCACACTGACCAGATGAAGCTTGAGCGTTCCTTCATTTGTCCTTTCGGCATTGCCGCGCAGAATTTCTATGCGTCCACTTTTTTGCGCACTGACCAGCTCGAACAAACCGTTGCCCTTATCAATAAGAAAGCCGGATTCCCAAAAAAGTGGTTCATCGTTTCTCTCATCCAATGATTTGACCCAGGTGCGTTGCTCATAATGAATCACGGGGTCCTTGGGATTGACGGTAAAAATGAGCTCCTCACGATAGTCGAGGGAAGCGATGGTCGGATATTCAGCCCGACCACTTCCTTTCCACCGTCCGACAATGTAAGCGAAATCTGCGAGTGATACAGACACGTTGTTTATGATCCTGTTTTAAGAGGCTTCATTTCTCGATGATAACTCTCCGGCGGTCCCAAATAACTTGGCTTAACTTCGCCGGTTTCGATCACTAGCCTTTGTAAGACCACGCCCGGATCAACCATCCAAAACTTCAAAACATGTTTTCCCGGTTCATTGAGCAGATGCTTCGAAATCGCAACGGTGACATTGTTGCGCACGGATTCCTCCCAGTCTTGAAACGTTTTGCCGGCGTGCATGTTGACGATCTGCGGCGGTTCATCGTCAAATGAAATGGCGTAGCGTAATCCCTGATTGTTGTGGAAATTCAGCGTTGGCGACAGATAGGCGTTGACCTGCACTTCGCCCTTGCTGAAGAAATGAATTTGATATTCCAAACGCGCGCTATTTCCTGCTGGTGTTTGCGGCGGCGAGGTAACCGGCAAAGACGTCATCGCCGAGAGCGTGCGTCCCAAATCCGGAATGCGCTGCCATCGTAGCACAGACATCTTGTCTGCAGAGGCCGGCGAGGACGCCTGCGTTACATTTCGAGTATAATGCTCTGCTTCAATCGAAACATAGCCATTGCTTTCAACAAAGCCGGTGATCGCATCCCGTTTCGGAGTCGAAGGATTATTGATGATGGCCTGCACTACGACGCGGCTATTGTTGGGGCCAGCAAGAGTAATCGGCACACGCTGTTTTCCGGTTGCTGCTTTTGCCCAATCTATGCTAACCCACAAGCGCTCTTCTGTTTCAATCTTGCCATTCGCTTTGTCAATCTTGACCCACGGCGCACCGGCTTGCACCGCATACTCAAAAGGAGCTTGCCCGCGATTGAAAACTTCTATGTAGTAAGCTTGCCGGTTGTATGGATCGAACTCCGGCAACACCACTTCACTTTTTTCATGCGGCCACCAATGCATGGAACCTTCGCTTGCAATGCCCATCTCCGCCGCAGCCGGGATTGCAAGCGTTTTGACCGCGGGCATGGAATTGCTGTCCGGCTGCTGCCAATAGGTGTAACCAATATGCGTTTGATCCATCATGTGATTCCACTTGCCCTTGGCCATCACGTTGTTGTAGTAATGCGTGATTGCGGCATCGCGTTCGAACAAATCTTTGGCCTTTTGTGCAAGCACGTTCGTCGCCGCTCTACCTTGTTGCGCATATAAACGGTTCTTGCCGACCGTCACATAAAGCTCATTCAAATTCGCGCAGGCCTGCACGGGATGCAGTACAAGCTGATAAAATGCGTCTTTGTATTCCACCGGCAACGCCTCACTAATCCGCTGCGCACGAACAGCCAGTTCATTGTATTCCGCCACAATAGTTTCTGCTTCGCGATAATTTACCAAACTGTAGGTATCCGGCGCGAGCAATTCCGGCTTGCGGCGCGAATTGAATTTGGTGTATTGGGTTAAAATATCAGCAATATCTTTTGCATGTTCTGCGCCGAATTGCTGTTCGGCCCAAAGCGCGGTGTATTCCGGCAACCGTTCGGCCGGCCACCGCTCAGGATTCCACGCGTAATCCAAAAAGAACTCGGTGGGAAACTCCATCGGCTTAATGTCGCCGACGTTGACGATCCAAATTCGGTTCGCGCCGTAGCGATACGCCAAATGCATTTGTTCCCACACGCGCGAAATCTGATTGGTGTTAAGCCATTTATAATTTCGCGGCCCGCCGACGTAATCATAGTGATAATAAATTCCGTAACCGCCGGGCCGCGGCTTTTCGTCGCGCTGGGGAAGCTTGCGAATATTGCCCCAATTGTCATCGCACAAGAGCAGGGTCACGTCATCCGGCACGCGCATGCCGTGGTCATAATAGTCCTGCACTTCTTTATAAAGCGCCCATACTTGCGGAATGGCCGTTACCTCTTTGCCCGTTACCTGCCCAAGAATTTCGCGTTGATCTTTGACGATTCTCTGCAACAATCCGATATTCGCATCTTCCGTCATCGGCTCGTCGCCGTCGCCGCGCATCGCGAGCGTGACGACGCTCTCGTAGCTTTTCATGCGCTTGATGCCCTGCGTCCAAAACTCGCGCAACTTGGCTTCATTCTTTTCATAATTCCACGGGCCGGAACCGTAGCGCTGCCATTCCACGTGCGCGCGCATCATCGGCTCGTGGTGCGAGGTGCTGATCACCACACCGTATTCATCCGCCAGCGGTGCATTGAGCGAGTCATCATCATAAAACGCTTTTCCCCACATCGCCGGCCAGAGAAAATTTCCCTTCATACGTAAAATCAGCTCGAACACCTTTTCATAAAAATGATGATTGAAGCCGCCGAATGTCTTGTTGACCCATCCCAGCAGCGCCGGATTTTCGTCATTAATAAAAATGCCGCGATATTTCACTGCCGGTTCTCCCGCTGTGTGCCGTCCCGGCAAAACATAAAGCTCGGATTTTTTCTGCACCGGCACATCGGCCCAATAATACCACGGCGAAACGCCGATTTGCGCGGCAAGATCATACATGCCGAAAATGGTGCCGCGTTTGTCGCTGCCGGCAATGATCAACGCACGCTCGACATCAGGCAGCGGCTTCTCAATCACTTGAATGAGAAATGCTTCCCACTTTCCTGCAATATCGTTTACGTCGAGCTTTTTATCTCGCACGAGCTTGTCGATCACCGGATTTTTGCCCAATGTTCCAATCAATACAATCTCTTTTCCGGCTGGAAGTTTATCCGTCGAAATCTCGGGCGGCGCATTCGTTACACGCGCGATGTCAGTTTGAAGGTGTTTCAGCACGCGTTGCACGCCGGGATAATCTTGCGCGCTGACGCATAATGGCGCCGATTGGCCGGAGGCGGAAAGGGTGAATGCTCCTTTTCCTTTTGCAGTGGAGATATAAAAACCATTTTCGCCAGCGAAAATAATTTGAGGGCAAACAAAAACGACGGCAAGAACGAAAATCATCATCCACCGGCACAATCCGAATGCTCGGGGGAGAATTTCGTCGTGCTTGAAATATTTATTGTTTGAATGAATCATACGCATCTCCGCCAGCGATTGAAATCGCAGCTTGAAAAATGGTTTATCAATGAGCAGCGTCATCATCGAAATGCCGATACCGCAAATCTCGTCTGTTACAAGATTCTTCCAGAATGACAGCCGTCTTAACTTAATAACATTGACTAAACACGACTCACTGCTCACCGCACGCCCATCAACAACTCAAACACCAGTTGATCGAGCCGTTCATACTTCAGGCCGCGTTTCGCAATGATTTCACGGTCGAAGGTATGTGTTTTGAGTGCCGCGGCTTTCTGCGTGGAGTATTTGCCGAGTAGTGGAGTCATTTCCGGAACTTCGGCATTGATTTCCGCGAGCAACGCTTGGATTTCTTTATCGGCGTTGAATTGTGCGGCTTTCTCTTTCAAGATGAGATAGGTGCGCATGCAGCCGGTGGCAAAATCTTTGACACCCGCAACGTCTTCGCTGCGATAGGCATGGGCATCGAAATGGCGCGGGCCGGCGTAGCCAACGTCTTCGAGAAATTTTACCAGAAAGAAGGCTTGCTTGAAATTGTGCGAGCCGAAACGAAAATCCTGGTCGTAGCGGGCGAAATTTTGATCGTTCAAATCAATGTGAAAGAGCTTGCCGGCGTCCCAAGCTTGCGCGACGTTGTGCAGAAAGTTCAATCCCGCCATGTGCTCGTGCGCCACTTCGGGATTTACGCCCACCATTTCGGGATGGTCAAGCGTGGCGATGAACGCGAGCATATGTCCGGTGGTGGCGAGATAGATGTCACCGCGCGGCTCGTTGGGCTTGGCCTCGAGCGCAAATTTGAGATTGTAGCCTTGTTCCCGCACATACTCACAGAGAAAGTTCATTGCCTCGCGCATGCGTTTCATCGCTTCAAGCGGGTTTTTTCCGGCGTCGGTTTCAGCGCCTTCGCGGCCGCCCCAAAACACGTAAATTTTCGCGTCCAGCTCAACGCCGAGATCGATAGCCTGCATGGTTTTCTGCAGCGCGTAAGCGCGCACTTTCGGATCATTCGAAGTGAAAGCACCGTCTTTAAAGACTGGATCGCCGAAGAGATTTGTTGTTGCCATCGGCACGACGATACCGGTTGCTTTCAAGGCGTTTTTGAAATCGCGCACGATGCGATCGCGCTCGGCGGGCGTAGCATCGATTGGCACGAGATCATTATCGTGAAAGTTGACACCATACGCGCCAACTTCGGCGAGCAAGTGAACGAGCTCAACCGGCGTTAAAG
>JAJVHT010000108.1:6725-9003 GCA_022072515.1 bacterium
CAACAACGCGTTTGGCATTCTCATCTACAATCGCCAACTGCCTGGGTTGTAATTTGAATTCCACCATTCGTTTTTCTCCGGGTGCCAAATGAATTCGCTTGAATCCCTGCAAAGCACGAATGGGCACCGGCACCGAAGCTTCCACATCTTTGACGTAAAGCTGGACAATTTCATCGCCGGCGACCTTTCCAAGGTTTTGAACTTCGACGGAAACTTTAACCTCATCGCCCGCTTTTGCTTCATTGGGCACGAGGAGATTGGCATACGCAAATTTCGTATAACTCAATCCATAGCCGAATGCAAACAACGGCTCGCCGGCAAAATAACGATAAGTGCGGCCTTTCATATTGTAGTCTTCAAAAGGCGGCAGTTGCTCGACGGATTTGTAAAAAGTCACAGGCAATCTGCCGGCGGGATTATAATCGCCGAACAACACGTCGGCTAACGCCGTACCACCTTCTTCTCCCGGATACCACAGTTGTATAATGGCAGGGAGGTTCTCATTTTCCCAATTCACCGCAAGCGCGCTGCCGCTGGTCAGCACCAACACAATGGGCTTGCCGGTGGTGTGAAGCGCTTTCAGCAAATCATCCTGCACTTTCGGCAGTTTAAGATGGGTTCTGTCGCCGCCTTTAAAGCCATCATAGTCGACTTTCATCTCCTCGCCTTCCAACTGCGCAGTAATACCGCCGACAAAGATGACAACGTCGGAGCGCCTGGCGAGATCGACGGCCCGCTGCCTGTGATCGACGTTCAGCAGCTCCCATTGCACGAACAATTGCGGCCGGCCGGAGCTTTGAAAGTATTCTATTTTGATCGTGTGCGGCTTGCCTTTTTCCAAGTGAACGTGATTGCTTTTGGAGGTCAGCTCATCATGCTCAGTCCAATCTTCGACGACAATTTTGCCATCAACGGATAGGCGATACCCATCATCGCCTTTGACGATAAAATTATATTCTCCGGTTTCCGGCACATTGATCGTTCCGCTCCAGCGGATCGAGAATTGGGGCTCTTGCCGGAGATTGGGCAGCCGCGTTCCATAAATCCAATTGGCGTTATCTATCGGATCGATCTTCGTAAAAAAAGGCACGCCGGCGAGCTGGGTGTTTTTGAAATATTCCGCCTTCAATCCCGGCTTGCCGTCAGCGGCCAATATCTCTGATGAAAGATTATTGAGAATCATACCGGCGGCAATCAAATCACAGCCGTTTTCAAAAATAACTTCCGTATTGCGGCCCACTTTATTCTTTATTCCCTGCAATGGGGTTACATATTTTGACGGCGTGCCGTTGTAATTTCCCAAGAGCATCAAATACGAATTGGCCGTGGGGCCGATGACGGCAATTTTTTTCAAATTCTTTTTTAATGGCAGGGTATTATTTTCATTTTTAAGGAGCACGATAGACTCTTGCGCGGCGCGCAACGATAACCGGCGGTGCGCTTCCGAATCATTTTCCGAAAACGGAATTTGCGCATATTTCACCATTTCTGGCGGGTCAAACATGCCAAGCTTGAATCGGGCGGTGAAAAGCCGTTTTACGGCCACATTGATCTCTGCTTCGGTTATTGTTCCTTGCTTAATCGCGTCAAGCAAAGCCGGAGTATATAAAACGCCGCATTCCAAATCCGTTCCTGATTTCACCGCCAGCGCCGATGCCGCCGAGGCGGTTGGAACGATCTTGTGATATTTGAAAATATCGTCAACCGCCCAGCAATCGGAGACAATGTATCCAGCAAATTTCCAATCGTCGCGCAAAATTTCTTGCAATAATTTCGGCGATCCGCAACAGGCTTCGCCCATGTAGCGGTTGTACGCGCACATGACGGAATAAGCGCCACCTTCTTTGATGCACGCTTCGAAAGCGGGCAAATACGTTTCATAGAGATCGCGATTATTAATAATCGCGTTGAATGAATGCCGGTCCGGCTCCGGCCCGCTGTGGACGGCGTAATGCTTTGGCGTCGCGATGACTTTGAAATATTTCGGATCATCTCCCTGCAAGCCTTTCACAAAGGCAACACCCATGCGCGCGGTTAGATACGGATCTTCGCCGTAAGTCTCCTGGCCGCGTCCCCAGCGCGGATCACGGAAGATATTGATGTTGGGGCTCCAAAATGTCAATCCCTTATAAATATCGCGATCACCTTGCCGAACCGACTCATGGTGCTTCGCACGAGCTTCAGTCGAAATCACGTCGGCAATTTGCCACATTAGGTCCGTATTCCACATCGCAGCCAGGCCAATCGCCTGCGGGAAAACCGTGGCGATGCCCGCGCG
>JAJVHT010000186.1 GCA_022072515.1 bacterium
GATTGATAACTCACCGTCAGCAGCGCGACAAGCAAGGCAACGACACCGGCCAGAAGAAACACGCCGGCGCCCAGCTCGATGCGGTAGGCGAAGTCGTCGAGCCAGCGGCGCATCGCCAAATAAGCCACGGGCGCGGCGATGATGAAGCCGAGCGCAACGAGTTTGGTGAAATCCCTGGACAGCAACGCGATGACGCCGGGAACGGAGGCCCCGAGCACTTTGCGGATACCAATTTCTTTCGTGCGTTGTTCCGCCGCGAACGAGGCCATGCCGAACAATCCCAAGCAGCCGATGAAGATCGCCAGTACGGCGAAATAGCTCACGATTTTCCCGAGCTGCGCTTCAAATTTGTAAAGTTGATCGAGCCGGTCATCGAGAAAAGAAAATTCCATGGCGCGCTCAGGCTCGAACTGCGTCCAGACTTTTTGAATCTGGCTCACGGTATGGGAGAGATTGCCGGCGCTTAATCTGACGGAAATATACGGCAGCGGTCCGTTGAAAAGCCCGATAACCAGCGGCTCGATTTTTTGGTGCAGCGAGGCAAAATGGAAATCCTTGAGCACGCCGACGATTTGCCCGCGCTGCGGATTTCTATCGCCGGAAGCGATAAATCTGCCGAGGGCGGGTTTCAAGTCATAAGCTTTCACCGCGGCCTCGTTGACAATATAAACAAAATTCGTATCCGTCGAAAACGTTTTGGAAAAATCGCGGCCTTCAAGAAATTCGAGGCCGTACACCGTCGCGAAATCGTGCCCGACGAAAACGTAAGGCAGCGCCACTTTTTCGCTTTCGACTATTTCTTTGAAGAAGAGTGAACGGATGGGAAAGCCCTCGCCCAACGGAGAGGAATTTCTCGTGACGCCGGCGACCTCGGGAATTTGCAAAAGCTGTTGCTTGAATGATTCATACGCCGCGGCCCACTTGGTCCCGGGCGCTCGGATGAGCAGCATTTGTTCTTTTTGAAAACCGAGCTTCTTGCTGTGGATAAATTGCATCTGCTGTGAGATTGTCGCAATCGCAACAAGCAGAACGATGGTGATCGCCATCTGTAAAACGACCAAGCTTTTTCTCAAACGTGCGCCGGCGGCGACTCTGGCAAAGGCGCCTTTCAAAGTTTTGCTCGGCTGAAACGCCGCAAGAAAGAAAGCGGGATAGATGCCCGCCAGCAGGCCGACCGCCAGGCCCAGTCCGATAAATCCAAGGACCCACCAGCCGTTGGCAAAGAGATTCAAGCGCAAGTGAATGGCGGAAAGCGCGTTGAAAATCAGCAGAAACAACTCGATCAACCCAACGGCAAAAACGACTGCGCCGCCGCTGACGAGCATGGACTCCGCCAGAAATTGTTTGACCAGTTGCGTGCGATACGCGCCGAGCACTTTGCGCATGCCCACCTCTTTGGCGCGATGGATCGACCGCGCGGTGGTCAGATTCATGAAATTAATGCAGGCGATGATCAGCACGAGCAGCGCGACGCCGGAAAAGATATAAATGTAGAGAATGTCGTTGTTGGCTTCGATCTCACCCTCCAATTGCGAGGTGAGATGGATATCCTGCACCGGCTGCAAGAACAGCCGCGAGTTTTGCCGCGTCGGCGGAAAATATTTCTTGACGACTTGCGCGAGCTTGGCTTCAAATTCGGCGGCGGGAAACCCTTCGCGCAGCTTGAGATAAGTCCAAATCGGATAGACGAACCAACTTTTGAAAAGATCCACATTGTTCGCCGTCATCAACACGTTCTCGAAAGAGGCAAGCACGTCGTATTTGAAATGCGTGTTCTCCGGCGCGTTCGCGGCGACGCCAGTGATCTTGAAATCGACGTTGCGGTTGTTGAGATTGACCGTCACCACTTTGCCGAGAACGTCGAGGCTGCGAAAATATTTCTCGGCAATCTGCCGACTCACCACCATGCTGTTTGGATGCGTGAGCGCAGTCTCGGCCTTGCCGCGCAAAAAGGGAATCGTGAATAGCTTCCAGAGCGTCGAATCCGCAAAATAAAAGCGTTCTTCGGTGAATTGCTGATCGGCAATCTTGACGACGGCCGATTCGTTGGCTTTGTACAGGCGGACGGCAGCGATCACCTCCGGATAATCTTTTTGCAGTACTTCCGCCAGCCCGTAGGTGGCGCTGGCCTGGCCCTGGGAGATACCCGTGGCGTCTTTCAAAACCGCGACGCGATACAACTGTTTCGCATCCTGGTGATACTTATCGTAACCCCGTTCATTTTGTACGTAGAGCAAAATCACGCCGCCACAGGCCAAGCCAACGGCCAGACCAAAAATATTAATGAACGAATAGGCTTTGTGCTTGAGCAAATTTCTGGCAGCGACTTTGAGGTAGTTTTTGAACATACAAGCTCCGTTGTTAAAACTGCCCGTGGCATAACCATTGTGCAATTGTTATTCGTAGCGCAACGCATTCACCGGATTCGCCAGCGCCGCTTTGAGGGAACGATAGCTCACGGTCGCGAGCGCGAGAAGAATCGTGAATAAACAAGCCAGCGCAAAAATCGCCGGCGACAACTCGACGCGATAGGCGAAATCTTGCAGCCAGCGTTGCATGACAAAATAAGCCACCGGGCAGGCAACCAGATTGGCGACGACAACGAGCTGCAGAGTTTCCCTGGAAAGCAGGCCGAGGATGCCGCTCGTCGTGGCGCCGAGGACTTTGCGAATGCCGATTTCTTTCGTGCGTTGCGCGGTCGCAAAAGAGACCAGCCCGAACAAGCCGAGGCACGCGATGAAAATTCCCAAGCCGGCGGCATAAGACGACATCCTTTGCAGGCGCATTTCATTTTGATATTGCCGCGCCATGCGCTCGTCAAAGAAAGTGTATGCCAGCGGATGGCCGGGATCGAGTTGCGCAAATTTTTCTTCGAGAAAGCGCACTGTTTCCGGAATATTTTCCGGCCGGACGCGCACCGAGAAGGTCGTCATCCATTCCGGCGGCGGAACGAAGAAAAGCAGCGGGCCAAGGCGCTCACGCAACGAACGAAAATGAAAATCTTTGACCACGCCGATAACGGGCGCGGCTCTTCGCTGAATTGCAGGCATGGCGACCTTTTTTTCGAGTGGCGCGCGCCAATGCAATTGCCGGGCGGCTTCTTCATTGAGCATAAACGCGCTGGTGCTGTCACTCGCCAGTTCTTTGGAAAAGCCCCGGCCTTCAGCAATTTGCATTTGGAAGGTATTGAGAAAATCATGATCGACCGCGAGTATCCGCATCGGCGGCACCTGCTCGGGCGGCACGCCTTCGGGCTGTGTGGGGATGCCCCAGTCGCTGCCACCCGGCAAATTCGCCGAAGCCGAGACGGCCACGATGTTCGGATGCTGCAACAATTCGCTTTTCACCGTTTCATAATTTTTTGCCAGCAACGGATTCTGAATTGGAATCGTCAGAATTTGCTCCGTGTTGTAGCCGAGGTCTTTGGCGCGCACAAATTGCGTTTGCCGATAAATCACGCTGGTCGCCATCAGCAAAAATGCCGACAGCGCAAATTGCAAAACGACCAAACCGTTCCGCAGCACGGATTTTCCGCCGGTGTGGTCAGTCCGGCTTTTTAAAGCGTGCATCGGCTGGAAGGCAGAAAGCGCCAATGCCGGGTAGCTGCCGGCGAGCACGCCAATGAACAGCGTGAATCCCAATGCCGCCAGCCACAACACTGGATTCTTGAGCCAGGCCAGGTCCAGGCTTCGATCCACCAGCGTATTGAAAATCGGCAATAAAAATTCCGCCAGGCTGATTGCCAGAATAACGGCAAACAGGCAGAGCAAAACCGCTTCCGCGAGAAATTGCCCGACAAGCTGCCGGCGTTGCGATCCCAAAACTTTACGCACCCCCACTTCCTTGGCGCGCCGCGTTCCCTGCGCGGTGCTGAGCGTGATGAAATTAATCGCGGCGATGCTCAACACAAACAGGGCGATGCTGGAAAAAATATAAATGCGCGCCATGCTGGAGTTGGGCGCCATCTCGCGGAAGAGATGCGAGTGTAAATGAATTTGCGTTAAAGGCTGCAAGAACGGCGAATACCGCGACGCCGCTTCGACCCCCATGCCTTTTTGTAAAACCGCCGGAATCTTTGCTGCGGCAGTTGATGGCGAGGCATTTTCTTTCAACAACAGATACGTGTAAAATTGATTCCATTGTATCCAACTCTCGCGCTGCGGATGCTTCAGACTCGCCATCGACAGCAAAAAATCAAAAGTGAAATGTGAGTTGGCCGGAATGTTGTCGAGCCAACCGGTGATGGTGTATTCGGTTTGATTGTCAAGCGTGAGCGTTTGCCCGAGGGGGTTGGCGTCACCAAAATATTTGCGCGCAAAGTCGCGGGTGACAACGATGGTATTGGGCGCCGTGAGCGCGGTGCGCCGGTCGCCTTGGAGAAGCGGAAAACTGAAGATCTGCAACGCCGTGGAATCGGCATACAAACCATTGGCTTCATAAAAACGTTTTTCGCCTTTGCCGATTAAAATCTGCCCGACGATTACAAAACGCGCCACGTTTTCCACCTCCGGCACGTCATTTTTCACCGCGATGCCCCACGGGCCATTCACTTTCGCAATGCCCTCAAACGAGGCGCTTTGTATGCGCGTGGCGAGACGATAAATACGCTTTTTGCTTTGGTGATACTGATCATAACTAAGCTCGTGTTGCACGTACAACAAAATAAGCAAGCAACACGCCATGCCGACCGCCAGTCCCGCGAGGTTGATCAAGGTCTGGCCCTTTTGTTTGCGCAGATTTCTGGCAGCAATTTTGAGATAGTTTTTGAACATAATCGTCCGAACTCGTTTTGTCCACAGTCCAAGGCCTAATAACTATTTTAATCCATAGAGTTTTTTCTCATTCATACCGCAACGCTTCCCTTCCGGGAAGCGGGATCGCCGCCCGGAGAAGCTATTCGTATCGCAGGGCTTCAATCGGATTTGCCAGCGCGGCTTTGAGCGCTTGATAGCTCACAGTAAGCCATGCAATTCCCAACGCCAATAAGCCGGCCCAGATAAACACGTCGAGGCCGAGCGGTTGGCGATAGGAAAAATTTTGCAGCCACTTGCTCATCGCCCACCAGGCGATGGGCGCAGCGACAATGAACGAAATCAACACCAGGCGCGTGAAGCCGCTCGAGAGCATGAGAATAATGTTGGCCACCGAAGCGCCTAACACTTTGCGGATGCCGATTTCTTTGGTGCGCTGCTCGGCGGTAAATGAGGCCAGCCCGAAAAGGCCAAGACAGGAAATGAAAATCGCAAACGCGGAAAAGAGGCTAAAGAGTTTGAGCAGGCGGGTTTCGGCGCCGTATTGCGCTTCGACACGTTCGTCCATAAAAGATATCTCCAGCGGATGCTGCGGATCGAACTTCTGCCATTGCGTTTTGAGAATGGCGAGCGCCGGCTCCATGCTATCCGGCCGCACGCGCAGAACGAGCCACTCGCTTCCCCACGGCATGAGATGAAACACCGCGGGTGCGATCTCTTCATACAGCGGGCGAAAATGAAAATCTTTGACCACGCCGACAATGGTCCCTTCTTTCGCATTCTCCGGGCCCGCGCCCAGCCAAACAAAGCTTTGGCCAATCGCCGCGGCGGCGGATTCCCAGCCAAATTCTTTCACGGCGGCCTCGTTCAAAACGAAAGCTTGCGCGCTGTCGCTGGGATATTCGCGCGATAGGAATCTGCCCGCCGCCGGCTTGATGCCGAGCGTCGCGAAAAAATCATAATCAACCTGATAGGTGTAAACGGTTTTTTCCTCTTCTGAATCGCCGCGGCGCGAGCCGGTAATCCAATATCCCTTATCTGCCGGCACGGCCGAGGAGGCCGACACTTGCACAAATTCCGGATGGCGCAACAATTCGGTTTTGAGTACGGGCCAGTCGTTTTGTGCCGCCTCACCGCGCAGCATCGCAATGAGAACTTGCTCTTTGTCGAAACCGAGGCGCTTGTTGCGGATAAATTCGATCTGATCGTTGACGATGAACGTGCAGACGATCAACACAATCGAGATCACGAATTGACCGACGACAAGCAGTTGCCGTAGCCGCGCGCCGGAGGTTCCCGCAGCCGCGCCGCCCTTCAATACGTCCACCGGCTGAAAACGCGAGAGAAAAAAAGCCGGATAACTTCCCGCCGCGATTCCCACGATGAGCGCGAGCGCAATAAATCCCGCGACGAGCGACCAATCCGAGGTATAGTCGATCTGAATATTTTTTTGCGCCACCGCGTTGAAAGCCGGCAGGAAAAATTCGATCAACACGGCGGCGCCGATAACCGCGATAAAGGCGAGAACGACGGCTTCGGCGAGGAATTGCAGAACGAGCTGCCGCCGCATGCCGCCGACGACTTTTCGCACGCCGACTTCGCGGGCACGGTGCTGCGAGCGGGCTGTAGCCAGATTCATGAAATTGATGCAGGCGATGGCGATAATGAGAGCCGCAAGCGCCGCAAACAAATAAATGTAGGTCATCGCGCTCAGCTTGCCGGGGTCATTATTGAAATCCGAGCGCAGGTGAATATCGGTGAGCGGTTGCATGCTCAACGCGAGTCCGGCAAATCCGGGCGGCCCGTTGCTGTAATGCTTCTTGACAAATTCGGGGAATTTGGCGGCCACGCTCGCCGCGAGGGCCTTTTCATCCAACAAAACATACGTGGGATAACTGAACATCCACCAATTGGACAATTGCCGCGGCAGCAGATTGTTAAATGGAATCAGAAAATCCGGACGCACGTGCGAAGTCGAAGGAATCTCCTGCAAAACACCCGTGACTTGAAACTCGCGTTTGCCGCGCTCGATCTGCAAAATTTTTCCGAGCGGATTTTCTGCACCAAAGTATTTTCGTGCAGCGTTCTGGCTCAAGACCACGGATTTAGGATTTTGCAATGCGGTGGCGGCATCGCCTTGTTGCAGAGGAAAATCGAAAACTTCAAAAATGTTGGGATCGGCGTAATAAAATTCTTTCTCGTAAAATTGCCGGTCTTGATATTTCACCGGCGTGGTGTTATAAGGCATTTGCAAACGCACGGCCTTATCAATTTCCGGAAATTCTTCCACGAGCGCCGGCCCAATCGGCGCCGCCATCACCGAGCCGGTGTGTACGTTTCCCTCGCGAGACATGTGCATGATCATGCGGTAAATGCGATCGGCCTTTTTATTGAAGCGATCATAACTCAACTCGTGCCGAATGAACAAAAGCATCAACGCGCAACACGCCATCCCGACCGTGAGGCCGGCGATATTGATGAAGGTGTAACCTTTGTGCCGGCGCAAATTGCGCCGGGCGATTTTGAGATAGTTCTTGAGCATGGATTCTCCATTTCAGATTTTGGATTGCAACTGGCCAATTGGTTCTCATAAATCGCAATCATTCATAGCGCAATGCTTCGACCGGATTTGCCAGCGCCGCTTTGAGAGCGTGCGTACTTACAGTGGTGAGCGCAATCATCAGCGCGGTTCCGCCGGCGCGATGAAAGCGAGAATCACTGACTCGCCCAGGAACTGCCGCGCGAGCTGGGTGCGATGCGCGCCGATCGATTTGCGCACGTCCACTTCTTTCGAGCGGCTCGCAGAGCGGGCCGTGGAGAGATTCATGAAATTGATGGCGGCAATGACGAGCACGAAAACGGCGAGCAGGGAAAAAACAAAAATATATTTGCCGTCGAATTTTTGCCAATTATTGTAATCGTGCGTGACGTTCATCGAGCCGAGATGCACTTCGTGCAGCGGCTGCAAATACAGCTCATAAAACTTTTTGCCCTCGCCCATGTTTTTTTCAAGAAATTGCGGGAAGGCCGCTTCGAGCTTTGCAATATCGGCGCCGGGCGCGAGCAAGAGATACGTGACGAGCCCATTCGATCCCCAATTTTTGCGCATGTTGTCATTCTCGATCGTGCTCAAAGAAAACAGCGCATCGAATTGTAAATGCGAGGTCTTCGGAATGTTTTGCGAAACGCCGGTAATTTTAAGCTGCCGTTCGCCCTGCAAAAAAGTTTTGCCAATTAAATCGTCCGTGCCGAAAAGCTTTTGCGCCGTCTCTTCCGTAAGCACGGCGCTGTTCGGCTCGTTCAGCGCGGTGGCGCGGTCGCCGTGGCGCAGCGCGAAATCAAACACCGTGAAGAACGCGGGATCGGTCCAAAAAGTTTTCTCGACAATAACTTGTTTGGGATCGTTGCGCAACACCGTGCCGCCGCCGACAAAGCGCACGAAATCGACGATCTCCGGATAGGATTCTTTCAAGGCCGGCCCCATGGGATACATGGAGAGCGCGACGTGTTGCGGGCTGATGTCTTCAAAGCATTGCACTTCGTTCAAGCGATAAATGTTTTCAGCTTTCGCGTGCAAGCGGTCGAAGCTCAGCTCGTTGCGAATAAAAAGATAAATCAACAAACAGACGGCCATGCCCACGGCCAAGCCGAGAATATTGATAAAGGAATAAATTTTTTGCTTCCACAAGTTGCGGAAAGCGATTTTGAGGTCGTTTTTGAACATGGCTGAATCCAATGATGAAATTATGCGTGACCGAATACTGGTCACTGGCCATCGCTTACTTCTTCATTGCGATTTCTTCTGCGGCTTCAATTCCCACAGCACGTTGACGATCTTCCACTCGCCGTTCCATTTGGCCAGGTGCAGGTAATCGATCCAGCCGGACATGATGGCCTTGGCGCTGGCGGTATTTTGAAAAATGTCGAGAATGAAAACGTCCTTTTGTTGCTGCGCGATGGGTGTATCTTTGCCGCCGCCGCGTTTCACTCCTTGCACCAGGCTCATTGCGCTCATTTGTTCGAGACGGCTTCTACCATTTTGATCCGTCCGCACGATGCGCTTCGCCAGCTCGGGGTGCAGCGCGCGCTCCATGCGTTCGGGATTGCCTTCATACCAGCCTTCGACATAATCCAACGCCGCTTTTTTGATCGCCGCGGAATCTGCCGCGGTTTGGGCATGCAGTGACCAGGCTTGCAGAATGATGCAGACAAAAAG
>JAJVHT010000067.1 GCA_022072515.1 bacterium
TCGGGCTTGCATTTCCACATCGAGACGCGGCCCTCCGGCTCTTCGACGTACCACACCGTGCCCTCGATGCCGGTCAATTTTTCATCTTCCGTGTGGCGATTGCGTTTTTCCATTTCCGCGCGAATCTCGGCATATTTGGCCACTGGATCTTCTCCCGCGACCAGTTCGCCGGCCAGCGGCACGCCCGGAACGCCGAGCAGATTGAGCTTGAACAACGGCACAATGCTCGCATCCCGGCGCACGCCGAACAAAGCGGCGACCGCCAGATCGACGTCGTAAACCATCAAATGCGTGTTGCGGCTGCCGTACATTTCGAAGCTGATATGACAATCGTTGGTTTCAACGAGTTGCGGAATGGTGGGATGCTGGCGCAGCAACTCCTGCCACATGTCGAGAAACGGGCCCCACCGGCTGTTGCGCAGCGTCGGTGCGAGGCGCAATTTATACGTCAAATGCCATCGTCCCGCGCCATCGTGATAACGATAGGCGAGAACATTCGTCCCATCCAGCTTTTCGTAGAGAGAAATTTTTTTGATGGGCGGGAAATGAAAGGAGCCGTCTTTGCCGAAAGGATAGTGGAGTTTTGGCGTGGCGAGGAGGAGTTGCGGCGCTGCAACGGCGCCGACGTGGGTTAGGGCCACCGCCCCGTAGCGATGATCCGGCTTTTGGCTCAGAAAGCCGCGCAGCCGCAAATTTTCGTTGAACGGATCTTCAATATCAAAGGCCTGCAGCCACTTCGCGTCGAGGCCGGTGAGTTGCGTGGCGACGGCAAGAGCTTGCGCTTCGTTGGCTGAGTTCATTTTCGTTGGGTGGTAAAGTTCAACGATGCCGATTTGACAGGGGCGAAGCCGCCGGCGCTTTGTCGTTTGCCACTTGCAACTGGCTCCTGGCTTTACTCTTCTTTGAAGGCGCGGTATTCCTCCGGCGTGTAGGCAATCAAGCTCAAAACGCGGCGCTGTTCGGTCTGGCTCAGCTTGGATTCCAGCAAATCCCAAACGTGATCCTGCCGGTCGGCATCATCCATTCCCGTGAAACTGTCGGCGACAATTACGCCTTTCACGCGCTCGCCATCCGGCGCCGGTTCCACGAGAATTTCCCGGGCCGTGGCAAATTCGTCCTGTAGAATGCCCGTGAGTTTCGCGCTGAATTCATTCAGCATCGGCGCAAAATCTTCATTGCGTTCCACGCGGGAATTCGCTTCATTTCTTTGCGCAATGTGCAACTCGGCGAGAATGTCGCCCCACGAGCTGTCTTCCGAAAGCTTCGCGATGATTTTTAACGCTTTTTGTTTGGTGGTTTCCACTTTCACCTCCTCAAAAATGACAACATAGTTTTACGTTTTTATGCATTTACGTTTTACGCCTTATGGGTGACTCCTTTGGGTTAATAGTCAATTTAATTTCTTCACGGAGAAAAGCAAGCGGAAAGATGGATTTTTTTCGGTTTTCTTCGGCAAAAGTTTCGCCGGGAAAATTCCACCACTTTCCGCTTGCAAGTAAAAAAAGTTTTTTTCATATTTTGTCGTATCAAACCCGCTGACTTCGTGGCGTACGAAAACGCCATTTTTTTATTGCAACAATGGAAAATTTTGTGCATTCAGCCGTCGCACGCTGATTTTTCAAAAAATGGAGAAAGAATATGACCAACTACTTTCTCGCCGCCGGCGCGATGTGGCTGGCGATAGCAATCATAGCGAGCTTTGGACATCTCGTCGTTCTGGGCAAAACCTATAAACGCCTGACCCCCCGGCTTGACGATGAAACCGGCAAGCGGCGCCTGCCTCTGCATTATATCGCCAACCTGGCGTTCGCGTTGATTTTTGCTTATTTGCTGCGCCTGGCGTGGCCGGCCGAGGTGCCCCTGCTGACCGGCGCCCTGTTTGGTTTTCTCGCCGGGCTGGCGATTTACCTGCCGCAAATGCTCAATCAATTCGCCACGTTTCCCTATCCCACCGCCATGGTGTTTGGCAGCGCGCTTATTGGTATTTTGCAAACCACCGTGGCGGGCGTTATCGGTGGCTTGATTTTATAAATGCGTAAAATCCTTTTTAAAGTTCCGATGGAATGGCGCCGAATTTTTCAGAGCATGGTTTTTCCTTCGGCGCCAGGCGGTGATTTTCGGAGGCAGCCGTCATGCCCATCACCAAAGTCTTGACCCTGCCGGATTATCTGCGGCCCGGTTTAAAACTCGTGTTCATCGGCTTGAATCCCGGGCTTTACTCGGCGCGCGCCGGAAAATATTTCGCCCGCCCCACCAATCGCTTTTGGCCGGCGCTCTCCGCCGCCAACTTTTTTGGACACGAAGTCAAAGCCGGCGATGAAAAAATTTTGTTCGAGCGGGGGATCGGCTTTACCGATGTGGTCGAACGCGCGACCAGCCAAATTGACGAATTGGCGCCGGCAGAAATACAGGCGGGCGTCAAAATTCTTCGCCGCAAGATTAAACGGCTGGCGCCGCCAGTTATTTGTTTCATCGGTTTGACCGGCTTCCGGTGGGTGTTTGGGGTGCCGGCAAAAGTGCAGGTGCGGCCCGGCCCGCAGCCGGAAACGTTGGGCGCTTCGCGTATTTATGTTTTGCCCTCAAGCAGCCCCGCCAATGCGCATTTTCCTCTGGAAAAACTTGTTGTGGAATGCCGGCGTTTAAAAATTTGGCTTGAGGAAACCGGCCTGCAATTTTAGTGAAACCAAATAAAAAACCGGCACCAGCTGCTTTTAAAGCCGGTGCCGGTTTGGGAACTAAACTCGTGTTTACTTGTCGCCCTGCATACAACGCGGCCCACCAGGGCCGGGGTTACAAGATCCGCGCCGAGGCGAGATGAAGCGTTAGCTCATCTTGATGTCGATTTGTTTGCGCAGCGACTCTTTGGTCTTGGGCAGACTGATGGTGAGCACACCGTCTTTGTAGTCCGCCACGATGTTGCTGCGATCGATGTTGTCGGTCAAGCGGAAGCTGCGCTCAAACTTGCCGTAGCGGCTTTCGCGCAAATGGAAATTATCTTCATCGCGTTTCGCTTCGGCACGTTTCTCGCCGCTCAGCGTCAACACGTTGTTTTCCAATGAAAGCTTCACGTCATCTTTCTTCATGCCCGGCAACTCGGCGCGCACGACGAAATTCTCCTTGTTCTCGACGACGTCAACGCGCGGCGAATAGGTGACCACCGGGGCTTCGCCATCAAACAAATCGCTGAACAATGGGCGTTCGAAGGCGGAGAAGAACGACGGCACGGGGGCAAGATTGAATTTGGTCAACATGGTAAAATCTCCTTGGCTAAAGTTTATGGGTTCATTTCTTGTTTATGTTTCATGCTTCCGCTGTTTGCCTTTTGCAACCCCTGTGCCACTGAGTTTTCGAGTCATTGTGTCGTATATTATTTTGTGTTATTGTCATTTCAACTGACGAGTCCGCCATGTTTTGCCAGCCTGGCGGCACAGTCTGCAAGATTTGCCGAACGGCTGCCGGCTTGACAGACACGCCATGTCATGCAAGTGACCGCCCGGACGCTGTCGCTTGCATAAGCGCATCAAAAGCGCCCGGGCGGTTAGCGATCGCCCGCGGTTATGGAGATTTCGCTTGACAACCTGGTAAATTTTGATTAGAATAGCACACAATCGAAGCAACATGATTTATTTGAATTATTGCTGGATGTGATGAAACGCCAGTGCTTTAAAAATCAGTTGCCTTCAAAAAAATACTCTCATTATTCTTTTATACACCGATTATCATGCACTTTGTTTCTCATTCGCACCCTTCCTCCGTTGGACTTGTCTTTAAGTTAATCCTTTTAGTTTTTCTCGCTTTTTTGACACCACAACTCCACAGCCAAAAGCAACCAACTATCCGCACCGGCCTGGATGTGGTCGTGGCTACGGATTTCAGCGATTTCACCGGCAAGCGCGTTGGCCTTGTCACCAATCACACCGGTATTGATCGTGATGGCCGGCACATTGCAGATTTGTTCAAGCAGGCCAAAGGCGCCGAGCTCGTTGCTTTGTTTGGACCGGAGCACGGTGTGCGCGGGCAAGCCGAGGCCGGCGCCAAAATCGCCAGCGGCATCGATTCGCTCACTGGTGTGAGGGTTTACAGCCTGTATGGCGAAATCAACAAACCCACGGCGGCCATGCTGCAGAATATCGACGTGTTGATTTTCGATATTCAAGACGTTGGCGCGCGGTTCTACACCTACATCAGCACCATGGCGCTTGCGATGGAAGCTGCGGCTGAAGCGAAAATTCCGTTTTACGTTTTAGACCGCCCCAATCCCATCGGCGATCTGGTCGAAGGGCCGGGGCTCGATCCGGCGGAGCGTTCGTTTGTCGGCATGTATCCCATCGCGTTGCGGCACGGGATGACTGTCGGCGAATTGGCGCAAATGTTCAACGAAGAAGGTTGGCTCAAAACCGGTCCGAAAGAAACACCGCAAACAATCAAAGCTGATTTGCATGTGATAAAAATGGACGGCTGGCGCCGCGACATGGTGTTTGCTGAAACCGGCTTGCCATGGGTCTCGCCCTCGCCGAACATGACGTCTCCCGCCACCGCGTTGTTGTATCCGGGCACGTGTTTGCTGGAGGCGACGAATTTTTCCGAAGGACGCGGCACCCATTCACCCTTTGAAAAAGTCGGCGCGCCGTGGCTTGATTCGCAAGAATTGATGGCGCGTTTACAAGATCGTGTCCCCGGCATCGATTTGCGCCCGATCGATTTCATTCCCCTCGACATTCCCGGCAAGGCGCTGAATCCGAAGTTCAAAGGCACGGGCTGCCGCGGCTTGCAATTGGAAGTCACTGATCCACATCAATTTCGCGCCGTCGCTTTCGGTATTCATCTGCTTTGCGCGCTGCAGGCGTTGCATCCGAAGCAGTTTGTAATCAAAGAAAATTCCATGGCGCGGCTGAGCGGCCAAAGGTGGGTGGCGCAAATGATTTTGGCCGGCAACAAACCGGCGACAATTTTAGAACGTATTGAAAAAGAGACGGCAGGCTTTCGCGAGTTGCGGCAAAAGTATTTGCTGTACAAATAATTCGCCGCGGCCCTCGGCGGACTTAACCCAGCAGGCGGCTAAAACCTAAAATTCAAGATCATAACAAGACTCCACCCCGGAGAAGAACCACGAATCTCATATCATCACCAAGCGGAGAAAGAGGAAATTATGTTTTATGTCTGGGTTGTCGTCGGTTATCTGGTGCTGCTTTTCGCGGTTGGCATTTCCAAAATGCGCAGCGTGAAAACACAAGAAGATTTCATGGTTGCCGGCCGTAAGACGCCGACGCTGCTGCTCGTCGGCACGCTGATTTGCACCTGGATCGGCTCCGGCAGCCTGTTTGGCGGCGCCGGCTTGGCGTTTCGCATGGGTTTTTCCGAGCTGTGGATGAGCGCCGGGGCGTGGGCCGGCATCGCCATTGTATATTTTTTGGCGCATCGCGTGCGGCGCATTGCGGAATTCACGGTGTCCGATATCCTCGAAAAACGATACAATAAATGGGCGCGCATTTTCGGGACCTTCGCGATCATCATTGCTTATCTCACCATCGCCGGCTATCAATTCCGCGGCGGCGGCCGGTTGATCAATATTCTCACCGGTCTCGACCCCATGATCGGCGGCGCCATCACGTGCGCGATCACGATCCTTTTTACGATGCTGGCCGGCCTGGTGTCGATTATCGCGGTCGATCTGTTTAACGGTATCGTGATGACGCTCGGAGTCATCATTGGTGTGCCGCTCATACTCTCCGCCGTGGGCGGTTGGCAACAAGTTCAGACTTTGCCGCCGGATCATTTCGCCGTCTTGGGCCAGCATGGCGGGCTGTGGGCCGCCGGCGTTTTCTTTCCCACTTTTTTTCTGTTGCTCGGCGAAAGCAGCATGTATCAAAAATTTTTTGCGGCCAAGGACGAGCATTCGGCGCGGCGGGCGGTGATCGGCATGATTATCGGCGTCGTTTTTATTGAAAGCATGCTTTGCGCCCTGGCGGTGATTGGCAGCGCGAAATACTTTACGCTGGCGCCTTTTGCCGGCCCCGACGGCGCGCTCAATAAAGCCGAAACGGAAACCATTATTTTGCAGATCGCCCGTTACGATTTGCCGATGTTTGCCGGCGGCTTGCTGATGGCGGCGGCGGTCGCTATCATTTTGTCGACGGCCAATACGTTTTTGATGATTCCCTCGACCAACGTGACGCGCGATATTTACCAGCGCTTCATCAACCCCGCGGCGTCACAGGAAAAAATCGTGCGCGTCCAGCGCGCGCTTATCGTCGTTCTCGGCGTTGTCGCTTATGTGGTCGCCACCTTTTTTAAAAGCATTCTGGACATGGCCTTTACCGCTTATACCATGGTCGGCGCCGGCATCACCCCGGCTTTGCTCGCCGCCTTCTTGTGGAAAAGAACGACGGTTGCCGGCGGCGTGGCTTCGATTGTGGCCGGCATGCTGGTCACCATCGTCATCACCGCGATGAATTTTATTTTGCCGGAACCTCTGATGGAAACGGATTACATCATCATTCCGGCGGCCAGCGCCTCGATTCTGGCGCTCATTTTCGTGAGCTTGCTGACGCCGCCGCCGGCGGAAGAAAAGTGGAAGCCGTTTTGGGCCACCAGCCAATAAAAAGACGCTGGCGGCCACGGGCGTTTCAGGCCGCTGCGCGTGATTTTTTCGTATGATTCAGCTATTTTACCGCCCGGGCGCGCATTTATGCGATTTGTGCAATCGTAAAAATTTACTTTCGCTCACAGAACGAAGCGCCCGGACGGTACTTTGCGTATTTTTCATAAGACCGCCATGCCCAAATGGCGCCAGCGCCGCCAAAGCTTAGACTTGACATTTATAATTCTTTGGTTTATCTTTATTTCAGGCGGTCGCGTAACGACATTCAATCAAACCACCGCATTTGGTTAAAATATAATTTCAGCAGCAATCCGGCTATGCCCGTATAGTTGAGACGTTTAGATCATTTCGCCGCTGGCAGAACTAACTTAAAATAAACCATGATGGCTTTGCATCCTTTAGAGATTCAATTGACGCTCATTCCGCACGAACGTTTTGATGTGATCAACGTGGCGGAGACCATGCGAGAAAAATTTGGTGATCTGATTTCGCAGTATCGCAAAACCTTGTATTGTTCTTTGCATACAACGGCAGGTTATCTCGATCAAACCATTTGCTCGCGGCTGCGCAACAGCAAGATGCATCTGGAGCCTTTTTTTCGCGCTTTCCAAAAGCTGTTTCCGCCGGACGCCGGCTATTATCACGACCAGATGCAATTGCGGACGGAATTGAGTGAAGCGCAACGCCAGTGCGAGCCGCTGAACGCCGACTCGCATTTGACGTTCATTGGCGCGGGATTGAAGAACTGTGTCACCTACACCAACCGGCCCGGCATGCCGGTTTACTTTATCGAGCTGGATGGCAAATATCAAGGTATTCAGCGCCAGCGCAAAACGACGATTTTGGCGTACAATTCCGAAGAAGAGGTTTATACCGACCGTTTCGCCATCCCGACCTCGCATCATTCCATTGACTCCATCAATCTCAAAGATCCGCGCTACGGTTTTTTCGACCAATTGCAAGCGTGGTTGCAGCGCTATGATATCACCAAAGGCCGTGTCGACCTTGCCCTGCCGCGCAAGGAAGTGCACGCCGGTTTGACGGTCAATGAATTTGAAAATCTGCTGGTGCAAAAAGATTTGGTGGAAGTGCTGAAGGATCCGCTGCGCTATGTCGCGCGCAAAGGCCGGAGTTTTCTGAGCGAGCCGGCGTTGATGCCGGAAAAGGTGAAGTATTACGCCACCACCGATCTCGTGCACATCTTCAACGAGCTGATGGATGCTTTGCAAGTGGGCCGCTCGGTGATTGAGAAAATTGTCTCGCGCGTGTTGTCGGTTCCGGCCTCGCGCTTTCTCGGTATGAAGCGTAACATCAGCCTGCTCGTTTCCAACGGCGAGGAAAACGGCAAAGGCCGCCTCGTTCAGGGAACTTATCAAAGCCCGATTTTGGTGCATTGGCGCAAAGCCCCGCAGCACACGCGCTATCTGGATGTGACCATTACGCGGTTTAAATGATTCTGGTTAGCCGGTTGGCCCGTTAATCAATTAACCGGCTAACGGGCGAACCAGTAAACCGGCCAACGCTTTTGCTAAATCAACGAGCGCGACTGGCCGCCATCGACATTGAGGCAGGCGCCGGTGATGAGGCTGGCGCGCTCCGAAGCGAGAAAGACAGCGACGTTCGCGACTTCTTCCACGGTGCCGAATCTTCCCAGCGGCATTTCTCTCGCCACGAACGCTTTCATTCCTTCCGGATCTTCCAAACAACGTTTGTCCCAACTCCCGCCCGGAAAACGAATCGACCCCGGCGCCAGGCTATTCACGCGAATGTGGTGTGGCGCTAATTCGACGGCCATGATTTTAGCGAGGCTGATCAGCGCCGCTTTGGTGGTGTTGTAAATCGATAAATTCGCGCCGCCGGATTCCCGGCCAAAGATCGATGAGATAAATAAAATCACCCCGCTTTTTTTTTCGCGCATCTGGGGAATCACCGCGCGGCTCATGCGCATGTGCGCCAGCAAATTGAGATTGATCACCGCCTCCCAATCAGCGTCGGTGGTTTTCTCAAAAAGATTGCGCCGATTGCCGCCGACATTGTTGACGAGAATATCGATTTTGCCGAATTTTTCTTTGGTTTGTTGCACGAGTTGCTCGACGTGATCGGCGCGCGTCACATCGAGCGGCAGCGCCAGCACCTCGATATTTTTCGCGCGCATTTCTTTGGCGGCGTTTTCAAGCTGCTCGGCCTGGCGCGCACAGATCGCGAGATGGCAGCCTTCCGCCGCCAAGCCGAGCGCGATGCCTTTGCCGAGGCCACGGCTCGCGCCCGTGATGAGGGCGACTTTGTCTTTCAAATTTAAATCCATG
>JAJVHT010000187.1:0-1902 GCA_022072515.1 bacterium
ACATCATTGACCACTTGGCCGCGAATTTCACCGCCGCCAAAATTCGCCGAATGGATGTTGAAATAAAGCCGGCCGCCAAGCAACTCCGTGAGCAGGGTGGAAGTCAAAGGTTGGGTGGCATCCGAGCTTTTCCAGGAGCCGGCGGAGGTATTGGTGCCGCTGAAATCGGCGTTGCGAACGACGCCGCCAGAGGTTCCCGCCGCGGCATTATGGAAATGCGAGGCGGAAAGGCTGCTGCTCAGGTTGGCATACGTCACTTGATAAGTTAATTCGGTGCCGCCATCCGCCAAAACAAACGCGCCGGTTCCGGTGGCGCGCGTAATCACCGGCGTCGGCGCTTCTTGCAATCCGGTCAGCTTCGTTGAAAAGCTGATGCCGAGATTGAGCTTGAGCTGGCCGCGAATTTCGCCGCCGGCGTTGGCCGAAGTATGCAGGTTCGCATAGATGTTGCCATTCAAAAGTTCATTGAGCAGCGTTGGGGTGAGCGGTTGACTGGCATCGGTGCTTTTCCAAACGCCAATCGCCGTGGCCGCAAGGCCATTGGTGGCCGGTGCCAGATAATTAAAATTTCGTACCACGCCACCGTTGACGCCCACGGCTGCGTTATGGAAATGTCCATTGGTAACGCGGCTACTGAAACCTGCGGCGGTCACATCATACGTCAATTCGGTGCCCTGGTTGTTCAACATAAACGTGCCCGTGCCGCGCGCGTTGGTGGTGACCGGCGGATTCTCCTGTGCACCTTCCAGGTTGGCCGAGAAACCGATGCCCGTGGTGACCAGCACCTGGCCGCGAATTTCACCGCTCGGATTGGCCGCGGTATGGACGTTGACGTAAAGACGACCAGCCAGCAATTCCGTGAGAAGCGCCTGTGTCAACGGCTGACTTGCATCGTCGCTTTTCCACGATCCTTCGGAGGTGTTGCCGTTAAAGGAAATATTCCGCACGACGCCGCCGTTTGTGCCCGTCGCCGCATTATGAAAATGTGCCGCGGAAATGTTGCCGCTTAAACCGGCAATGGTGACCCGATATTCAAGCTCGGTAACCGTGCCACTGCTCGAGCTTTTCAAATAAAATGAGCCGGTGCCGGTCGCCGCCGTCGTCACCGGTGGATTTTCCTGCGCGCCATCGAGGCTGGCAGAAAAGCCGACGCCATAATCGACGCGCACTTGACCGCGAATTTCGCCACTGGGGCTGGTGCTCGAATGAATGTTGACATAAAGATTTTCGGACAAAAGTTCTTTCACCAGCGCCTCGGTCAGTGGTTGTGCCGCGTCGCTGCTTTTCCACACGCCGGAAGAAGTATTGCCGGCGAAAGTAAGGTTGCGCACGACGCCGCCATTGGTGCCGGTAGCGGCATTATGGAAATGCGCCGCCGCGAACGTGCCGCTCAAACCGTTATACGTGATGTGATAAGTTAATTCGGTTCCCGCACTATTTAAGGTAAAAGTCCCGGTTCCGGTTGCCGTGGTGGTAACCGGTGGATTCTCCTGCGCGCCATCCAGTTTGGCGGTGAAATGGATTTGCGCTGATGCACTTTGCGAGGTGAGCAAGAGTGCCGCCACGATGAAAACGACTCGTAGCATTTTTCTCATGGGTCGCCATCCTTCCTGTGAGTTAGTTTTAGGGAAATGATTGATTGCTGCTGAACCAATTTCATCCTATTGACAAAAGTGATGCCAGCAGATTGCTACTGTAGAAATATTAAATTTGCGCTGGCCGTTTTACTTGCGTGCCAGCCACCTGCATTGTGAGATTGTAAAATGTAAAAATGAGCTTGAAGATAAATTGCATAAACTGCAATTTCAGCCAATCGCGCTAATTGGCATTAACTGAATCTGCGTGATTTGCGGTTGTTGTATTGGTTGCCGTCTGATCTGGAAACCACTTAATCAGCAACTC
>JAJVHT010000187.1:2002-8895 GCA_022072515.1 bacterium
GGCTTCGTCGGGAAGGGTTTCCCCACAGACGGCGCGATGGCGCAAAACCGGCAATGCTTTCGGTGTTGGCGCGGTTCGATTGTAAAGCACGACGCCTTTGAGGCGAACTACGTTATTGGGGGTGGCTGCAACAACTAAAACAAAAATGGGCAAAAACGACAGGGCGAGAAAAAGCTTCCTCATAATGACTTAAATTCCTTTATCCTTAAAATTGCGGGTGAACATCGATCCTGAGTAGCCGTGCGAGAAGGCAGTTGATATTATAACAAAATTTTTGTAAATTCCAAGCAAGAATTTTCTCAATTAAATATTTGGAGTCCGTATGGAGCTTAAAAACAAAGTAGCGTTGGTCACCGGCGCCGGCCGTGGCATTGGCCGCGCGATCGCGCTGGCGTTGGCGCAAGCCGGGGCGAAATTGGCGCTGGCCGCGCGCCGGCAAAACGAGTTGGAAGCAGTGGCGCAAGAAATTCGCGCGATGCATTCGGAGGTTATAATCATTCCCACCGATATGCGCGACGAGTCGCAGATTCACACGATGATTGCAAAAACCCTGGCGCATTTCGGCGCGCTGCATGTTCTCGTGAACAATGCCGGCCTCGGCCATTTCAAAACCGTGGCGGAAATGACCACGGCGCAATGGGATGAAATGTTCGGGGTGAACCTGCGCGGCGTTTTTCTTGCCACCCGTGAAGCGCTGCCGCATCTGCGCCAAGCCGGCGAGAGTTTTGTGATCAACCTCGCCTCGTTGGCTGGAAAAAATACATTCGTTAATGGCGGCGGATACACCGCGACAAAATGGGGCCTGCGCGCGTTCAGCCAATGTTTGATGCTGGAAGAACGCCAACACGGCGTGCGGGTGCTGGTGGTTTGTCCCGGTTCGGTCGACACGGAGTTTGCTGCGGGCCGCACCGGCTCGCCGCATTCAAAAAAGAGAGAAATCGTGCTGCCGGAAGATGTGGCCGCAACCATCATCATGTCCCTCAAAATGCCGCAACGCGCGATGGTGAGCGAGATCGACATTCGTCCGACGAATCCATAATTGTCGTGTAACGCGCTATAAAAATATGAAGGGGCTTTGAAATTGGGCGATGAACCGTATTGACTTTTTATGCGAAATTTCCGATATTGGATTATCATCAATTTCTACTTTTCACTTACTCAAAAAAAGGAAATAGGAGGTTGTTATGGCTTACGAATATAAACTCACCCCGCGCCCATATTCCGATGAAGAAGCCAAGAGTCTGCTCAAGAACGTCGTCAGTCCGGAAACGACGGATTGGCATTACAATACCCACCACAAAGGTTACGTTACCGTCCTCAACAACATCGAGAAAGAGTTGGAGACGGCGGATCGCAGCAAGGCGAATGGCAATTACAGCCAGATCGGCGAATTGAAGCGCCGCTACACCTGGAATCACGCCGGCGCGTTGTTGCACGATGTGTATTGGGAAGTTTTGGGCGGCGACGGCGATGCGGCCAAAGGCGCGGACGTTCGAGCGGCGATTGAAAAAGAGTTCGGCTCATTCGACAATTGGAAAGCCGATTTCAAAGCGTGCTGTGTCTCCGCCAAATTGAGCGGGTGGGGACTTTTGGTTTACGATGCGTTGTGGAGCAAACGTTTGCTCAACGTTCTCGTCGACGAGCATCATTACGGCGCGATTTGGGGCGGCATTCCGCTCATCGCTTGCGATGTGTTCGAGCATGCGTATTATCACAAAGATGGCCCCGGCCGCGCCAAATATGTCGATAATTTCATCGGCAATCTGCATTGGGGCCGGGTCAATGAGCGGTATAAGAAATTTGCGAAGTAGTACCGTAACGTTCTGACTTGACAAGGCACAAAGGACACAAAGATCGGTTGGTTGCTCTTTGTGAACTTTGTGCCTTTCTGGTTTAACCGGTTTGATGAAAGGAAACACTTCCTTAACGTGGCAAAATTTAAAACGAGGCAACGCGTGACCTTGCTTCCCGGCGATGGCATCGGCCCGGAAGTAAGCCGCGCCGCAGTCAAAGTGATTGACGCCGCCGGCGCGAATATCGAATGGGACGAAGTGGAAGCCGGCATCGGGGTCGTCGAAAAATACGGCAAACCGCTTCCCGAGCATGTGCTCGAGAAAATCAAAAAAAATCGTGTTGCGTTCAAAGGCCCGTTGACGACCATCGTCGGCAAAGGCTTCGCGAGTGTGAACGTCGAATTGCGCAAGACTTTGGATTTGTATGCCAATCTGCGGCCGGTGCAAAACCTGCCGGGTATTCAATCGCGGTTTGGCGACATCGATCTCGTCGTCGTGCGCGAGAACACGGAAGATTTGTATTCCGGCCTCGAGCATAAAATCGCGCCCGGCGTGGCACAAAGCTTGAAGATTATTACGCGCAAAGCGTCGTCGCGCATTGTGAAATTTGCCTTTGAATACGCCGGCAAACATCGTCGCAAAAAAGTGACAGCCGTGCACAAGGCCAATATCATGAAGGTTAGTGACGGTTTGTTTTTGGAAACGGCAAAAGGCGTGGCCAAGCGTTATCCCAAAATCAAATATCAGGAAGTCATTGTCGACAACCTGTGCATGCAGCTTGTGATGAAGCCGCAGCAGTATGATGTGTTGGTCCTCACCAATCTTTACGGCGATATTGTTTCCGATTTGTGCGCCGGTCTCGTCGGCGGCCTCGGCCTCGTTCCCGGCGCCAATATCGGCGACAAATGCGCCGTCTTCGAGGCAGTGCATGGCAGCGCGCCGGATATTGCGGGAAAAGGCATTGCCAATCCGCTAGCGCTCATCTTGTCCGGTATATTGATGTTGGAGCACATCGGGCAAATGCAAACCGCCGATCGTGTCCGCCAAGCCGTCCATCGTGTCACAGCAAGGGGGAAAGTGCTTACACCCGACCTCGGCGGAAAAGCGTCGACGATGGAGATGGCAGAGGCGATTGTGGCGGCGATGCAATAAGTCGGAGAAAGAGAAGAGATGAACATTGTTGACATCATCGCCGCGATACAAGCCAATTGTGTGCGCGTGACCGAAAATGGTGACGAAGAGGCCGACGCCGATAATCTCAAACTTGATGAAATCTATTTTTTCGTTCTCCACGGCGAAATCATTTAAGATCATCCAAATGACAAACCATTTCCAAGTTGTATCATTTTAGGTCACACGACAGAAGATGAACCTGTTCATAGTGTTTGGGCGTATAATGATCAAAAGCAATGGGCCGTTTTAATTACCGTATATCGCCCTGATCCCATTCATTGGATCAATTGGCGAGAAAGGAGAAAAAAGAATGATGCCATTTGAAAAATGTCCCGTTTGCGGCGGTGAACTCGTGGAGAAGGAAGTGGAAAAACTTTTGCGTGGCGGAATTCACGCAGCTATTTTGAGAGTCCACGCTGAAGTTTGTTTACATTGTGGTGAACGCTTATATTCTCCCCAAACGATTAGGCGATTTGAAGATGTTCGCGCAAAATTAGAACGTCAACAGACCGAAGAGTTTCAACCATTGGGATTGTCATTTCAAGTTGCATAATTGAGTTGCTATGATGAATAATTAGATTGCCATGATGGCAAATAGAGATTGTAATTGTCTTATCCCCAATAGTTTTGCCTTTTTAAACTATTTGTAAAGTTAGCTGAGTAATTTTAGGATTCCGCTTAACTTCAGGAGGAAATTCACGTCATGATATTCGACCGGATTTCGTTGTATTTCTATTTAATGATTCTCGCCCTGTGGGTCGGGGGAGCCTTTGTGCTCGCCGTTGTCGTCACCCCCAAAACCTTTCAGTTCGTGCCCTCGCAAGGCCGCGCCGGGACGCTGGTCGGCACGTACTTGAAAACCTTTGACATTTGGAAAATATTTTTTATATTGGGATTGGTAACGTTCAGTTTAGTCCGGACTTCCGAGGGTTTATTGCCTGCGCCCTCGCTCGCGGAAGTCGGAGCGATTTTCTTCCTGTCCAGCAGTTGGATGGGGCAATATTTTTTCCTCAATCCACGAATGGAAGAATTGCGTCAAGCTATCGGTTACTTTGATAGTGCGCCGGCGGATTCACCGCTGCGTTCACAGTTTGCGCGGTGGCATCGTCTGGCTGTCTTTTTTACGCTCGGTGATTTGGCGGCCGGGTTGTTCCTTTTATTTTACGTGGTTTTACGGTTGCATTAAGAATGTTTGCCTGTTTGCCGGGTTACCCGTTCGCCAGTTAAATCGGCGCGGGAAACCAGCCAGCCGGCAAACCAGCTAACAGGCTAACAATTTTTATGGCAGATTTTCAACCCAAAGGTTTACCCGTTTTTACGCCGCCGGCGCCCGCCGCCGCGCCACAGCCCACGCTGCCGAATGCGAAATACCTCATCGCCGTTGCCAGCGGCAAGGGTGGCGTTGGCAAATCGACAGTCGCGGTGAATTTTGCGATTGCTTTGGCGCAAACCGGCGCGCGCGTCGGTTTGCTGGATGCGGATATTTACGGCCCCAACGTGCCGATGATGACCGGCACCGAAGGCAAGCAGTTGACCGGCGCGCCCTCCGGTAAAATTGCCCCGATCGAAAAATACGGTTTGAAAATCGTCTCGATTGGCTTTGTCAATCAGGGCGACACGGCGGTGATTTGGCGCGGCCCGCTCGTCGGGCGCATGATTCAGCAATTCCTCACCGACGTGGAGTGGGGCGAGTTGGATTATCTGATTATCGACATGCCGCCGGGAACGGGCGATGCCCAGCTCACGCTGTCGCAGGCGGTCGCGCTTTCCGGCGCTGTCATTGTTTCAACCCCGCAAGATGTGGCGCTCAGCGATGCGAAGAAAGGCATCAACATGTTCCGCAAAGTCAACGTTCCGGTGCTAGGTTTAATTGAAAACATGAGCTATTTTGCCTGCCCGCATTGCGGCGAACGCACGGAAATTTTTTCGCATGGCGGCGCCCAAGCCGCGGCGCAGAAATTAGACGTGCCGTTTCTCGGCGAAGTTCCGCTGGACATGCGCATCCGCATCGGCGGTGATCAGGGCGAGCCGATCGTGGCGCAAAAAGGCGATTCGCCGATCAAAGCTGCCTTTCATCAAATTGCGGCGCAACTTATCGCCCAAGTCAATGCGCCGGAAGCAGAAAAGGAAAAAAGCATTCTCGGCAAGGTTTTTAAATTTTCATGAGGGTGATCACTTTCGTATGCCCCGAGATGAAGAGATCGTTTGTGGTTTTCAGTGTTGATTTTCCGTGCATTTTAAGAGGAACTTATGGCCAATCGCAACCTCCCTTCGGAAAAGACTCCGAAGCAGGGTTCGGCTCAGGATGACACGCGTGTAACGACTCCCAACCCGACGCCGGCGCAGCTCGCGCTGGAGGGGAAGGAGAACCATTCTTCGAACAGCAAGCTCGTCATCAAATTTTGGGGCGTGCGGGGAAGTTATCCCGTGCCAGGACCGAAGACGGTCAAATACGGCGGCAATACGTCGTGTGTCGAAGTGCGCAATCAGCATCATCGCATCATTTTTGACGCCGGCACCGGTATCATTGGCCTCGGTGATCAAATCCTGACTGAGCATCGCCAAGATCAGGCGCCCACAGCGCAACCTCTCGTTTTTTCGATTCTGTTGAGCCATACCCATCATGATCATATTCAAGCCTTGCCCTTTTTCCAACCGGCTTATCTGAGTCAAGCGTCAATGTATGTTTTTGGTCCGCAGTTGTTGGGGTATGATTTACGCGAGAGCATCTCCGAAACGATGAACGCGCGCTATTGTCCCGTGCGGCTTGAGGAAATGAATTCGCACAAGGTGATCGTCAATATTGCGGACACCGACCGCTTGCTTTTTCAAAATTCCAACAAAGTGCCGCGGGTGATCACCGCGCGCGATGAAATGGCGGATTTGCATCAGGAAGATTTGTTGGTGAGCATCATGCACAGCTATGCCCATCCGAAAGATGGCGTCTTTGTATTCAAGGTGCAAAACAACGGGCACGCCGTCGTTTATGCCACGGATACGGAAGGTTATCGTGGCGGTGATGCGCGCTTGATCAAGTTTGCGCAGGACGCGGATGTCTTGATTCACGACGCGCAATATACCACGGAAGAATATACGGACGTGCTGCATTCCAAACAGGGCTTCGGCCACAGCACGATTGATATGGCCTGTGAAGTCGCCGAGAAAGCGAACGTCAAACAGCTCGTGCTCTTTCACCACGATCCGCGCCATGATGACGAAGTGATGCAGAAAGTGGAAGCGCATGCCCGCCGCCTGTTCAAAAATGTGATTGCCGCCTATGAAGGCTTGGAAGTTCACCTCGGCCCGTGAGGCCCACTGCCGGCACCGGTTTGTATCCGTGGCTGTGAACCCGCGCTCCCTGCTATGAATGAAACCACCTCGGCGTTTGTCGCTGCCCCTACGGCCGAAATGATGGAAATGGTGTTGCCGAATGACGCCAACGTTTTGGGCAACATCCTCGGCGGCAAAGTGATGCATTTGGTCGATATCTGCGCTGCCACTGCCGCCGTCCGCCATTGTCGCCGCCCCGTTGTCACCGCCAGTATCGATTATCTCGAATTCCGTCATCCGATCAAAATCGGCGAAATGATTATCGTGAAAGCTGCACTCAATCGCGCGTTTAAAACCTCGATGGAAATCGGCGCCAAAGTTTGGTCGGAAAACCTGGTGACCGGCGAACGCCAACATACCAGCTCGGCGTATTTGACCTTTGTCGCGCTCGATGAGGAGCGCAAACCCGTCATCGTGCCGGCTTATCAACCTGTCACTCCCGAAGAAACCCGCCGCTGGCATGACGCCAGCATCCGCCGTGAGCATCGTTTGGCGATCAAGACGAGGCTATCGCAGAGAAAGGTGGAATAAGGTGATTAAGAGAGGTGAAATCAGGTGATTCATTTGCTTCGTCAAAAAGCGACACGCCAGCAAATA
>JAJVHT010000215.1:0-7450 GCA_022072515.1 bacterium
ATATTCCTCGGTCGTCGTGCCTTGCAACCGGGCAAACCGGCCGATCCACGTCACGGCGCCATGCAGCGACTTTTCGATCTCCTCGTCGGTTGGCGGGGCCGTTCCGCGATGCTGCACGCCGTTCACTTGAACCGTCACGCCGTTGCGAAAACAATAAATTTCGTAAACTGCATCCTCGGGAATTTGATCTTCAAATACAATGCCCGCCACCGGAAATTGACCGCCGGATTGCTCAAGCACACGATTGAATAATTTATCCGTCCATACGGAGTCGGCGCTGCCTTTGACCACCAAACACGTCATGACCACCCAGCGCGCTAATTGCTCCACGGAGGGATTCAGCATAATCACCGCCGCCGATTTTTGTTGGCCATTTTTATCCGTAACGGCGTATCGGTATTTCATCACAGGAAAACCTTCCCAGCCAGGGTAGGTTGCCGCTTCACCATTCTGCTCCATATAGCGCGACCGCTGCAGCTTGTCGGCATATTTCTTTTTCAACCGTTCCACGGCCTTGGCAGGAAGTTCTTCAGCGTCAGCCGATTTTAACTTTTCGAGAGATTGCAACAAACTATCTAACTGGCTCATCCATGCAGTCATCGTGAAATTTTGTGGATCGTCGTGCGCATCGGGTATGCCAATATCAATCGCCGCATGAAAGGCCGGAATCAGCCAGACGCCACGGCGGACGCTGGCGGCAACATAAACCAGCGCGAGGCGGCTCAATTGCGCTGCGGTGAAGCCTGGATCGGGCGCGAGGGCGTCGTTTCCTGTTCTGCCATTGGGGTCGCTGCGCCGCGGTTGCACCAACTCTGTGTGCAGGAACAGGCCTTTGCGCCGAACATCTTGCAGTTCGAGCTTGGTCGCGCGCAATGGCGTTTTAAAATCCACCGCCGTGACCGAAGCACCGACACGGTTGATATACACGTGGGTCTTTTTGATTTCCTTCCACCGATTTAGATTGTTGCCCGGACCCGTCTTCATATTGATGTTGGACGGAAAGGGTTTGTCCAAAAAATTGGGCGTACTGACATCATGAATGACAAAGTACCGCGCCAATTCAGCACTTGGCGCATTATTGTTTGCCCGCGACACCGGATCGGAAATTGCACCGCCGATATCTGCTTCGGCAATACCATGCGCCATCAAATAGCGCCGCAGTACGTCTTTGTTCACCGACAGCGCGCCGCCAATCAGATTATTAAGCGGTGGCGGCAAAGCGGCGAGCGGCGGATCAAGCTGGCCGTATATTTTAACATGACGCAGCAAGCAGAGCGTCTGTTCAAGCGGTGAGCCGGCGAATGCCAGCGACGTCTCGTCGAGTTTGCAGCGAGCCTCCTGGGCGTTTGCTGAGATGGCGCCGCTCATGACGGCCGAAATAAACAGCGCCCGACTAATCCGGATCGCACTTTTTATTGTTCGGAGTTTTGTCATTTGTCGCTCTCTAATTTTGATTAATCCCTGGTTGGGCAGAAATTCTTAACTCGTGTGTTGCTCGAGTAGTTTGACATAAGTCTCAGTTCTTTTTTCTGAAAACAAATTCAATAATGGCCCTGCCAAATTTTAATTTGAGCATCAGCGCAAAAATAAACCGAGCCGCCGCCAAGAACAAAAAACGCTGACAATAAAATTTGAATTTCATAAGCTTTTTCGGTCCCGCCCTTATTCTTCCGTAACAACCGGTTTAATGCGATTCACTTCCTCCGCTGCTGCATACCACAAACTATTGAAGACTAACTTGAAAGTCGCATATGTTTGCCCGCGATGCTGCGGGCGGAAGCCAAAGAGCAGCACGCGGCCGCGACCGAGCGGAACTTCAGCGAGCGCGGTTTTGCCATGGATTTTGTTTTCGCCTTGCAGCCAGCCGCTGAGCAGGGGATTTTGCAATGGATATTTTACAATCGCGCGGCCATCGCGCACGGCAAACGCGCCGGAGTTGCTGAAGAAGAGCGTCGTCTCGCGCGGCATGCCGAACGCAATCGGATGACTGAGATCGACGATACCGCGCAGCAACGAACCCGGCGCAGAAAACTCGCTGGATTTGACCTGCTCCAATTCATTGACAACGGGCAAAGCCCAATGACGAATGAAGAGCCGCGTGGCGCTATCGAAGGCAAGCAGCGTGCCGCCCGACTCGACAAAGCGGCGGAGGTTGGTTAATCCTGACACGCCAATGCCGCTGGAGAATTCAGCCGGATATTTGTTCTCATCATCATCGCCGGACTGGCGGCCGGATAAAATCGTACTGTCGCGTTGATCGGGAAAAATGATCGCCTCAAATTGCGTGATGAACTCGCCGCGGCGCAGATCGCTATCGACTAAAACCTTGTAGTCGAATTCGAATTCATCCAGCACGAAGCGCGTCCAACCTTCGTCGGCGGTGGGCACGTAGCTGCGATATATGCCGATGCGTGGCCGTTTCAGTTTCTGGATGTTGCCAGTGTTATCAGTAGTTGTGGCATTTGCAGTCGCCATGGTGACGCTCAAATTCTGCGCAGCTTTGGTTAATTCAGCGGTATTGGTTTGCAGGAGGAATTGCGCCGGCTGGCGGCTCCACAGAACCGTTTGGTTTTGCTTCAGCAAGCGATTGACAAGCTTATACGCATCGAGGCTATTGGGCGAAACGCTAAAGGGCGCATTTTTTTCAAAAGGAGAATTTGCCGCAAAAAGTCGAGGCGCCGGCGACATTCTGAAAGCATTGATTGTATCCGCCGTCAAATTTTTAATCTCCTGCGTGCTGGCAAAATAATCCACGCCCATTTGCAACGGCAGCGTCCAGCCTGTCACGTCATACGGCTGCTCCAGCGGCCCGCCGGGATAGCGCCGCTTCTCCGGATATTGTTGTTTTTCGAAAAGAGCGACGATGTTATTGCGATACGGTTGCGCGAGATCGATGAGAACGCTTCCCGCCGGATAAGTCGCGCCCTCGGCGGTAAAATCTTTTTGCGCGCGCAGAATTTCCGTGCCTTGCAAGAGCATGATCTCGAGCAACTTGTGCGCGGCGGCTGCATCATGCTGCGACAAGGGGAGAATATAAGCGCGGGGCGAAGCCGTTTTACCTTTTGCAATCGCCCGTTGGCCGAGACGATAAAAATTGTGCAGCCATTGATCGCGATAGCGCGCGGCCAAAGTGAGCAGCGAATGGCTGGCGGTCAATTCGAGATCGACGATGTCGCGCAGGCGCCACCAGCCGCCTTGCCACGGTTCGGGGAAATTGGTTTGAAATTCGCGCGCATTCGTGAGGCCGCGCCCACCGCCGCCGATTGCATCAAATTTAATCTCAATCGGTGTCGCTATTTTCACGCTCGCGGCCTCGCTGAGCAAGCCGACGCTGTTGTGAAAATACGGCGCGCTGCGCATGCCGCCGTGCCACCACGTGTCAAACGTCCATTCCGTGGCAATGCCGGTGAAACCCTGCGCCGCCAAATCTGTGGTCACGTGGCCGCCGATCTGCATAATTGCGCGGAGCAAAATCGGATCGATATTCGGGTTGGAAACTTCATAAAATGGCGGAAAGAAAAGGCGCGGGCCTTTCTCGCCCATTTGATGCACATCATAGACAATTTGCGGAAACCATTTTTGATACAGCGCCGCGGTGATCAATCTCGTCTCAACCAAATTGAGCATGAACCAGTCGCGATTATCATCGTGCCCGGCATACGGGTGATAAAGCCACGGCGGGCTGCTGCCTTCGTGCGGCATGCCGAGAGATTTTTTATACCAATCCACGACGAGTTGAATACCGTCCGGATTCGATGAGGGGGTGAGCAATAAAACGACGTTGTCGAGAATTTCGTGCGTCTTGGCATCGTTGCCGCTCGCCAGTTTGTAGGCCAGTTCCAGCGCCATTTGTGAGGCGGCGATTTCCGTGCTGTGAATGCTGCAATTGATCAGCACCACCGTACGGCCGCGGCGCAGATAGCTCGCCAGCGAATCCGCCGGCACTTGCCGTGGATCGGCGAGGCGGCGCTGAATGTTAAGAATATCGTCGAGGCGCGCAAAGTTTTGCGGTGCGGTAATGACGGCAAAAACGAGCGGCCGGCCTTCGGTGCTTTTGCCGAGTTCCATCACTTGCAGGCGCTCGCTGCTGTTGTCGAGAAGATTTAAATAACGGATGATCTCGTTCCAATCCGCGAGTTTGCGATCGGCGCCGACCTGGAAACCGAGCTGCGACTCGGGAGAAGGCTGAGAAAAGGCTAAAGCCGATAACAAAGAAAAACAGCACAATAAAAGGGGCAGGATTTTTTTCATTCGCGTCGAAACCAGAATGACTCGATGTTCGTAGCGGTGGTTTTAAAGGCTGCTGCAAGTGAAAAATAGTTTATCGGCAAGCCAAAGTCAATGCTTAATTGCGTCTAAACTTTATTCGCTTTTAACTCGGCTAACGGATAAAACGTCTCCCGCCAATGGATGCCGCGATTAAGGAGTGTTTTCAATGTCGAATTCCACAGCAGAAAAATAAAAAACAGCGCGGCGGCCGGGACGCCGATTCCATACCAGCGCCGCAAATTTCCGATGCCGGCGCCATAGCCATAAATCAAAAGAATAAGCACCACAATGGTGAGGTTTAAAATTTGTGTTAGCCCCGCCGTTAACAACCCTCCGGCAAACGGCCAGACCCAGAAAATAAGATTCGCGATGGTGCCCTGTATCACCGCCCATAAATTGTAATCCAGTCCGGCGAACAGGTTTTTCTCCAATCCTTTCACAACCGCGTTTAGGGAATCATACCATTCGACGTGAATCAGCCGCGTGCCGTGCAAAAATTCGGATTTGAAGCCGTGCTTCTTCACGAGCTTGCCGAGCTTCATGTCATCGTCCGGTCGCATGGCGATAGCCTGGTGCGTGCCAATGGCGTGATAGGTGGAAGCCCGAATCAAATTGAATGCGCCAATGCCGATGAATTTGTCACTGCGTGGATCGCGCACTTTCCAGGGTTGCGTATACATGAAAAACGCCATGTTAAAAAATCCAGCGAACAGCTTGAGCAGCGCCGTGGGCATTTTAATGGCCGGACTGATGGTGAGGTGATCGCGTTGCTCAGCGAGTAAACAATGCACGGCTTTGCGCAACGTCACCGGATGCATCACCACATCGGCGTCGGTAAAGAGCAACAACTCGCCCGAGCTTTCCAGAGAGGCGCAATACAACGCATGATTCTTTCCCAGCCAGCCCGGCGGCAACAGCGTCACATGCAGCGGTTTAACAGCGCTATTTGCGCGCGCCATTCGATCGAGAATCTCGCCGGTGCGGTCCGTGGAGCGATCGTTGACCACAATCACTTCAAAGTTATCATAATCCTGTTGCAAAACCGATTGTAAAGCCGCGGCAAGATGTTTCTCTTCATTGCGGGCGGCGATGAGAATGGAAACTTTTGGCGATGTTATTGGCGGTGGTGGCGAAATTTTGTCCAGAGATTTTATGGTGCGGTGTCCAAACCACATGACGATAGTTGAGAAGATAAAAGCACCCAGCGTGAAAAGGGCGAGGAAAAAAAGCGTCGTTTCCATTCGACGAATGTACGAAATTGACACATAAATTTCAACTGGTAAATCGACGGCGGGTGGGAAACGGCGATGTCTGGTTGGCTTGCAGGGAGCATGACTTCCCCCAAGTGTAAATTTCAAATTGAAAATTTGTAACTATTCAGTACCGCCCGGGCGCTCAAATCTGCGTGCAAAAATAAATTGGCGCGATATAACAAATCTCAAAAATAAGCGCCCGGGCGGTAAAATGGCTGAATAGTTACGAAAATTTACACAAAATAAAAAGGCTCCAGCAATGCGGGAGCCTTTGCAACCGGGTGTCAAGTGCGGCGCTTATTCCATCAAATTCAGAATCGCCGCTTGCACATGCGGATAATGGTCGTCGTGGCGCGCCATGGTCGCGACTTCGAGGCCGATGCCATCGTAAGCAACATGCAAATTTTGCCCGACGCGCTTCACCTGACGCCGCGCGCCATCAACGCCGTTGAGATAGCGGAAGCCATCGACCCACTGGCAGTCGGCGAGACGCGTTTTAAATTTTTCAAAAGCCGGGCTGCGGTTGGGCACTTTGTCCCAATTGCGCGTTTGATCTTTATCTTTAACCGGCCGCTTCGACGGCTCCAGTGGCGCCGGCGATTTGAAGCGCTCATAAACCGCGGACCCGAGCGCCGAGAAGGTGAATTTTCCATTGTTCATTTCCAACAAGGGAATGAGCGTGTCGCGATCCGGCCCGTTCAAACCGCTCAACACTTCTTGCTGCGGCAGCTCGGTTTCAATATCCAGCTTGGCGAGCAAAGGTTCGACCCGCGCCAGTTGCTCGCGATCGCAGGTCAGCGGCAGTGGCGGCAAAGTCAGCATGATATCGGAGTTTTCGAAGGCATATTGTACCGTGGCGCCGAAAATCATGCCGAGCAGGGTGGTATAAGGAATGAGGCTTTTGTAGCCCGCAGAAGCGTTCAAGACGACGTCGTGGGTATGCGCGATGCCGGGCCGCGTCAGCCAACGGATCATGGATTGGACGTAGCGTTGCAGGCCGAGGCTGCGAAACAAGCTGGGATCCTGTACTTGCAAGCCGGTGATCACTTCCATTTCCGCCGAGGCGTGCCAGACTTGTTTGATAAACTGGGCAATAACGCGCGCCGTAAAAATTCCGGCCGCCGATTCGCCGGCAAGCAGCGCCACTTCATCATCCGGGCCGACGCCGATGGCCGCCAAACTCGTCAACTCCGGCACAATGGTTTGTAAGCCGGCGGTTTTGCTGAAATCTAATTCACACAAACGCGCGATCACGCGTTTTTCCAGCTCGCGCTGCTTGCGGGCGTTGCCTTCTCGCAACGTCAACAAGTCAGTGCCTTTCATCCCCTCCCACAGCGCTTTTTCACCATCCGAGAGCTTGTGGACCAATAAAGCGCCCACCGTGGTTAAAACAATTTTAGGTTTTGACATCTCGACTTCTTCCCGATTGGGTTAATCCCGATTCGTTGTGTAAAATCCGTAACAATGAAGATCGGGAGCGTCCGTAACGCCGTCGGTTTTTCTTACACCAAGCCAAAAGACGGCGATGTACTCCTGTTGTAGGTGCTTTCACTTCATTGTGTTACATACCAACCGGCGAATTATTTTGCGTAAGTCAAAAACTCACGTGAAGATGCAGCGAACTGCGGAAGGCAGATTTTATGCAGGAAAACTCTTCGACTTTTACTGCGAAGCCGGGCAACACTTCGGCATACGCGGTTGCACCCGCTTGATATTTATCGATCCGACGAGAACGCTTTTCCAGCAAGGCAAAAGCTCAAAAGCCTGCGTTAGGGGAATGACCAACCCGTATTCGCAGGCATCGGCTTGAGCAATATTTCAATTTTTTAAAGAGACCAGCCAGAAAATCCATGGTGACGAAGCTACCACCGAATCGCCGCGCTGGCCCAGGTGAAGCCACTGCCGAATGAGGCGAGCACGACGAGGTC
>JAJVHT010000215.1:7550-8878 GCA_022072515.1 bacterium
TTATATTGTCCGGTTTGAATAAACGCATTGGCGACGGAGAGTCCGTAAACAAAGCCGGTGCATTGGGTGCGCACATCCAACGCGCCGATGCCGTGAACACCGAGACGCTGCTGCATCACGCAGCCGGAACCGGGAAACATGTAATCCGGGCTCAGCGTGGCAAAGATGATGAAATCGAGATCAGAGGCTTTGAGACCGGCACGCTGCAAGGCAATTTGCGCCGCTTCGTACCCGAGATCGGAGGCGCCAATTTCTTTATCGACAAAATGGCGTTGCTGAATGCCGGTGCGTTCGCGAATCCATTCATCGCTGGTGGGAACGAGCTTCGTCATTTCTTCATTGGTGACAATTTTTTCGGGAACGTAATGGCCGGTGCTGATAATACGCGCGCGTTTCATAGTCTCTCCTCTCTTCCTTATGTTAGATTTTTAATTTAGCACACGAGCAGCCTGAACCTTGGCCGGCGTCGACTCCAGCGCCGGCGCCGGTTCGATAAATCGCGCGAACACGCGCGGATACAACAAGCGGGTGACGAGCAAATAGGCCACGATCACATACAAACCGCCGATGATGAGATCGACGACATAGTGATGGTTTAAATAAACGGCGGAAAACCACACCGCGGCCGGATACAAGCTCAACAGCCCCAAATTCCAGCGAAATTTTTTGTAGGCGAACCAGGACATGACAATAGGGTAGGCGCCATGCAAGGAGGGAATCGCCGCGAAATGATTGGCGTTGAACGAATCCCACAACGTCGTAAAAAATTTGACGCCAAGCAGATGATCGACGTCGACCAAATTGCCGGCGCTGATCGACCAGAAACTGGCATTGGTTTCCGGGGGCGCAAAACCGTAATGATAAACATACCACGGCGGCGCCGCCGGGTAAATCATAAAGGTGAGCAAGGCAAGAACATCCAACACCAAAAGCGTGTAAACGAATTTATAAAACATCGGGCGATCGTTGGTTGTATGCCAGAACACCCAGCCGAGCAGCAACGGCAACGCAAAATGCGCCGTATAAAAATTGGCGGCGAGGAGGTCAATCAGCTTGCGCAAGCCGCCCCACGCAACGGATTCGCGCACGGCTTGCATCAAAAAGGGTGGAATGTCGCTCAGAAAATTTCCGAACAGCGCCAGTTCCCAGCGATAGGGTTCGACAACATGAATGGTGCCGCGCACCGAGTCGGCGACGCCGCGCATCATGTCGTAGCCGATCCAAAACAACACGAACGGCAGCCAATCGACGAGAAAACGCCGCGCGCGCTGCTTGCCGAGCACGAAGGAAAAAATCACCAGCGCCAGAAAAATATGATCCGGCCGGAT
>JAJVHT010000002.1 GCA_022072515.1 bacterium
AAACCATCGTCGTACTTACGCCTGAGTGGATTAACAGTGAAGCTGGGCAATTCGAAATTATCATGCTGCAGACGCAGAGCCCCATGAATTTAGAAAAAAAGATTCTGCCGTTGATGCTAGCTGATTGTGTGCTTCCCAAACGTTTGGGAATTTTCACTTATGCTGACTTCAAAAACCAGAACGGTTGGGAGGCGCAATTTCAACGGCTGATCACGCAAATTAAAAAAGATTTTGCGGCGGCTGCGCCCGCTCCTCCGAAATATCCTCCCCCCGACGAAAAGAACATTGACCTCACCCATTTGCCCAGAACCGAGTTCGAACTGTTTGGCCGGCAGCAGGAGTTGACGCTCCTCGATCAGCTTTGGGAATCGGCGACGGCCAACGTGGTCAGTTTTGTCGCGTTTGGCGGCGTCGGCAAAACCACGCTGCTCAACAAATGGGTCGAGAAAATGCGCTGGGACAATTATCGCGGCGCGCAAAAAGTGTTCGCGTGGTCGTTTTACAGCCAGGGCACCAACGAGCAGGTCACTTCGGCGGACGTGTTCATCAACGCCGCGCTGCAATGGTTCGGCGACCAAAATCCGCAAGCCGGTTCGCCGTGGGACAAAGGCAAACGTCTCGCCGATCTCATTCGCCGGCACAAAACTTTGCTGCTGCTCGATGGCATGGAGCCGCTGCAATCGGGCCATGATTTTGAGAAGGGAAAAATAAAAGATGCGGCGTTGAGCACGCTGGTGGCCGAGCTCGCCAAAAGCAATCACGGCTTATGCCTGATCACCACGCGCGAAAATGTCGCCGAAATCGACCGTTATCCTGCGACCTGCAAGCAGATCAATTTGGAGCAAATCTCCGAGGAAGCCGGCAGCGCGTTGTTGCGCGTGCGGCGCGTGCAGGGCAGCGATGAGGAATTGCAGCGTTTGAGCCGCGCGTTTGGCAACCACGCGTTGGCCATCAATCTGCTGGCGGAATACCTGCGCCAGTTTCCCGGCCATCCGGCGCAAAAAGGTTTTGCCGTTCCCGACCTGAAACTGCCGGATGAAAAAGGCCGGCATGCCCGCCGCCTGATGGAAGCGTTCGCACAACAATTTGGCAATAACGTCGAGCTGGAATTTTTGCAAGTTTTGGGCCTATTTAACCGCCCCGCGCCGCGAACCGCCCTTGAGGCCGTGATCAAAGCGCCGCTGATTTCCGGATTGACGAATCGCTTGGCCAAACTGAGTGAGGCGGAGTGGCCGCGTTTGTTGCACAAGCTGCGCGAGTTCAAATTACTCGCCCGCGAATACCAACACCGCCCCAACACGTTGGACTGCCACCCCCTGGTGCGCGAGCATTTTGGCGAGAAACTCCGCCAGCAAAACCCGGCAGCGTGGAAAGAAGCGCACAGCCGGCTTTATGAATATTACAAAAAATTGCCTGCCAAAGAATTGCCCGATACATTAGAAGAAATGGAACCGCTGTTTGCGGCCGTAGCGCATGGGTGTCAAGCGGGGCGGCATCAGGAAACTTTGTATGAAGTGTATTGGCCACGAGTTAATAGGAGCGGGGAATATTATAGCATGCACAACCTTGGCGCCTTTGGTTCGGATTTGGCGACGGTGTCCAATTTTTTCGAGATTCCTTGGAGCCAACCTGCCTCTGGATTGCCAGATGAGGCAAAAGCCGTAGCTTTTAATTGGGCTGGCTTATTTCTGCGGGCGTTGGGCCGTTTACGTGAGGCCGCGCAACCCATGCAAGCAGGATTGGAGTTGCGTGTTAAGCAAGAAGTTTGGAAAAGTGCAGCAATAAATTCTGGCAACCTCAGCGAACTCTATCTCGCCTTGGGCGAGGTCAGCCAAGCTGTGGCTTCTGCCCGCCAGAGCGTGGACTTTGCTGACCGCAGTGGGGATGGTTTTGAGAAAGAAGCGATGCGCACCACTTTAGCAGATGCGCTGCATCAATTCGGTGAGCTAACGGAAGCGCACCAACTCTTTCGCGAAGCCGAGGCCATGCAACAGCAAAGCCAGCCGGAGTATACTTACCTCTATTCTTTGCAAGGCTTTCGATTCTGCGATCTGCTGCTGAGTCAGGGGCAGTATCAGGAGGTGCAAAAGCGCGCCCGGCAAACGCTGGAATGGGCTAAGAAATATTTAGGCTTGCTGGATGTTGCGCTGGACAAACTCTCCCTCGGTCGCGCCTTTCTACTGCAAGCTCTGAACGATGTCAAAGGGCTCGTCCTGAGCGCAGTCGAAGGGCAAGCCCGAGACGAGTCCCTGAGCGAAGCCGAAGGGTATCTGCAGCAAGCCGTGGCAGGCATGCGAGAATCTGGAGAGCAGATTTGGTTGTGTCGCAGTTTATTGGAACGAGCCGCCTTCTACCGTACGCAAAATGAATTTGCCCCAGCTTGGGTCGATCTCGAAGAAGCGCGAGAAATTGCCGAACGCGGGGAGATGAAATTGTTTTTGGCGGATTATCATTTGGAGGCGTGCCGGTTGTGTTTGGCGCAACATGCCGCAAATGCACCCAGCGTAGAGACGTTCCGGCGGAACGTCTCTACCGCTGCCATTTCCACTCCCGCTGGTTCCACCAACGATCATTTGTCCAATGCCCGGCAACATCTCGCCGACGCGAACGAAATGATCGAAAAAATGGGCTACGGCCGGCGCAAACCGGAGGTCGAGGCGTTGCGCCTTGAAATTGAAGCATTGAAAATTTACAATTTCAAATTTTCAATTTAAAATATATAATACAACCGTAGAGACGTCCCGGCGGGACGTCTCTACCCACGAAAGGAAATTATCATGAATTTAACCCCACCTCCTCCCGTCAATGCCACAACCTCGGCGCTAAAAACCACCACAGAATCCGAATTGACGCGCGACGAAGTGCTTGCCCTGCGCAAAGAATACGTGGCGCCGGCGACGTTCATGTATTACAAAGAGCCGATCAATCTCGTGCGCGGGCACATGCAATATCTTTACGATGAAACCGGCAAGCAATATCTCGATGCGCTCGGCGGCATCGTCACCATCAGCGTCGGGCATTGCCATCCGGAGGTGATCGCCAAAACCAAAGCGCAGATCGACAAGCTGCAACACGCGACGACGATTTATCTGCATCCGGCCCTGCCGCTGCTGGCGAAAAAGCTGGCGGAGAAAATGCCGAGTGCGGATTTGAAGGTCTCGTTTTTCACCAACTCCGGCAGCGAGACCAACGATCTCGCGATGACGATGGCGCGGCTGTTCACCGGCAATCTCGATATTCTCACCGTGCGCAACGGTTATCACGGCGCGAGTCTCGCCACGATGAGCGCGGTCGGCCACAGCACGTGGCGCTTTCCCATTCCCACGACGGGCAATCTGCATCACATCGCGCCCGGCTATTGCTATCGCTGTCCGTTCAATTTGAAATATCCCGACTGCAACGTGCAATGCGCGCGCGACGCGGAGAATGTGATTCGCTACAGCACCAGCGGCAAAGTCGCCGCCGTTCTTGCCGAACCGATTCAAGGCGTCGGCGGTACGGTGGTGCCACCCCCAGAATATTTTAAAATTCTCTACGACATCGTGAAAAAATACGGCGGCATCTACATCAGCGACGAAGTGCAAACCGGCTTCGGCCGCACCGGCGCGCATTATTGGGGCATTCAAAATTGGGGCGTGACGCCGGATGCGATCACGATGGCGAAAGGCCTTGGCAACGGCGTGCCCATTTCTGCCGTGACGACGCGCCGAGAAATTGCCAATGCGATGACCGGCAAAATCTGGTTCAACACTTTCGGCGGCAATCCGGTGTCAATGGCGCAAGGCCTCGCGACGCTCGAAGTCATCGACAAAGACGGCACCCAGGCCAATTCACAAAAAGCTGGCAATTATCTGAAAGAAAAACTCCTGGGTTTGATGGACAAGCATCGTCTCATCGGCGAAGTGCGCGGCCTCGGCTTGATGTTGGGCATGGAGCTCGTGAAAGATCGCGTGACCAAAGAACCCGCCACCGCGGAAACCGCGGACGTCATGGAACGCACGAAAAATCACGGCCTGCTCATCGGCAAAGGCGGCTTCTTCGGCAACGTCCTGCGCATCAAGCCGCCGATGTGCATCAATACAGGCGATGCTGATTTCATTGTGGACGCGCTGGATAAAGTGCTCAACGAGATTGAAACCGGCAAAGTGTAATTTCAACATACGGATTTTAAAGCATGGTATTCGGATTTAGCGAATCGTCCGGATAAAAACTTTTCTTATCAAACCCAGACGATTCGCGATATCCGAATACCCAAAAGCCATCTGAGGGGTAATATGGGAAAACTTTTGCATGAAGCGCTCAGTTACAAAATTCGTGGCACCTTTTTCCGAGTATATAATTCACTTGGCCCGGGATTTCGTGAAGAGCTTTACAAGCAGGCCGCGAAGCATGATTTATTTAAAAACGGACTGCCGATTGAGGTTGAAAAACATATTCCGATTCCCTACGAGGATGAACCTGCCATTGATACGTATCGTCTCGATATTCTGGTTGATGACAAAATCATTTTAGAATTGAAGGCAGTTTCTGAAATTCATGAACGGTTTGTCGCACAAACTCTTAGTGAATTGCTCGCCAGCAAAATCGAGCTGGCGATGCTGGTTAATTTTGGATCGGAAACGTTGGAGATTCGGCGATTGCTTAACATTCATCTGAATCCAGACAAAAACAAAGAACAAGCGCGGGAGGCCGCTAAACAACAGGATTTAAGCGCTCTCATCGAACCAGAGATCATTCACAAAGATTTATGCTACACTTTGTACGGCTGCTTCTACAAAATATACAATACGCTCGGCCCGGGATATCGCGAATCAACTTATGAAAAGGCGCTGCTAAAAGAATTGTCCCGGGCTGGCGTCAAATCCGAAACCGACAAAGAGGTTTCAGTTATGTTCGACAATATCATTCTTGACACGCACAAGATTAAACTAATTGTTGACGATAAAATTATTGTTTATGTCAAAGCATATTCCGATCTTGATTCACACTGGAAAGCGCGACTCAAAAGCGAGTTGTACGCCGCTCATCTTAAACTTGGTTTGCTTGTCAACTTTGGCACGCATCCGTTAGTCATCGAACGCGTATTAAACTCACGGATACAGTAAGAATATAAAGATTCAGCGAAACGTCCGGATCAAAATCAAAAGAGCTTTCATCCGGACGATTCGCCTAATCCGAATACCAAGCTTTTAACAATTATTGCAAGGAGAAAATCCGTATGTCAAGAATTGTCATTCGTAACGGCGAGATCATCACCAGCATGGATCGCCTGCGCGGTGATGTGTATTGCGAAGATGGCGTGATTCGCGCTATCGGCGCAAAGTTGGAGGTTCCGGCAGGAACCGAAGTCATTGACGCGAGCGGGCAGCTTGTATTTCCCGGCGGGCTTGATCCGCATGTGCACATGGAATTGCCGTTTATGGGCACGGTGAGTGCGGATGATTTTGAATCCGGCACGGCGGCGGGCATTTGCGGCGGTGTGACGTGCATCATCGATTTCTGCATTCCGGCGGCGAAGCAGTCACTGCTCGAAGCGTTGAAGCTTTGGGATGAGAAGTCAAAGAAAGCGGTGGCCGATTATTCGTATCACATGGCGATTACCTGGTTCAGCGAACAGGTTGAAAAAGAGATGGGCACCGTGAAAGAGCGCGGCATCCCCAGCTTCAAACATTTCATGGCCTACAAAGGCGCGCTGATGCTTGACGATGACGGTCTCTATCGCAGCTTCTGCCGCATCAAAGAGCTGGGCGGCATTGCGACGATTCATGCCGAGAATGGCGACGTCGTCTGGAATCTCCAGCAAAAATTAATTCGCGCGGGAAAAAACGGGCCGGAATATCATGCGGTTTCGCGTCCGCCGGAAGTTGAAGGCGAAGCCACCAATCGCGCGATTCGCATTGCGGAAGTCGTCGGCATGCCGGTTTACATCGTTCACATGTCGTGCAAAGCGGCACTGGATGCGGTGATTGCGGCGCGCTTGCGCGGACAGCGCGGCGTGTATGCCGAGTCGCTCATCAATCATCTTCTGCTCGATGACAGCGTTTATCAAAAACCAAATTTTGAGGCCGCGGCTTATGTGATGAGTCCGCCCTTCCGTCCCAAAGGTAATCCCGACGCGTTGTGGGATGGCGTCAAAGCGGGCATGATTCAAACAACGGGCACCGATCATTGTCCGTTTAATATGAGCCAGAAAGCCATGGGCAAAGACAACTTCACGCTCATTCCCAACGGCTGCGCCGCAATTGAAGATCGCATGAGCTTGCTCTGGCATCACGGCGTCGGCATGGGACGCATTAGCGAGCAACAATTTGTCAGCCTTTTCACGACGAATGCCTGTCGCATCTTCGGTCTCTATCCGCGCAAAGGCACGATTGCCATTGGCTCTGACGCGGATATTGTCGTCTTCGACCCCACCAAGACGCGCGTCTTCAGCGCCAAGACGCATCACCAGAAAGTTGACCGCAGCATCTTCGAGGGCTTTGAAGCAAAAGGCGCTCCGTCACACGTCATTGCGAATGGTAAACTCGTTTATAAAGATGGGGATTTACGCGCCACGCGCGGCGCCGGCCGCTTCATCCCGCGCGCGGGAATTCAATTGATCTGACGTAACGATTCAGCGATTTTACCGCCCGGACGCTTATTTTATAAATTTGTTCAATCTTGCAAATTGACTTTCGCGCACAGACTTAAGCGCCCGGGCGGGGCAGCGAATAGTTTCGATTTGACTAACTTTTGACCGGTCGCGACGATGTCACAGGCGCAAAAACAAGCCAACGCTAGCAACGACCGGTCAATTTGAATCTCCCTTATTTCACGCCCAATTCTTTCACCAGAAAATCCGCCCCTGCAAATTTCTGGACGACCCACAGCACATAGCGAATATCAACCGCAATCGAGCGGCTGTATGCCGCGCTCCACTGATAGTCGTTGATCGTCGCTTCGTAGCTGCGATCAAAATTCACCCCCACTAACTCGCCATTCGCGTTCAACACCGGACTGCCGGAGTTGCCGCCCGTCGTGTCCGTGTCGTAGAGAATCGCCGTCGGCACATCCTGCAATTTTTCACTTTTGAAATTGCCAAAATCTTTCGCGCGCCATAAATCGAGCAGTTTGGCCGGCGCGTTAAAATCTTTGTTGCCGGTCAGATGCTTTTGATAAACGCCGGCGAGCGTCGTAATGGGTTCATATTCGACCGCATCATTCGGCGAGTAACCGCGAAGATGGCCGAAAGTCAAGCGCAACGTGCTGTTGGCGTCCGGAATAAAATCCGTTTGCTTCCAGAGTTGCTTGACCTCAACCAATTGCGCAAACAGTTTATCCAACGCCCCTTGCCGCGCGCGGCCGGCCTCGCGCGTCTTTTCCAGATCGGTTTCCAACGCCGCGGCAAACTCGATGAACGGATCTTGCAGGGCGCGAATCTCGTCCGGCTTCATCGCCAGCAAAGATTTAAAAAATTCGGGGTCACGTAGTTTCGAGTTGGCGTGTGCGTCTTCAACAAATTGGTCAATAGCCGCTTCCGCCGAGCCGTCCGTCGAATTTTTAACAATCGCTTCGACTGCCGCAATTTTCTGCCCTTCCGGCAATTGGTTCGCCTTTTTCAAAATCTCTTTCAAGAACAGCCGGTCAATGCCATCATGGCGATCCGCATACGCGAGTTCCATCCGATTTTTCAAAGCCGGCAAATTACGATTCATGTATGCCGGTTCACGTTGCAAATCTTCTTTTTGAAGCTGGGCGGATAATTTGAACGCCGTGTATCCGGCATTCAATAAAATCGCGCTGCCGACGATCTGACTGAGAATTTGGCTGCGATTCGCCTCCATCATGATCTCACCATAAATCTTATCGATCTCCGGCAAAACCGTTCCATATTGCGCTTTACGAGTGGCATCCGCCGCAATGAACGTTTGCAGCGCGCGTTCTTCCTCGCGTTTTTTATCAAGCAAACCGAGCCGGTGAAAGCCCTGCAGCTTGCCGCGATAGTTCTTCATGCGGTTCGCCAGGCCTTTGATTCGGCTGCTCAAGCGAATCGCGACCTCGGAATTGTCCTTGCCGGCGGCTTCCATCATGTCAATCTGCCACGCCGCCCAATCGGCTTGAAACGGCAGAAAATATTTTTGATGATATTCGTAAAAGGCCGCCGGCTGATGCCGAAACGTGCGGCCGGGATAGCCGAGAATAAAAACGAAGTCATTCTCATTCACTCCCTGAGGCGCGACTTTCAAGCTGCGCCGTGGCTTATAAGGAACATTTTCCGGCGAATAATCCGCCATCGAGCCGTCTTTCGCCACATACGCGCGCAGGAACGAAAAGTCACCGGTATGGCGCGGCCACACCCAGTTGTCGGTCTCGCCGCCAAACTCGCCAATGCTGCGCGGCGGCACGTACACCAGCCGCACGTCTTTAATGTTGCGGTAAATGAACAGCACATAAGTTTTACCGGCAAACATCTCCGCCACTTCGGCCCGAATACCTTGCGTCTTCGCCTCTTCTGCTGCGACAATTTCTTTGATCTTTTGCTCAAAGGCCTTGGCACGCTCGGCAAAGCTCATTCCCTCTTTCGCTGCGCTGATGACTTCTGCCGACACATCGCGGTAGGATTCGGTGATGCGGCACGTGTAGCCTTTCGCCGGAATTTCCTCGCTGCGGCTGCGTGCCAGAAAGCCGTTGGTGAGATAATCTTTCTCCGCCGTGCTCGCCGCCTGTACCGCGCCAAACGCACAGTGATGATTGGTCAAAATCAATCCTTCCTCCGACACGAACGAGCCGGTGCAGCCGCCCACCTGCACAATCGCATCCACCAAGCTGACACCCTGTGGATTGTACAAATCTTTCGGTGCGATTTTAAAGCCTTTTGCTTTCAGATT
>JAJVHT010000008.1:0-6862 GCA_022072515.1 bacterium
TATGAAGGCATCGGTCTGGCCGCGCCGCAGGTGGGCATGCTCCAGCGCCTCATCATTGCTGATGTCGGCGAAGGCTTGATCACATTGGCCAATCCGGAAATTCTGCAGAAAGCGGGAGAAGATTGGTTGGAAGAAGGATGTTTGAGTTTGCCGGACATTCAAGTGAATATCGCCCGCAGCCCCTCTCTCTTGGTGCGCGGGATCAATCCGGCAGGGAAAGAAGTTCAACATGAGCTGAGTGGCTTGATGGCGCGCGTCATTCAGCACGAGATCGATCACCTCAACGGCGTGCTCATCATTGACTATGCCTCGGCGACAGAGAAAATTTTATGGCGGAAGAAATTGAAGGCATTGCGGAAGCCGCGAGAATAATGAATGAGATGAAGCGCGGCCTTTCTTGTCCGCGAAGCATGTGTGGAATAGAAAGTTCACACGCCCTTATACTTTTTGCGAGTAACTGTATCAACAACCGAATCAAAAAACAAGCGATTTTCATTGATCCATGAAAGGAAAAATTATGAATATCGGAATACCCAAAGAAACCGCCATCGAAGAGCGCCGCGTGGCGCTGACACCGGTTGGCGTCTACGCGTTGGTTAATGAAGGTCATGCGGTGCACGTCGAACAAGGCGCCGGCAAGGCCAGCGGCTTTTCCGATCAGGAATTTCAGAATGTCGGCGCACACCTCGTTTTCTCCGGCGACGAAGTTTTTCGCCGTTCCCAGCTCGTGGTCAAGGTGCAACCGCCCACAGAAGATGAATGCAAATATCTCGAGTCCGGAAAGATTGTCTTCTCCCTGCTGGGGCTTGGCATTGCGCGCAAGACCATCATCAAAACCCTGTTGGAAACAGGCGTGACGGCGGCCGGATATGAATTCATCGAGCAACCCGACGGCAATCTGCCGATCTTGACGGCGATGAGTGAGATTGCCGGCAACCTGCTGCCGCAAATAGCCGGCCGATTGTTGGAAAGTGAATATGGCGGCCGCGGCATCACACTGGCCGGGGTTTCCGGCGTTACACCCGCAAGCGTGATCATTCTTGGGGCGGGCGTGGTCGGCTTCACTGCCGCCCGCGCTTTCTCCGCCCTCGGGGCTAAGGTGCTGGTCTTGGATAATAACATTAATAGCTTGCGAAACATGGATCGGTTTCTCGATAAACGGGTGGCGACTTCCATTATCACGCCGCTGCTGGTGGAGCGCTGGTCGCGCCTTGCCGATGTCGTGATCGGGGCGGTGCTCATTCATGGCCAAAAACCGCCCAACTTGGTGACGGAAGACATGGTGAAAAAAATGAAAGCGGGTTCGGTGATCATCGATGTTTCCATCGACCAGGGAGGTTGTGTTGCCACCAGCCATCCCACGACGTTGTCCTCGCCGACCTTCGTCCAGCATGGCGTCATTCACTATTGTGTACCCAACATTCCGGCAGCGGCGGCGAGAACCGCTTCGCACGCGCTGAATAACTCCGTCTTGCCGTGGGTGCTTGAAGTCGCCGAGGAGGGATTGGAAAAAACCTTGCAAGACATTTCCTCTCTGCGCAAAGGGATTTATGCTTTCACTGGACAGTGCACTCAGCCGGCTGTAGCACAATTGATTGATTATGAATACCAGAATATCGAGGCGTTGCTTTCTCTTAAAGCGCGCCAATAGCCAAGCCGAAAGGAGATGATTTCAAGATGAAATGGATGGAAGATTATAAAAGCAAGCTGGCGACGGCCGAGCAGGCTGTTGCGCTGATAAAAAGCGGCGACAAAATTTCCACTTCTGGCAATGCGGCGGCGCCGTATGTTCTCGTTAATGCGTTGGCCCAACGCAAAGATGAGCTGCAGGATGTCGGGGTGTTTACCTTGCTGATGCTGGGTGAAAATCCGTTGAGCAAGCCGGAAATGCGCGGTCATTTACGGCTCAAGTCGCTGTTTGTCGGGCCGGCCGATCGCGAGGCGGTTAATGAAGGGCGCGCTGATTATTACCCCATCTTTTTGTATGAGATTCCCGGACTCTTTCGGGCACACATGCAACTGGATGTGGCGGTCATTCATACTTCGTTGCCGGATGAGCACGGCTTTGTTTCACTCGGCGTGGAAACCATTGCCACCAAAGCCGCCGCGGAGACCGCCAAGGTGGTTATTGCCCAGGTGAATGATAAAATGCCCCGCGTTTTGGGTGATTGTTTTCTGCATGTCTCCCGGCTCAGCAAAATTGTCGAGGTCTCCGAACCGCTGCCAACGTTGACTCCCAAACCGTTCACAGAGGTGGAAAAACAGATTGCACTAAATATCACCACCCTCATCGATGACCGGGCCACGCTGCAACTGGGCATCGGCGGCATTCCGGACGCCGTGCTGGCCTTGCTGAAAGGCAAGAAAGATCTGGGTATTCACACGGAAATGGTATCCGATGGCGTGATGCGGGCCATCGAGGACGGCATCGTGACCAATGCCTACAAAAGCCTGCATCCGGGAAAAGTGATTGCCACGTTTATTTTGGGCAGCGAACGGCTCTATAAGTACAGCCACAACAACCCGATGTTCGAGTTGCGCCAAGTGGATTATACGAACGACCCGTTTGTGGTGGCGCGAAACGATAATTTGGTGGCGATCAACTCGGCGCTGGAAGTGGATTTGACCGGCCAGGTTTGTTCGGATAGTATTGGCTATTCCATTTATTCGGGATTTGGCGGCCAGGTTGATTTTACGCGCGGCGCGGCGCGCGCCAAAGGCGGCAAGCCCATTATCGCGTTGTCCTCGACGGCGAAGAACGGCCAACTCTCCCGCATCGTGCCGCATTTGAAAGAAGGCGCCGGCGTCGTAACCAGCCGCGGTGATGTTCATTATGTCGCAACGGAATACGGCATCGCTTATTTGCATGGCAAAAGCTTGCAAGAAAGAGCAAAGGCAATGATCAGTATTGCGCATCCGAACTTTCGCGAGGAATTGGAGCGCTTTGCCAAAGCCAAAAAATATTTATGAAAAGAGAGAAGAGGTTATGATATCGAACATTGAAATCGCCCAGCGCACCACCCTGCATCCCATTCGCAACATAATGGATGGCCTTGGCCTCACGGACGATGATTTTGAGTTTTACGGAAAATACAACGGTAAGATTCGGCTGGAAACATTGCAGAAGTTCGGAGCGCGGCCAAACGGCAAGTTGATTCTGGTCACCGCCATGACGCCGACCAGTCATGGCGAAGGAAAAACCTTGACCACCGTCGGCTTGGGACAGGCGCTGGCGAAAATCGGCAAGAAGGGAATTGTGGCAGTGCGCGAGCCGTCGTTGGGTCCCGTCTTCGGCATCAAAGGCGGCGCCACCGGCGGCGGTTATTCTCAAGTCATTCCCATGGAGGATATCAATCTCCATTTCAACGGTGATTTTCATGCCGTGACTTCGGCGCACAATCTGCTGGCCGCAATGGTGGACAATCACATTCTCAAAGGCAACGATCTGCACATTGATGTGACCAGTATTCTGTGGAACCGAACGCTGGATATGAATGACCGCGCGCTGCGGCAGATCGTCATTGGTCTCGGCGGGCGCATCAACGGCGTTCCCCGCGAAACCGGATTTGTGATTACCGCCGCCTCGGAGATCATGGCCATTCTGGCGCTGGCCGATTCCCGGTCCGATCTTAAAAAACGGCTGGGTGAAATTGTGGTGGGCTATACGCTTGAAGGAAAAATGGTCAAGGCGGTTGATCTCCTGGCCAACAAGGCGATGGCGGTCATTCTCAACGAGGCGATCATGCCGAATCTCGTGCAAACGATCGAGCATACGCCGGCCTTGATTCACGCTGGGCCGTTTGCCAACATCGCGCATGGAACCAACAGCGTGCTCGCCGACAAGATTGCCCTCAAGCTGGCCGACTATGTCGTGACCGAATGCGGTTTTGGCGCTGATCTTGGCGCGGAGAAATTTTTTGACATTGTCTGCCGCCAGCAACCCGAGCTTTGGCCCTCCGCGGTGGTGCTGGTCGCTACTTGTCGCGCCATCAAGCTTCACGGCGGCGTTCCCGAAAAACCGGAAACACTGCTCACCGCGGAAAATCCCGAAGCTTTCCACAAGGGTCTGCAGAATCTGGCCACGCACATCAAAAACCTCCGCAAGTTCGGTGTGCCGGTTATTGTTGCCGTCAACCAGTTCCCGTATGACACGCCGGCGGAGATCAGCATGATTTATGATCTTTGCCAAAAGCTCGAGGTGGATTGTGTAACCCACGAAGCGTTTTTAAAAGGTGGCGAAGGCGTCAAGGCGCTGGCTGAACAGACGGTCAGGCTGGCGGAGGGAAACCGCAAGCCGGCGCCCAAGTACCTTTATGATTCCAATCTTTCCGTTGAAATGAAAGTGCAGAAAATCGCCACCGAAATTTATGGTGCCGATGGCGTGTACTTCGAGAAGCGGGCGCAGAAAAAAATTGAGAAATTTGTGGAGTTGGGATATGGCAAGCTGCCGATCTGCATCGCCAAGACCCAGTCGTCTTTATCCGACAATCCCCGCGCCCTCGGCGTGCCGAAGGGATGGACGCTGACCGTCACCGACGCGCAACTGTCTGCCGGCGCCGGTTTCCTCGTCATCATCAGTGGCGATATGATGCTGATGCCCGGCCTTCCCAAAGTGCCGGCGGCAGTCAATATGGACGTGGACGAACATGGCAAGATCACCGGGCTGTTTTGAGCACGTAACAACATGAAGAAGACCTGAGTTTTGCATAAAAAAATGGAATGTAATTTATGAACAAATTTTTGCGACCGATCACTATCGTCACGCTGCTCGCGCCGGTGTTGGCCTGGGCACAAAATGCCGCCGACATCACGACGCATGAAATCAAGCAACACATCACCTTTCTGGCCTCGGATTCGCTTAAGGGCCGCAAGGCTGGCACGCCGGAAGGCCGCACCGCGGCGGAGTATATTGCCAGAAGTTTTTCGGAATGCGGCTTAAAGCTTATGGGCGAAAAAGGTTTTCAATATTTTCAAGTGGTCACCGCGGTGCAGGCGGACGAGAAAAATCGTCTCGCATTTGATGATTTCCAGGGTGAATTGGGCAAGGATTTTGTGCCCGTGGCGTTTTCCGAAAATGCCGCCGTCAACGCCAACGTTGTTTTCGCCGGTTATGGATTTGACTTTGAAAACGATTCGCTGCGCTGGCGTGACTACGACGGTATTGACGTCAAAGGCAAATGGGCGTTGGTTCTGCGCGAAGATCCGGAAGCCAACAATCCGCAAAGCCCTTTTCTGCAACAAGTTTCTTTGCGAAAAAAGGCGCTGGTGGCGCGCGACAAAGGCGCGGCCGGGCTGTTGGTGGTTTCCGGCGTGGAGTTGGATAAAGAAGACCAACTGATGCGGCTGCAATACGATCAAATCGAGTCCAGCGCCGGATTGCCGATCATTCATATCAAACGCGCCGTTGCGGATAGGCTGCTGGCAAAGAGCGACAAGACTATAGCCGCCATTGAGTCGGAATTGATTAAGCTGCGAAAGCCTGCCAGCTTCGAATTGAATGCCGCCGTATCGGCAGTCGCTTCCGTTGTGCAAACCAAAGCCACCACACAAAACGTGATGGCCTTATTGCCCGGCGCGGATGCCAGGCTGAAAAATGAATTCATCATTGTCGGCGCGCACAATGATCATTTGGGATTCGGCGGGCCGGGTTCCGGCTCGCGCCAGCCGGACACGCTGGCCATCCACAATGGTGCGGATGATAATGCTTCCGGCGTGGCGGCGCTTTTGGAGATCGCGGAAAAATTAGCCGCCAATCGCAAAGGCCTGCAACGCAGTATCTTGTTCATTTCTTTCGGCGCGGAAGAAATGGGATTGTTAGGCTCAAAATTCTTCACGCAGCATCCGCTGATCGATCTGAAGCAAGTCAAGATGATGTTAAACCTCGATATGGTTGGCCACCTGGACCCCGAGACGAAAGCGATCACCCTGGGTGGGACGGGTACGGCTGCCGGTTTGGATGGTATCGTGCAACAGCATAACGGCCCCTACGGTTTCGATTTGAAGCTCTCGCCCGAAGGTTACGGTCCGTCGGATCACGCTTCATTCTATGCCGAGAATATTCCCGTGCTGTTTTTCTTTACCGGTGTGCACGAACAGTATCATACTCCTGAGGACGATGTCGAGAGAATCAATGTTGCTGGAGAAAAATCCATCGCCGATTATGCTTATGATCTCATCGTCACGATGGCCAATCAAGAGCCTGCCCTCGTTTATCAAGAAGCCGGCCCCAAAAGCCGCCCCAGCACGGGAAGAAGTTTCAAAGTCACGCTCGGCGTCGTACCGGATTTTGCTGCGGCTGAAAAAACCGGATTCCGCATTGACGGCGTGAGAAAAGGCGGCCCGGCTGATCGCGCTGGCATGCAAAAGGGCGATATTATCGTGGCAATTGAAGGAAAAGCCGTCAAAAATATCTACGACTACATGTATCGCCTGGCCGAGCTGAAATCGGGACAAAGAGTGAGCGTGGAATTTATCCGCAACGGTCAGAAAGCCATTTTGATTGTTGAATTGTAGGCAAGCTGCAATGCTCAAAGAATCATAAATTGAATCGCAGAATGACCATGAAAAATTCCAACCGAAAAATTTTTTTCCGTCATGCGGCAAGCCCTTTCCTCACAGCCAAGCCACTCACCGCCATCATGATTGTCGCGGCGCTGTGTTTCACCCTGGGCGCCCTCAGCGGTCCGACGGCTATGCGAGCTATTTTTGCTGATGAAGCCATCGCGCAAAAACCAGCCCCGCCGTTCCCGATGGCGTGGCGCATGGGGAGCAATCTCTACATACAAACCGCCGCTGAATATCAGGCCTGCTGCCTGCAAATTTACGCAAGCGCGGCGCAGCGTCTCGAGGCGATCGTGCAGGC
>JAJVHT010000008.1:6962-8855 GCA_022072515.1 bacterium
TGAGGAGAATCGACCATGAAATGTGCAAGATGTGGAAACGAGTATCCCTCCGAATATTATTTTAAAACCAAGACGATTTGCCGGGAATGCTTTGACAAATTGACGCCGGCAGAACAAGAACGTGCCAAGCAACCGCCGCCAATGCACCGCATGACCACAACCGCTTTCACCCTCGACGGCTACCGGATCGTGAAAAATTTTGGCGTAGTGCGAGGCATCATCGTTCGTTCCCGTTCGATTTTCGGAACCGTAGGTGCTGCGCTGCAAACTCTGGTAGGCGGCAACATCACGCTCTTCTCCGAGCTTTGTGAGCAAACCCGCGCCGATGCTTTTGAGATGATGATCAATCACGCACAGGAAATGGGCGCGAATGCCGTCATCGGTGTGCGTTATGATGCCACCGAGATTATGGATGGCGTGACCGAAGTCCTGTGTTACGGGACGGCCGTCATCGTGGAACCAGAGACGCATTAACTGGCGAAATGAGCGGGGCTTTCAATCTGAGACTCGGCGAATCAAGTAAATTTACGCTGAGGTGTACAATGAACGCATTCATTGTTTTAGTATCTTTGACCAGCCTATTAGCATTGTCCGGCTGCACCAAACCCTCGACCGGCGAGCTTGACCAGGCGCTTTTGCTGTATCGCCAAAATCAGCTCAACGAGGCGCTACCACTTTTTGAGCAAGCGGTGGCGAAAAATCAAGATAATCCGGCGGCGCACGCTTGGCTGGCCGAAACCTATCGGCGTCTCGGGAAAAAGGACGAAGCGGTAAAAATGGCGGGCAGGGCGATTGTCCTTGACCCTTGCCACAGTTTTGCCCATACCGTGCTTGCGGATGCTTGTAATCCGATGTACGGCATCTGGGAGGGCGCCCATTCTGACAGCACCTGGGTACATCTGCAAAAAGCCGTCGCTTGCGATTCCACCGATGGTAATGCCTGGCTAAGCATTTGGAGTGAAGCCATACGGCGCGGCGAGCTGTCCATGGTGAAGCCGGCGCTTCGTTCTGTCGCTAAAACAGGTTTCTTGACAAAAGCTGCTCTTGCGTACGGTCGTTGGATGTTACAGCATCTTCCGGAACAGGCTCTGCTCGTAACGAATGGCGACATGGACACGTATCCCGCGCTTGCGTTGCAGGAGGCCGAAGGCTTTCGCACCGACGTTGCCGTCGTCAATCGCTCACTCCTCAACACGACCTGGTATGCGCGATTCATTCGTGATCATAACAACTTGTCGCTCCCTTTTCCGGATTCCCAATTGGATTCGCTTGGCGCTTTCAAGGATCCGCAGGGAAATTTGGTCACGGTATCAGACCAAATTCTCAAAGCGTGGCTCCAGCAAAAGGTCAATGGCGACTTCTCGCGCCCGATTGCCTTCTCCGTCACCGTCGATCCGGGTTTTACGAACGCAATCAAAGCGCATCTGCAAATGGCGGGGCCTTTTATGTTGTGGCAGCCCAGCCCGGCCGCAGCAACTCCGGATACGGCCATGCTGCGAATGAATCTTGCCGACGTCAATGCGGACAATTTTGCCGGACCGTTGGTCAGTTCCCAAGATCGCAGCCCGGTGCGGCGAGTGTATACGAAGGAAATTGTGAAAAACGTCACGGCAACAGCGCTGACCTACAGTGACCTGCTGATCAAATCTGGCCGTTTCTCAGAAGCACAAAACTATTTGAATTGGGCCGAAGAGTTTGAAAAGAAAACCGAGCTCGGGCCGGCGTTCAAAGAGCAGATCGCCGCTTTGAAAGAGGCGGCAAGACGAGGCAGCGAACATGGCAGACGGTAGTCAACACAACGTTTCTTAAAAACTCCCGTATAATTTTGTAGCTCTTCCTTTCAACGCGGATTTCTATGGGACGAGTTTTATCGTCAGGCGAACGTATTGTTCT
>JAJVHT010000118.1:0-5149 GCA_022072515.1 bacterium
CTGCCGGCACGGTCGACATACAGCACGGGAACATCATTATAAGCAAATGCTGCGGTATTGCCCTTGTGAAAGAGGGTGAACCGCAAGCCGTCGAACCGGGCGAGCCCCTCTTCAAATCCCATCCAGAGATAACCATCCGGTGTCTGCACGATGGCTTGCACCGCGCTTTGCGGCAGCGCCTCATCATTCCAAACCTCATGGCTGTATTGCGTTATGGCCTTGTTGGGATCTAACACGAGGGGAGTGGAGAGTTGCGCCAGCGTGTTGGGCTGATTGAGCAGAAGCCACCACGCTATGCCCACGGCAAGAACACGGCGGTAAATCTGACCGCTGGCAGAGGTTGGCGTATGCCACATTTTTTTTGTGGGAAATAGATGACAGTGTTTCATAGTGATCTAAACTCCGGAACCGCGGCAAGGGATTTTGAAAAGTTTGCTGGTTGAAATATGCCGAGACGGCTGGAGAGGAAATTTCTAAATGCATTAACCAGCCGGAGCAGAAAAAATACAAATTTTTTACTTTCGGTGCATCAACCTGCGGAGATTCAGCGCTACCCACCATCTTCTTTCGAAGTCAAGATACATAAAACTGGCGGAAAAGTCAAGCCGGAGCTTGGAAAAAAACCTGGGAAAAAACTGCGGCGCTGAAATTTATCTGAAAATATTGTCATGTGCGCTCTTGATTTTTTTCCGGACTTGTTTTATATTTTTTAGGGGTAGGAGCGATTTTTGATCTTCGTGTCGCAGTTTGATTTGGCCTATATTGAGTATAGGCTGCCTTGTTGTGCAGCGGGATTCTAAGGTGGAAGCAATGCCTGGAGAGAATAGCCCCTGCAATGCGGAGGCGCGCGCGAGTCATTTTGGCGAACAGAAATGATTCACGCGTGCCTTTTTATTTTTTGGAATTATACCGCCTTATTCAATTGGAAAAACATGCGATCAGCACTCACAGAAAGAGAAACAATGCTGCGACCTCAGGGTATACTCGAAGCTTCACTTTACGTCAATGATATCGAACGCGCGGACGCTTTCTATTCCAACGTCCTGCGTCTTTGCCGCATACGCAAAAAAGCGGAACGCGAGGTCGCCTATCGTCTCGGGACTACCGTGCTCATTTTATTTCACCCCGAGGCGACGCGCACACAAACGGATTTGCCGGCGCATTCGGCCACCGGCACCGGCCATTTGGCGCTGTGCATGCACCCGCAGGAAATCGACGCGTGGCGCGCGCATTTGCAGAGTTGTGGCGTCAAAATCGAGCGCGAAAAACAATGGCAGCGTGGCGGCTACTCGATTTATTTCCGCGACCCCGACGACAATTGTGTCGAGCTGGCCACGGCGAATGTGTGGCCGGATTCCCCGTCGCCGGCAGAAGTAACCCACAAATAAAACCATGGCATAACTCTTCAGTACCGCCCGGGCGTTGAAATCGTTGGTTAGTTGCCCAGCGTCGTTCTTTTATCAAGTTTCTATTCCTACCCCGCCTAGGGTCGGCCCAACGATTGGGGCACTTGGCCGTGCCGGACCAGTTCCACCAGCCGGAACTGCAAACAGGCTCATCTCTGTAATTCGTTTCCGCAGCCGTCAGCATTTGAAGCTACAACTGAGGGTTATCACCTCGGGCTGTAAAAATCGCCTTTGGCTATGAGAGTTATCCGCGCTTTGATTCTGCAGCATCCGGACTCAATGGCGAATACCCTTCTCATCGATCTATTCTATTCACTACGAACAACTCCTGACGAGGTACAAGATGAGGAGCGTCCATTTTTTTACCGCGTATCTATTTTTTTCCCTGTTGCTGAGTTCTGCGCCAACGGTATGGGCGCAATCGGCTAATACGCAAGCCCTGAAATGGTATAATCGGGGCTTGCAAGAAAAGAATGTGACGAAGCGAATCGATGCTTTGACGAAAGCAATTTCATACGATTCACTTTTTGTCCAAGCCTTCTATCAATTGGCGCAGCTTTACGTTAAGCAGGATGATTTTGCGCGCGCGGCGGCCTATTTGGAAAAAGCGCGGGCGCATTTGTCTGCTTCCAACCCGGAGCCCAACCCGGCGCAACTCTTGCTTGAATTGGCGCGGGTGTACCGGAAGCTCGGCGATGGGGAAGGGGTGGAATCGGCCTTGCGCGAGGCCCAACCGTTGGCGAATGGGCCACCTCTGCAAGCCGCCATCATGCTTGAGCTGGGCGCGCTTCTTTATCAACAGCAACGCTATGCCGAAGCCCTTACCGAATTTATAACCTACGTGAGCCGTGACACGGCGCAAATCGAGGCCAGACAAAAATTTGCGCGTGAGTTGCGAACGTTTTATGTGCGGGCGCAGCGCCATGCCGCTGTTGGTGAAGTGGAGAAGGCTGTGGCCGTCTACGACAGTTTATTGCAGCGCGCCGGCGTGCTGGCTATTGCCGCACAAGTTGCGCAGGTGGATTCAACGATGCGGTGGCCGTTGTCGGCTGCTCTCACGCCGGCACGTAACGATAAGTATGCTGTGTATTTTGGCGGCGTGCTTGCCGCCTTTGTGCTCCTGCCTTTGCTCGGCGTGTTCGTCTTTTCACCGATGTCGCGCGCCAATTATCATCTCTGGCGCAAAAATTATCTCGCTGCCGCGCAAATTTTTGAAAAGCTCCTGGCGCGCCACCCCCAACGCGCCCATCTCTACACGCCTTTGGCGGAGTCGTATTTGCAGCTTGGCCGGAATGATGAGCGCGCTGTGAAAGTTTATAAAACCGTTACCCAATTGAATCTGCCGACGCGCAAGCGCGATGAGATCAATGCCGTTTTGGCGCAGAAATATCTTGCCGAGGGCCGGACCGATCCCGAGGTGATTGAAGTTTTGGAAAATGCCTTGAAAGTGGAAAGCCGGAAACAGCAATTGAGCCTCAAAGCAAAGAATTAACAAAGGTAATTGGCCCGGATGGACGGCACCAGATGGCCTTAATTTTTTGCCGCTTTCAGCAGAAAAAGGGCCAAGGTGCCGAGCAGCAAGGCGAGCATGGCTTGCAAAATTAAAAAACCGGCAATTTTGAGCCAGGCAAATAGTGGATGGACGAAACGCACCAGCCAGCCGGCAGCCTCGAAACCAAGCGCCGAAATGAAAGTAGTGATAATAATGACCATTTTCTGGCGGAAGGTCAGCGGCACGAAAATCAGCAAGTGCGTGAGCAAGAGCAGCACGACAGCCATCATCGGCAGATGCATGTGCGTGACTTCGAGCATGGCTTGATAGGTCCGCGGCATGCGATACTCAGCTTCGGAACCGCGATAAAAATCGATCACGGATTGGGGGGTAAGGCTCATTTGCGTGAAATAGAGCGCAAAATTGCTGAGCCAAAACCCCAGCAGCAACAACAGCGTGAAAAATAACGTCAAGCGCATCACCGGCTGGCTTTGAAATCCGCCGTTTTGCATATACTTCATTTCTGCAACTCCCTCGCCACGGCTACGACATAAGTGGCCAGCAGGCGACGCACTGCCAGCGTGAGCGCTTGCACACTCAACGTCGCGCCGGTAATGTGATGAATATCGCGCTTCGGCCACAAGCCGTCAGTCAAGAATTTATTTTGGAATAGCGCCAGCCAGCGCGGCGTCGGCAAATAATCGTGGGGCTCATAAAAGGCGAGAAGCTGCACCCAACGCAACGAACTATCGGGATTGACCACAATCATAAGCGTTGCCGATTTGTTTCGGACGACGGTGGTTTCGAAGAAAGCGCAGCCGGTGAGTTTGCCTGCGCGCGAGGCGCGATAATAAACCACCAGCTTCGATTCAACCTTCGAGCGCGCCAGCTTTTGAATGTCTGCAAGCTGCCCTGCAGTTAGAAACAACGTTTGCCGACTGACATCCTCGCCGTTTGAAAAAGCCGCGCGCAGCGCTTGCTCCTGGGTAAGGAACACTTGCGCACGCAAGGTTGGCGCGGAACTGGTAACGATAGCCAAGGCCAGCATGAAGCTGGGGATGAATTTAACCATGGTCCTGTCTTTAGAAAAGATAATTCACCGCCAAATTAAATTGGTTGGTAGCGGTTGTTGCCGCGTTTCTCCGGTTGACATAATCAAATTTAAACGCCACGTTCGGATGCGGTTTGAACGTCAAGCCGTAGGTTAAATTCGTCCGCTCGTTTGCAGCGTGGGCCGTATAGCCGGCCGGCACGCCGGATTGGGAATCGAGTTTTTCATATTGGACAAACGGCAGCAGCGCGCTGGTTTTGCCTTTGGCAAAGAACGGCAAAACATCGTATGCCACTGTCAGATAAAAACCGTTTTGCTTTTTGCCAATGGAGCTGCTGCCGGTAAACTTCAAAATGCGATTGAGGGAATCCACGTCACCGATGGTCGATTGCGCCAGCAGGCCGCGCAACTCCAGGCCGCGTCGCACCAGAATGCCGTGTACCGACCACAATGTTACACGTCCGCCAATTTCATTTCCCGCGGCATTCTTCATTCCCTGTCCACTGTTGCCGGTATAAAAAGAAGCCCCGAGATTGACGCCGGCCAGGCCGGTATAATCCACGCGGCCGGTTAGCGCCATGTCTTCCGCGAGGCTCCGGGAGCCGCTCTGCCTTCCGCTGCGAATGCCGCTCGCGGAAAATCCGCTCGCATTCAACCCTTCAACGAGATAAAACCGATATCCGAATCCCGATTTTGCGGAGCCGACGACGCCGAAGCCATTCGTTCGCCAAGTGGTTGGAATGATGGCCGCTTCGGTTTCCGGACGCAAGCTGCCATAAAAAGTTGACGGCTCGTGAAACTCGTTGATGATCCCCACCGGCACTAAAACCATTCCCGCGCGCACGGCCACCCCCGAAGTGATCTGGGCATCGAGGTAACCGAATTCCATTGACACCTCGCCTTTTTTACCCGTGCTGGCGTGCTCAAATTCAATTTCCGAGTTGAACAGAATGCGGTCGCTGAATTTGAAGCCAACGTAAATCACATGCCGGAGATAATCGATCTCGTCGTTTTTGCCGGAGGGCTGCGCGGAATCCGTTTCTTTCGCAAAATTTTGGTAAGACACTTCGCCATAGCCGGCCAATGACACGCCGGCTTTTTTAAGTTGATAAACCTGCGAGGCCGCCGGCCCAAGCCCGAAGCGGCTTTCATACTGTCGTTCCGCCGCCTCGCCCAGCTTGGCTTTCTCGATCTCTTCGG
>JAJVHT010000118.1:5249-8847 GCA_022072515.1 bacterium
TCGGTGACATACAAAACTTCCGTATAGCCAAAGCGCGTGAAGGTTCCGCCAATGCCAGGCAGCAAGGCGCCGGCAGCGATAAAAACATTGCCAATAAAACGGTGATAAGTTTGCCGGCTCTGGTGGAAACGATACGCCGAAAGCACGGCGCCCCCAACAAGAAAGATGAAGGCGTAGGTGTTGATGAAGGGGCTAAAGAAACGCACCCAAGGCCACGCGATGATTCTGCCGGATAAGCGATGCGGCTCGACGAGTGCGTAATCAAGCGGCGTCAACAGCACGAAGCCGGCGGCCACGAGAATAAACGGGACGAGAATGGAAGTCAGCCGATTCGCGGTTTTGCGTTGCATGAGCAGATACACCGTTCCCTGCGCCAGCGGGGCGCCGCCGAGCAAAGCGCCGGAAATATACCAGGTGCGAAACACGGCCTCATTCCAATCGAATAAAGTCACGAAGCCCTCTGTGAACGTGCCAACGCCGTACAGCAGAATTCCCGCTGCCCACCAAAGCAGATGAGCACCTTTGCCTTTTTGACGATAACGCTGCAAAACGATCCACGAAAAAATTAACGCGATAAAGGTGGTGGCGATCGGGAGGTACAGAACGGGGTTTGTTGGCATTGGTCGGTGAAGGTTTGCGTCGAAAAATGTGATATTTTTTTGCAGAAAGATTCAACGAAATTATGACCAGCGATAAAAAAATATCAGTGGGTCTTTATTCATCCGTTGGGGTTAGTTTTTAAAATTATGACTCGCCGGAATTAAAACTGCACCCTCGCGCCCAAAATCCAATTGCGTCCGGGCATGCGATAGCGCTCCAATTCTTCGTACTGCGTGTCAAAAATATTGTTGACCGCCAGAGAAAGTTGATAAAGATCGTTTAAGCGCATCGTCGCTTTGGTATTGACGACGAAATAGCCTTGCGGAATGTCGCGCGGATACAGAAACACCTCGTCCAGCTTGCTGCGGTACTGGCCGTGAACGCTGAGCGTGAAACGGCCGGCATTGGCATCGGTTGAGAAAAACAAAGAGTGCCGGTTCCGATAGGCGAGGCGGTCATTGTCACGATCCGAAGAGCGATCCTTGGCATCCAAATAAGTGTAGTTGAGCGAGGCATGCAGGCGGCGCTGCCAATGAAAATTCACTCCTGCATCCAGGCCCTGGATGAGGGCGCGTTTCAAATTGCGCACTTGAAACAGCGTGTACACCACGCCTTCTTCCGCCGAAATTTCCACCCAGTAGATCATGTCGCGATAATGATGGCGGAAGTATGCCAGGTCGACATCGACGAAATCGCCCAGCCGCCAGCGTGTGCCGGTCTCAAGCGAGAAACCGATCCGCTCCGCTTTCAAGTCGGGGTTCGGCTTGAAGTGCGTGCCGCCGCCCAACTCGTATTGAAAAAAGCGCTCCGCAATCGACGGCGCGCGAAACGCCTGCCCAACTAACAACCGCATCGCCAGCGCTTCGTACGGGCGATAGACGAGGCCGAGCTTCGGGCTGGATTGCTGCAACGTCTTGCCGGCAACGAGATGATTCCAATCGTAACGCCAACCCACGGTCGCGGTTAGTGGCGGCGCGAGATTGATTTCATCCTGCAGGTAAACCGCGGCGTTGTTTACGCGTCGATCACCGTACATTACCGTATCAGGCGAAGAGGTCACGTGGTCAATCTGCACATCCAAGCCCGCGATGAGATAGTGGCGCGAATTGAGATAATAATCAAACTGCGTCAGGTTGCCCCATTTATCCGCATCGACATTGGTTTGCAAGTCGAACGGCTGGTTGAAATATGAACGGCTGGCATTCCGGTAAAAATAAAACCGCGAAGAATATTTGGCGCGCGCGCTGGGCACCGCCCAATACAACAGATCGGCGCTGTGGACGCGCTTTTGCTGCCGGTCATCGCGATATTCCGGCGCCACCCGAAAAGGTTGCAGATTGTTCAGCCACGTGTGAGGATAGTCGTTGTCGGCTATGACTGTTCCCAGGCTGAGCTCGAGATTACGGTTCTGGCGAAAATCATACAACATCTTGCCAAAGACATTGTAAAATTCGTAGGCGGTGTTCTCAGAATGGCCGTCGGATTCTTTGCGGCTCAAATTGAGCAAATAACTCACGCGGCCGCGGTTGCCGGAGTGACTCAGCTCGAGTTGGTTTTGCAGCGGCAATTTGTTCGTGTAACGCAAACCGGCGTGCGCCCTGTCGTAGAAGCCATAACCGAGATCGACGCTGGTCATGGCGCGGTATGACGGCCGCCGCGTGATGACGTTGATCACGCCGCCCATCGCATTCGATCCATAAAGACTTGAGAACGCGCCTTTGACCACTTCGATGTGATCGATGAAATTCGTCGGCACCAAACTCCACAATGCGCCGCCGGTGTCCGGCGTCAAAGCCGGCCGGCCGTCGATCATCAACAGCACGCGATTGCCGACGCCACCGCCGGCCACATCCGAGCTGCCGCGAATCGACAGGCTTTGCACCGACACGCCGGAAGTGCGAAACACCGCAACGCCCGGTACCATCTCCAATGCTTGATCGAATGTAGTAACCGAACGCACGCGGAGATCGCGCGCGTTGAGAATGACCACACTGGCCGGCGCCATCTGCGCGGTTTGCTCGCGGCGCGCCGCCGTCACCGTCACTTCTTCGCCGGTGACCTCGGTCGGTCGCAATGCGATCTGGCGCGCCACCAATTTACCGGGCAAAACGATGACGGCTTCCTCATAAGTTTCGTAGCCGATGCGGCTGGCGACGAGCCGATACGCGCCGGGCTGCAGATAACTCAAGACAAACTTTCCATTGTTGGCCGTGGCCGTGCCGACCAGCAGGCTGTCGACGAACACGTTGACCGCCGAGAGTGGCTGCTTGGTTTCGGCATCGTATATTTGGCCGGAGATGACGCCGGCGATTTCTTTATCAACGGCATCCGATTGCGCCGCGAGCATGATCGGCAGCGAGATGACAAAACTCAGAATGATCGTGCAAACCGGCAGAGGTGCTTTCATGGTGTGGTCTTTCCGTCAAATGGGTATATGCAACTGTCTTTGTCATCCAGGAGAAACCTCTTTTCGCATCAGGATCATCTGATGTTTAAAAAAGATCTCCTCCGGGCGTAGCCGGCTGAATGATGAGACGATTAGCAACCTACTTCGCAAAATCGAGATTGGCTTTGATATTGATATTCGACCACGTCATTTTGGCATCGGCAATATCAACTGGAAGCGGCTGCACTCCCGCGACGGTTATGCCCCGGCCATCGGCTATGCCGACGCTATCGCTGTTAGTCCAATAAATGCCGAGCACTTTGGCACCAGAAGGATTGGCCGGGTCACGCCAGCCGACCGTGACAACCGGATAACTGCCTTTATTCAGGCCCTCAATTTTGTATGTTTGGGTGTTTGGGCCTGGTGTAAAGATTGCGCTGGCGCCTGCGGGTGCACTTGTCGGTGGCCAGTTGGCCCAAATCGAAACTTGCACGTTGCCGGTCGCCGGCCAAGCGCCAACGAGTTTTACTGTTCCAGAAACTTCTCCGAATTGTGGGGTTTGCACGGGGTTTTTGTCGTCGCTGCATCCGAGAAAAAGCGCGGTAAACAACA
>JAJVHT010000209.1:0-5058 GCA_022072515.1 bacterium
TTCCGGCTCTTCGGCAAAACGTTTGCGCGAAATTTGATTTTGGCGCTGTTGATCTTGACTCCGGCGGTGCTTATTGTCACCTGGGGGCTTGACCGGCTTTTCTCGGCGATTTCAGACTGGTCCCAATCTGGCGCCCTGCGGGAGGCGGCGGGACCGGAAGCAATGATCCGCCTGTTGGGCATGATGTCGACTTTTGCTATTGCGGTTTTGATTTACCTGCTGCTCGATCTCGCGGGCGCGCTGGGCGTTACGATCATCTCCTGCCATGAAATGAACGGACAGCCGCTGACCTGGAACGACGCGCTCACGATGACTTTTAGTATGCGGCTGGCGCGAGCCGTTGGTCAGATTGTTTTGCAATACCTCGCCATCGGCGCCTTGCTCGTCATTCCTTATGCCGCCTTGATTGCCGGTGTGACGATTAAATTAAAAACATTGGCGTGGTTGGGCGGTCTTTCCATGTTTCTGACCATCGGGGCAGCGATTTATCTGGCCATTCGGTGGGCCTTTACCTTGCCGGCGATCGCATGTGAAGAAGCGGGCGTCTTGCAATCTTTTACGCGCAGTTCCACCTTGGTGCAGGGCCTGTGGTGGCGCACATTGGGTATTCTGCTTCTGCTCACGCTGGTCGTGCAATTTGCCTTGTCAATTATCACGACCCCACTCACTTTTTTGGCGTTGCGAGATTTTTACTCCCAGATGTTTGAGATGATGGGTGGGGCGGGGGATCCTGCACAGATGGCTTTTAGTTTCAAAACCTTTGGCAAAGGTTTGGGTTTGGTGATTGGGATCAGCGCTATTCTCACCGTTTTGATCTCGCCGTTGATTCGCGTCGTCATGTATTTCGATTTGCGCGCGCGCCAGGATGAATTGGCGCCTGCGCTGCCACCGGCCTAAAAATGCGGTTTGTTTTTAAAGAAAGTTTGCATGCAATCTGTTGAAGAATTTGGCCAAGCCGAAGAAATCGTCACGCCGGCGTCGCCTTATGACGGCGCGTGGGAAAAGAGCGGCCGCAGCCTCAATACCGCCGCCGTATTGGGTTTATTGGGCATTGGCGTGCTCTATTTCAACGCCCAGATTATTCTCACCGTGATCGGCATTTTATTTACCGCGCTGGCGGGCGGTGCGCCGCCGGTATCCGGTGATTTTATGGAACGGCTGGCGAGCACGGTCAAACTATACGCTACCCCGATTCGTCTCGCGGTTGTGGTTTCGCAATACGTTTTCATGTTGCTGCCGGTTTGGTGGCTCGTCAAGCGCTGGCACACGCAAAATGTGCGCGGCTATACCCGCTGGCGCGGCTGTTCTGCCGTGGAAATTCTGCTCGCCGTCATTGGCACGGTGGCGGTTTTACCGGCGGGAACGTACATCGCGAACGAATTGATGCGGTGGATGAATACTTCCGACGCGCTGTCGAAAATTGCCGCGGAAATTTTTACGGCGCATTCTTTCCCGGAATTTGTCTGGCTGGTGTTTGTGGTGGGATTGACGCCGGCAATCTGCGAAGAATTTTTCTTTCGCGGCTATGTGCAGCGCACCTTCGAGCGCACCCTGGGGGAAAAAAGTCTGTGGCTCATCGGCGTCATTTTCGGCCTTTTTCACATGCAGCCGCTCGGATTGATCACGTTGTCCATGTTGGGCATTCTTTTTGGCTATTTTTATTATCGCAGCCAAAGCCTGCTGCCGTCGATGGCGGCGCATTTCACGAATAATTTTCTTGCCATTCTGTTTTTATATTTAACGCCGCAAGTCGGTGATGTTAATCTGGCTTCCGATGATCAGATTCCGTTGTCGTGGGTGATCGTCACTTTGCCGATTGCGGTTGTGGTTTTATTTTTGTATCATAAATTGACGAAAACGAAATTCATGAACGCGCACGTGTAAGTCAAGCAGGATAGAAACGACTCAAGGAGGATAGCATGAATGACCGAACTTTTTTAGAATGGAAAACGAATGACGAAAACCCCGACGCCCATCCGCGTTGCCATCATCGATCTCTATGATAATTTGCCTAATGAGGGCATGCGCTGCATCAAAGAAATCATAGCGCAGCAGGACCACCAAGTGAATGGACATGCCGTCGTGTACGAAGTTTTCGACACCCGCGCCAAAGCTGAAATTCCCGATTTGTCGTATGACATTTATATTTCTTCCGGCGGCCCGGGCAGCCCTTTTGACGGCGAAGGCAAGGAATGGGAGAAAAAATATTTTTCATGGTGGGAGAGTATCTGGAACTATAATCAAAATCATCGCGATAAAAAATACGTTTTTGCGATTTGCCACTCGTTTCAAATGATGTGTCGGTTTTTTAAATTGGCGCAAATTACGCAACGCGGCTCCAAATCATTCGGCGTCATGCCGGTGCACAAGACACCGGCGGGTGAACAAGAGGCGCTTTATGACGGACTGCCGGATCCATTTTATGCGGCGGACTTCCGCGACTGGCAGGTGGTGCAACCGGATTATCGCGCTTTCAACGATCTCGGCGCGGAGATTTTAGCGCTGGAAAAATTTCGGCCACACGTGCCCAAGGAACGCTCGATTATGGCCGTGCGGGTGTCGCCGGAAATCGTCGGCGTGCAGTTTCATCCGGAGGCCGATCCCGACGCGATGCGCGTGCACGCCATCAAACCGGAGCGCCAGCAGGATATTATCGCCCGCTTTGGGGCAGAGAAATATCAAGAGTTGATGCAGCGCCTCGATGATCCGGCTTTGCTTTGGCGCACGCGCGATACCATTATGCCGCGTTTTCTCGTCAATGCCATTCAGCGACTCCGGCCGGAAAGGAACGGCAATGGACAGCATTAAAATCACTCGCGAGACGCATTCTAAAAATAAAACGATTGGTGGCATGAATCTTAATCTGCGTTGTGTCGTTTGTGGAAAAACTTACGGCAATGACGTGCTTTATACCTGTCCAGCTTGCGGTCCGGAAGGTATTTTGGATGTCTGCTACGATTACGAACAAATACAAAAAAAATTTCGCCCTGAAATTGTCGCCAAACGTCCGCAAGATATTGGCCGCTATCAAGAATTGCTGCCCATAAACGGAACACACCAGCTTCCACCTACCAAAATCGGGTGGACACCGATTTTCGATGCTGCGAAATTGGCCTCAGCCTTGAGTGTCGCGCACTTGTTCGTCAAAGATGAAGGTCGCAACCCCACCGCTTCTTTCAAAGATCGCGCCAGCGCGGTGGGCGTGGCGAAAGCACAGGAGTTGGGGTTTACCGATATCGCCTGCGCTTCAACCGGCAACGCCGCTTCTTCCTTGGCCGGCGCGGCGGCAGCGGTTGGTTTACGCAGCACGATCTTTGTGCCGGAAAGCGCGCCCGAGCCGAAAGTGATGCAGCTTTTAATTTTTGGCGCGCGCGTCGTGCGCGTCAAAAAACCGGCAACGGAGATCACCGCTTACGAAGCCGCGTATGATCTGTGTACGCAAGCTTGCGAGCGTTACGGCTGGTACAATCGCAATTGTGCCATCAACGCGTATTTGGTGGAAGGCAAAAAAACCTGCGGCCTTGAAATCGCCGAACAAATGCAAACAGACATGCCGGATTGGGTCGTGGTGTCGGTTGGCGATGGCTGCACGATTGCCGGTGTTGGCAAAGGCTTTGCCGAAATGCAGCGGCTCGGTTGGATTGCCCAACAACCGAAACTACTTGGTGTGCAAGCGGAGGGCGCGGCACCGATTGCCAAAACATTTTTTGCAGGCGGTGAACTCGTGCCGGCGCGCGGCGATAGCATCGCGGAAAGTATCGCCGTGAGCAAACCGCGCAACTGGCGCAAAGCCATTCACGCGATTCGTGAATCGAATGGTACGATGATCGTCGTCACCGATGAAGAAATTTTGCAAGCGCAACAACTGGCGGCTCGTCTCGGCGGTGTGTTTGGGGAACCGGCTGGTGTCGCCGGCATTGCCGGTTTAAAAAAAGCCGTGGCTGCGGGTGTGGTTCCGAGTTCCGCCTCGGTTTTGGTTGTGGTGACGGGAAGCGGGCTGAAGGATATTTCTGCGGTGCGACGAACGCTTATGATGCCGAACGCGATTGAAGGAGAGATGAAAGCGTTAGAGCGCTTTTTGCATTAACTTTCCGATTTTCCCGCCTTGATTTTCTGGTGAAAGCGGCGTACCTTTGGGATGAATTTACGCAGGTGTTGCGCGCGTTGCCGCGCCTTAGCTTAGAATCACCTCCATGTGACAATGACTGTAGATTCTATGATGTCTTCTCTTTTGCTAAAAAGCGCTGTTGTCGTTGATCTTCATCCGGCCAGGCTGGAACAAGTCGATCTGCGTATTCAATCGGGCCAAATCATTGCTCGCGGGAGTGGTTTGATCCCCGAAACCAACGAGCAAGTGGAAGACCTCACCGGACGTCTTGTGCTTCCCGGCCTCGTGAATGCACACACGCATCTCTATTCAACACTTGCCCGCGGCGTGCCCGGCCCCCAAGAAACGCCGAAAAATTTTTTAGAGATTCTGCAAAAAATCTGGTGGAAATTGGATCGCGCTTTGGATGAAGAGAGCATTTACTACAGCGCGCTCATTGGCGCAATGGAAGCGGTCCAAGCCGGCACCACAACGTTGATCGATCATCATGCTTCACCGAATTGCATTACCGGCTCACTTAGAATTATTCGTGAGGCATTGGAGCAAGTGGGCGTGCGTGGCGTCCTGTGCTATGAGGTCACCGACCGCAACGGCACCAACGGCCGCGATGCGGGTTTGCGCGAGAATCAAGATTTTCTGGAAAATCAGACGAATTCCCAGTTTCGCGGCTTGGTGGGCGCGCATGCTTCGTTCACCCTTTCGGATTATTCTTTAAAAGCATGTGCAGAGCTCGCTCAACAGTATAATTCGGGTGTGCACATTCATCTTACCGAAGACGGCTGCGATGCCGAAATTTCGCGCCGCGAATTTGGCCGTGGCGATCTCGTCCAACGGCTGGTTGACTGTGGCGTACTCTCCCCCAAAACGATCCTGGCGCATGGCATTTATCTTTCCGACGCCGATCTGCGCGCCATCCAGGTGCAGCGCTGCTGGCTCATGCACAATGCGCG
>JAJVHT010000209.1:5158-8838 GCA_022072515.1 bacterium
GGGAAAAAGAATCGTACCATTTATAATGCGCAGCACACTTCTGAATTGCCGGGCACCCTTGTGCGCAAGGAAGGCGCGCCGCCGTGTGGCGACCGCGCGGCCGATGAAGCTTATGATGCGCTCGGCGCGACTTATGATTTTTATTGGGAGAATTTTGAGCGTGATTCCATCGACGATGACGGCATGCCGATGAAAGCGAGCGTGCATTTTGGGCAGGATTATAACAATGCGTTTTGGGATGGCTCGGCAATGGTGTTCGGCGACGGTGATGGCGATATTTTCAATCACTTCACGCTTGCACTCGATGTCATCGGGCACGAGTTGACACACGGCGTGGTCGGCGATGAGGCGCAGTTGCAGTATTTTTATCAAGCCGGCGCGTTGAATGAATCAATTGCCGATGTGTTCGGCTCGCTCGTCAAGCAATGCCGGCTCAAGCAAACCGCCGGCCAGGCCGATTGGTTGATCGGCGCTGGCTTGTTTACCCCCAAAATCAAGGGCGTCGCGCTGCGTTCTCTGCAAGCCCCCGGCACCGCTTTTGACGATCCGTTGCTCGGCAAAGACCCGCAACCGGCGCACATGAAAGACTTCGTGCGCACGTTCGAAGACAATGGCGGCGTGCATATCAATTCCGGCATTCCCAATCATGCGTTTTATCTGGTCGCCACGAATATCGGCGGCCATGCCTGGGAGAAAGCCGGGCGCATTTGGTACGAGGCCCTGCGCGACAAACAAGTGCGGCCCAATTGCGGATTTCAACGTTTTGCTAAAATCACCCTGCATTGTGCGACGCGGCTTTACGGCGCGAGCAGCAGCGAAGTGCAGGCGGTCCGCGACGGCTGGAATCAAGTCGGCGTCAAAATTTCCTGAAATGAAAGAAAAGCTCACGCAAGCCACGCGCTGTGTTATAAAATTGTCGAATTCAACTCAACCTGATGGCTGGCGTGGCGTTTTGTTCTGTGAGGTGTGCGATGCGAATTGAGTTCAAAATCGAAGGCGGGTTTGTGTTTTTACCGGGACTGAACAAACCGGTCACGATTGATACGGAGGCGTTACCGCCACCGGAAGCAAAAGAGTTGCAGCGATTGCTTACGAAATCGCGTTTTTTTGAATTGCCGCAACGCGTCAGCAAGTTTTCCGCTAAGGCTGCCGATTATCGCCAATACAAAGTGATGATTGAAAACAACGATGGGAGTCGGCACACCGTGCAATTGACGGACATGGTTGCTGATCCGCATTTGCGCAAGCTGCTTGACTTTCTTAAAGCGCAAGCCGCGCCCCAATTGAAAAAGACATAATTATGCTTGAGCGCGCCGACATTGTCATCATCGGAGCCGGGGCGGCCGGATTAATGGCGGGAATCTGGGCCGGGCGCATCCAACCGCAGCGTACCATCGTGATTTTGGATGGCGCGCGGAAACTGGGCGCGAAAATTCTCGTCTCCGGCGGCGGACGCTGCAATGTCACGCATCAGCAAGTCGAGGCTGCCGCATATGCGGGTTCTTCCCGTCACGCCATCAACAAAGTTTTGCGCCGATTTGAAGTCTCGCAAACAATTTCATTTTTTCGCGAGTTGGGTGTCGAGTTAAAAAGGGAGGAGACGGGCAAACTTTTTCCCATTACTGACAGCGCCAGGACTATTCTCGACGCGCTTTTGTTGGCTGTGCAGAAAACCAATGTGCTTATTCAATATCCCTACCGAATTGAAACGGTTGCAAAAGCTGTAAATGGATTTCGTGTTGGCGGCGAATGGGGGCAGCTTGTGGCGCGCGAAGTGGTGCTGGCGACAGGCGGTAAAAGTCTGCCGAAAACCGGCTCGGATGGACATGGTTATGAACTGGCAAATGCCCTCGGCCACAGCATCACGCCGCGGGTTTTTCCCGCGTTGGTGCCGCTGACCTTGCCGACGGGACATTTTATTCGCGAACTCAGCGGCCTGACCGTTTCAGCTACGCTTGAGGTACGTTCGCGCAGCGGCAAGAAACTCATCGCGTTTTCGAATTCGACGCTCTGCACGCACTTTGGCCTTTCCGGGCCATCGGTTCTCGATATCAGCCGCTATTATCTCGATGCGAAATTCGATGATCCTGAAACCACGCTCGTGATCAACTGGTGGCCCGAAAAAACGACCGAGCAGCTTGATGCCGAACTGCAAACACTGGCTCGAATTTCCGTGTTAAAATATTTGCGCTCAGCTTTGCCGGAAAGCCTGGCGCGGGCGTTATGCCAGCAGGCGGCGCTCGATCCCAGCACCTCGGGAAATAATTTAACCCGCTCGCTGCGCTTGACGTTGGCGCGTCTCGTTACGCAAATGCCGCTGCCGATCACCGGTGACCGCGGCTACAATTTTGCTGAAGTCACTGCCGGCGGTGTGCCGTTGCGTGAGTTGCATCTCGACCGCATGGAATCACGGGTTTGCCCGGGACTTTATCTCTGCGGTGAAATTTGTGATGTCGATGGCCGCATTGGCGGCTTCAATTTTCAATGGGCGTGGGCGAGCGGGTATGTGGCGGGCGTCTCAGTGGGAAAAAAATGACGTGAAAACGAATTGAGTGACAGCCTATGGCCGAGCTTATTCCTCTTCCTTTCGCGCATCTCGTCTGCCGCATGTTTCGGGAGTTCGAGAAGCAGAAAACGATCTTCGATCTTCCCAAACAAAAATTCTATCGCAGCCACGGCGGGCCGGATACTTCGGTGGAGTTTTGCGGCATGAAAGCCGGAACACCGGTTGGCCCGGCGGCCGGCCCGCAAACGCAAATGGCGCAAAATCTCGTGCTCTCCTGGCTTGGCGGCAGCCGGATTTTAGAGCTCAAAACCGTGCAAATTCTCGATCAGCTCAAAATCGCGCGGCCGTGCATCGACATGGCCAATGTCGGCTACAACGTCGAATGGTCGCAAGAGCTGCGGCTGGAGCAATCGCTGCGCGAGTACGTTGCCGGGCACATGCTCATCGAAATGCTTATTGCCGCCAACGTGCTCGAACAAAACGATCCGCTGGCCAAAACCGAGACGATCTTCGATGTCAGTGTCGGCTACGATCTCAAAGGCATTCAGAGCGCGCCGATTCGCCAGTGGCTCAACACGATCAAAGACGCCACCTCCATCGTCGAAGAATTGTGCCAACAAATTCCCGCTGATTTTTTGCAATATCGCAATCTTCCATTTAAAACCAACCTTGCTCAAAGCATCACGCTATCCACCTTTCACGGTTGTCCGGCGCAGGAAATCGAAAGCATTGCTGATTTCCTGCTCACCGAGATGGATTATCACGTCATCGTCAAAATGAACCCGCCGATGCTGGGCAAGGAGAAGCTGGAACATTTGCTGTATGAGCGGCTCGGTTATCACGAGATCGCAGTCAATCCCAAAGTTTATCAAGCCAACATCACATTTGAAGATGCCGTGCACGTCATGCGCCGTCTGAAAAGCACTGCAGATCGTTTGGGCAAAACTGTCGGTGTCAAGTTCAGCAACACACTCGAGGTCGTTAACAAAGGCGAGTTTTTCTCCGACGAGATCATGTATCTCTCCGGCCCGCCGCTGCACGTGCTGGCGATGGCGCTGGTGGAAAAGTGGCGCCAAGTTTTCGGCGCGGAGATGCCAATCTCCTTTTCCGCGGGTATCGATCAGCATAATTTCGCGGACGCCGTTGCCGTGGGGTTGGTGCCGATTACGACCTG
>JAJVHT010000200.1:0-3476 GCA_022072515.1 bacterium
GAGGAACAAGGATGTTGAAGCAAATTTTATTTTTGGGCTTTGGGGCGCTTTTGCTCGGTTGCGAACAACCATCGCGTGTGCCCAGCAACCGCGCGAGCACGCCGGATTTGACCGCGAGTGACTTGCAGTATCACGTCAATTATTTGGCCTCGGATTCCCTCGAAGGCCGGCTTTCCGGCACGCCAGGTTGTGAGAAAGCCGCCGCCTACATTACGGCGGAATTCCAACGCTTTGGCTTGCAGCCGCTGGGTGATAACAATGGTTTCGAGCAAAAATTCGATTTCATCGGCGGCGTGCAACTCGGCGAGAATAATTTTTTGACGCTGCGGCGTGATGGCCGTGACACCTCATTGGCTCTTAACACCGATTTCATTCCCGCTGGCGCTTCGGCGTCGGATAGCGTGAGCGGTGAGATCGTTTTTGCCGGCTACGGCATCAGCGCCGAGAAGCTCAACTATGATGATTACGCCAACATCGACGTGAATGGAAAAATCGTTTTGGCCTTGCGCTATTCACCGGCTTCAAATAATCCGCACGCCAGCTTCGCCGAATATGAACCGGTTCGGTACAAAGCGTTACAAGCCCGCCAGCATGGCGCCAAAGCCTTGCTTGTCGCGATGCATGCTGATTCGGCTGGCGAACCGTTGCCGAAGCTGCGCTTTGATCGCGCGGCAACGGATGCGGGATTGCCGGTGGTTTACATTTCGGCTGCCGCCGCTGATTGGCTGCTGGCCGGCTCCGCGGAATCAAGCCAGACGCTGAAAACCAAAATCGAGAAAACGCAAAAACCCAATTCTTTCATTGTACCCGCCAGCCGCGCCGATGTCGTTACTGATCTCGATCACGAGCGGCGGCTTACAGCCAATATCATTGGCAAACTTGCCGGCAGCGATCCGCAGTTCCAAGAACAGGCCGTGGTTATCGGCGCGCATTATGATCATCTCGGCCGCAGCAGCGAAGGCGCGCTCGATCCGGATAAGGAAGGTGAAATTCACAACGGCGCGGATGATAATGCTTCCGGAACCGCCGGGGTGCTGGAACTGGCGCAATATTTTGCGGCGCAAGAGCAACGCCCGCGCCGCTCGCTCATTTTCATGGCCTACAGTGGTGAAGAGCTTGGCCTGCTCGGCTCGGCGCATTATGTCAAGCAGCCGACTTTTCCATTGACACAAACCACGGCGATGATCAATATGGATATGATCGGCCGCATGAAAGACAGCGTCTTGGTCGTGCAAGGCGTCGGCACGGCGCCGCAGTGGCAGCCGTTGATTGAGCGTATGCAGCCGCCAGAGTTCAAGCTCAGCCTGAAAAAAGAAGGTCCCGGCCCGAGCGATCATTCGAGTTTTTATCAAAAAAATGTTCCAGTTCTTTTCTTTTTTACGAATCAACACGAAGATTACCATCGTGTAACCGATGACGCCGATAAAATCAATGTCGAAGGTGAGGCACGAATTTTGCAATTTATTTCTCACTTGGTGACGGAAATAGCGAATCAGGATTCCGCGCTGCAGTTTACGAAAGCGGAAAGTCAGCAGCCGGCGATCCGTGGCTTTCGGGTCTCCGTTGGAACGATTCCGGATTATGCCGCAGAAGTACAGGGGATGAAAATCAGCGGCGTGCGTCAAGGCGGCGCCGCGGAAAAAGCCGGAATGCAAGGCGGTGACATCATCATAAAGTTTGGAAAATTCGAGATCAAGAACGTCTACGACTATACCTACGCTTTGGGTGAATTTTCGCCCGGAGAAAAAGTGCCTGTCGTCGTCAAGCGGGGCGATCAAACTGTCACCCTGACCGTTACTTTGGAACGGACGCAGCGACAATAAATTTTGCCCGTGTCCGCAATCGACCGAAACCGGCGGTAACATTCAAAGACCCCGATTCTCTTAAAACTTTTTTGGGTACAAGAAAATCGGGGTTTCATATTTGTGCTTGCAAATACAAATATGAAAGACCCCGCTTGGCATTGGCGAACCACATGCCGCCCGGATGATTTTAGCCATCGCCGGGAAAGGCGGGTTTGATTTTTGTGTGGGTAAAATTTAGAAATTACGCTTCGACCTTTTGCGGATTGGGATATATTTTTGAATTAACATTGGAGTTGGATTGTGGAGCCATGGAGTGACACGGAGCAAATGCAAAAGGCAACGTCTCCTGAAAAAAATTCGGACGCCACGGAAGTGGTTGAACTGCCGGATGAAGCCCCTGGCGATGAAATGGATCAGGACGGTGTTACTGCGCTGCCCCCTCACCATCCGCCGCTGCACGCTTTTCCCAAAGAGTTCAATAAAAATTATCTCGAGACTCTGGATCGGCGCTATGTTGCCATTTTAATTTTGACGCTGATCTTCGAGTTGCTGTTGATCTGGTACATGCTGCGAACGCATCCGCTGCAATTGTCCGAGAACGATATTTCGAAATTGCAAAACCGCTACGCCGAACTTTTTCTCTCGGAATTCAAAGAAGAAACGCCGGCAGAAACACCGGGCCACTTTGATCTTTTGCAACGGGCGACCGAGACGATTCCGCAAATTGTCGGCGAGTCTTCGGGTGAAACCCCGGGCATCAACTTGCCGGCGCCGGCCCGTAAAAATGTCGGCCCGGAAGCGCGCGCGTTGTCGGGCGAGAATCGCGCCGCGGTCCGGCGCTTGAATACCAGGGCGCGCCAACGCGGCATGCAAGCGCTGGCGGAGGAAGTCGAACGCATTGGCTTGCTCGGTGTCATCACTTCCGGCAGCGGCATGATTTCACGCGCACCGGTCACGGATATTTTAGAGTACGCCGATAGCACGATTGGCGATATCGACAACGCCATTGCGCAAGTTAAAGAGTTGCGCATTCCCCGCGCCGGCGTTGATTATTTCGGCACGAGCGTCGGCAGCGCCGGTTCGCCGCGTGGCCGCCGTGGTGAGTTGCCCGGTTTCAATGAAGTTTATATTGCGCCCAAAGAAGTGCGGGGCAAGCGCGCGACTTCTTCTGGCGTGGTGCCGGAAGACATTGTGACCGGGCTTGCCGCCGCGCCGCAAAAAACCATCGAGCGCAACAAAGCGTTTGAGCCGGTTGCCACCGCCCCGGCATTGATTCCGACGCCGGGCATTTCCGGTCTGCGGTCACGGCCGAACAACCTCCAGGCCACTCGCGATCCGAACAAAATTCGCGAAGTGGTGTTGGCGCACAATCCCGCGATTCAAGATTGTTACCGGCGCCAGCTCAAGGGCAACGCGGCGTTGAAGGGAAAAGTCACGGTGCGTTTTACCATTAATCCGTTGGGATACGTGGTGAACGCTGAAATCGTTAATGGCGTGATGACGGCCGACGGCTTGCCGGTGATGTTGCCGGAAATGGAAGAATGCATTTTGACGAAGATTCGCAAATGGCGCGATTTCGGGCAGGTGCAGGCCACACAAGGCGACGTGACGTTCCGGCAAACGTATAATTTTGGTTACTAAACCTCCGGTTGGAAAATTTTGCGGGTAGAA
>JAJVHT010000200.1:3576-8832 GCA_022072515.1 bacterium
GGATATTCAAAATCCTCTCGTCTGAAAGGTGCCAATTTCAGACGAGAGGATTTTTCTTTTGGGGACGGTCCTTTTATAAAAGTCGCGTGGGATTACAAATTCGATTGACATTTTGCCGGCTGTGATATATTTTAGAGGCATGTCCGAATTTTCTTCTTTCCTGTCGCGATCGGCAAGCAAAGCGAGCGACGACACGCATCGCTGGAAGATTGCCAAAGCGATTGCAACCTACGATGCGGCCGTGGCCACGACGAAGGCCAATCAATTTCTGGATTGGCAAGCGGCGCGGCATCTGGCCGCCGCCATCAAAAATTACACGCTGGAAAATCTCGCGGATTTGCTGGAACAGTTTGAGAGCAATTTTACGGCACGAGGCGGCAAAATTTTTTGGGCCGCGACGGCCGCCGCCGCCGCGAAATATGTTGTGCAATTGGCGCAGCAGCGGCAAGCGAAAAAAATTGTCAAATCCAAATCGATGACGACCGAGGAAATCAATCTCAATGCGCAACTCGAGCAGGCCGGCATCGAAGTCCGCGAGAGCGATCTCGGCGAGTTGATCGTGCAGTTGGCCGGTGAGAAGCCTTATCACATCGTCACCCCGGCGATGCACAAAAGCAAAGCGGAGATCAGCCAGCTTTTTCAGGAAAAATTGCAGGCGCCGCCGACGGAAAGCGCTGAAGAGCTGACGATGATCGCGCGCCGCCATCTACGGCAGGATTATGTGACGGCGGACATCGGCATCACCGGCGCGAATTTTATCATTGCCGATGCCGGCGCGATTAGCATGACGGAAAATGAAGGCAATGGCCGGCTCACGATGGCTTGCCCGCGTATTCACATTGTGGTGGCGGGCATTGAAAAAGTTATCCCGCGGCTCACGGATTTGAGTTTGTTCCTGCCGTTGCTGGCGACCAGCGGCACCGGCCAGGAAATCTCCTGTTACAATTCCATCGTTTACGGCCCGCGCCGCCATGATGAAGATGACGGCCCCGAAGAGATGCACGTGATTCTGCTCGATAATGGCCGCTCGCAGCTTTATCATCGGCCGCATTTTCGCGAGGCGCTCCGGTGTATACGCTGCGGCGCCTGTTTGAACGCCTGTCCGGTGTTTCGCACCATAGGCGGCCATACTTATAATGTTACTTATCAGGGGCCGATCGGCGCGGTGATCTCGCCGCATTACAATGGCCTGCCGCAATACCAGCATCTCGCTTTCGCTTCGTCGTTGTGCGGGGCGTGCAGCGACGTTTGTCCGGTACATATCGATGTGCATCATTTAATTTTGGAAAATCGCGTCGAAGCCGTGCGCACGACGCGGCAAAGTTGGCCCTGGCGTTTAGCAATGTCCATGTTCGCCTGGATGATGCGTTCGCGCCAGCGGTTGAATTTATTGCGGCGTTTATTGCACTGGAGCCAACCCCTGCTATTCTTGGTGCCCTCGAATCGCCGGCAGCGTGTCCCCCGGCTCGCGGCAAAGACTTTTGCCGAATTATGGAAGGAGAACAAGTGAACGGCGCGCGCGAACAGATACTGCAAAATTTACGGAAAGGTGCAACGCCGGACTCAACCCGGCCGGGACTGCCGCAGCACGAAGATGTTGCGCTTTATCGCAACTTTGCGCCGGCGCAAAGCAACCCATTGCAAACGTTTGCCCAGAAACTTGCGGCGCTCAAGGGAGAGTTCTATCAAGCGCCGGATACGGCGGCGGCGGCAAAAATTTTGCGAGAACTTTTGCCGGCTGCCGAATCGCTTCCGCACAAAAATAAATTTGCCGCGCGCCATCCCGCGCCTTTGCTGGATCGCATTTGTGCGGCCGATCATTGGCTCGCCGAGAATGTGCAGCTTATCGAGCCGCAAAAAATCTCTTCGCCGGATTTTGCCGAGTTCAGCATTGGCCTCACCACGGTTGATTTTCTCGTCGCGCGCACCGGGAGTCTCGTATTGAGTACGACAACGGCGGGCGGGCGGCGGCTTTCCGTGCTGCCGCCGTTTCATATCGCCATTGCGACGCCCGCGCAGGTTGTGATTTCTCTCGACGAGGCGCTCAACGCTTATCACGCGCGTGGCGAGGCGGAGCGCTCAAGTTACGCGACGATCATCACCGGCCCCAGTCGAACTTCCGATATTGAAAAAATTCTCGTCCTCGGCGCGCACGGTCCAAAACGGCTGACAGTGCTGGTGGTGGGGTAAAATGTCTCAACATAGCGGCTTGCAATATCTAAGATGGAAAATAGGGTGAAAATCGGTACAGCCATGTAATAAATATCCGATGATTTAAATTTAATTTAACAGTGCACCGCTTGACAAAATACCATTTCTTTATTATCTTCAATCTTGTCGTTTTTTAACAGGAATTTTTGGCTGTAATTTCTTCATTTAGTAAAAGTTGATCAATGCCACAGATTTTTCATCCGAGTACCAATACCTTTTCCAAAGTCAGCATCTTTGGCGCAGTGTTTTTTATTGGTGGGCTGCTCTGGATTTTTGGCATCATCGAACGTTCCTCTTATGTCACCCAGGCCAGCGTTGTGCGTGAACAACCGGTGCCGTTTAGCCATCGCCATCACGTCAGCCAGCTTGGTATCGATTGCCGTTATTGCCACACGTCGGTCGAAGAGAGCAACTTCGCCGGCATTCCTCCGACGAGCACCTGCATGACTTGCCATTCGCAAATTCATTCCACCGCCGTGATGTTGGAGCCGGTGCGCGAAAGTTTTCGCACGGATAAATCAATTGAGTGGGTGCGCGTCAACGACCTGCCGGATTTTGTTTATTTCAATCACAGCATTCATGTGAAAAAGGGCATGGGCTGTGTGACCTGCCACGGGCCGGTCGGCGAGATGGCGCTCACCTGGCGCGAGAACTCGCTCAACATGGAATGGTGCCTTCAATGTCATCGCGCGCCGGAGCGTTTTGTCCGCCCGCGCGAACAAGTTTTCAGCACGACGTGGCAGTCGCCGGCTAATCAAACGACTTTGGGCGACAGTTTGACGAAGGAATATAAAATTCAGAAGCTCACGAATTGTTCGATTTGTCATCGGTAAGTAAAGAGCCCCATAGTCGTTAGGTCCGAATCTTTTTTGATTCCCGCTATCGTACTGAGTTGAAAAAGGTTTGTGCGAACGACATTCAAAAATAAATTTTTGCATGAACACAAAAAACGATAATATTGATCAGCTCGACCTCGCGGCAATCCGCGCACGTTTGGAAACCACCAGCGGCAAGCAATACTGGCGCGGTCTCGAAGAGCTGGCGAACTCGAAAGAATTTCAAGAATCGCTTCATAACGAATTCGCGCCGGAAGTGGTTGGGAAAGTTGATCTCGGCCGCCGGGATTTTCTCAAATTGATGGGCGCGTCGTTTTTGCTCGCGGGCATCAATGCCTGTACGCGCCAGCCGGAAGAGAAAATTTTTCCGTATGTCAAGCCGCCGGAGCAGCTTGTCGGCGGCAAGCCGTTGTATTACGCCACCGCTAACGTCCGCGGCGGTTATGCGTACGGCGTGCTTGTTGAAAGTCATGAAGGCCGTCCGACCAAAGTCGAAGGCAATCCCGAGCATCCGGCCAGTCTTGGCGCGACCGATGTTTTCAGCCAAGCCGCGGTGCTTACACTTTACGATCCCGATCGCTCGCAAGTGGTGAAGCATCTCGGCGAGATCAGCACGTGGGAGGCATTCGTTGCGGCCATCAGCACGGCGCTGGAAGGATTGAAAGCCAAGCAAGGCGCCGGTTTGCGCATTCTCACCGAGACAATCACTTCGCCGGCGCTGGCGGCGCAACTGCAAACGATTCTGTCAACGCTTCCCGCCGCGCAATGGCATCAATACGAGCCGGCCAATCGCGACAATGCGCGCGAAGGCAGCCGGCTGGCCTTCGGCGATTATGTCGAGACGCAATACCGTTTCGATCAAGCCGACGTCATTCTGGCGCTCGATGCCGATTTTCTCGTCGATCTTCCCGGGAGCCTGCGATATAGCCGCGAGTTCACCGTCAAGCGCCGCGTGGTCGATGGTGCAAATGCGATGAATCGTCTGTACAGCATCGAGAGCAGCCCGACCCTCACCGGCACGATGGCGGATCACCGGTTGTCGTTGCGCGCGAATGAGGTGGAGAGTTTTGCGCGTATGCTCGCGCTGCGAGGTTTGAAGCTTGAAGAACGCGGCGCGCCGATGGAAGAGCGCGATCCGCAATTGTCGATCCTCGATTCGCAATTATCAAAATGGATTGAGGTGTTAACCCGCGATCTGCAAAACCATCGCGGCACGAGTCTCGTGATTGCAGGCGAGCAGCAACCGCCGGCGGTGCATGCGTTGGCACATGCGATGAATCACGCGCTCGGCAATGCCGGCAAAACCGTGATTTATACGAATCCGGTTGAAGCCAGACCCACGAATCAAGTCGAATCGCTGCGCGAGTTGGCGGCCGACATGGAAGCGGGAAAAGTCGAGATGCTGCTCATGCTTGGCGGCAACCCGATTTTCACCGCGCCGGCAGAGCTTGATTTTGCCGCCAAGCTTGCCAAAGTCCAAACGCGCATCCATCTCAGTCTTTATGATGATGAAACCTCGGAGTTCAGTCATTGGCACATTCCCGAGGCGCACGCGCTGGAAACGTGGAGTGATGCCCGCGCCTTTGATGGAACCGCCTCCATCATTCAACCGTTGATTGCGCCGCTTTATGGCGGCAAATCCAGCCACGAAGTGCTCGCGGTGTTCACCCCGACAGGTCGGGGCCGTTCGAGCCACGACATCGTGCGCGATTATTGGAAAGCGCAAAGAAATTCTCCCGATTTTGAAAAATTTTGGCAAACCTCTCTGCACGACGGCCTGATTGCAGGAACGACTTTCTCTCCCCAAACGGTCACGTTACGAGCAATCAGCAGCACGCAACCAGCGACCAGCAACCAGCAAGCAGATATCGAAATCATCTTTCGCGCCGATCCGCACATTGGTGACGGGCGTTTTGCGAATAACGGCTGGCTGCAAGAGTTGCCAAGACCTTTGACTTTGCTCACCTGGGACAACGCCGCATTGATCAGCCCGAAAATGGCGGAGCGCCTGCAGCTCGCGAACGAAGACGTTGTCGAATTAAAATACCATGGCCGTGCCGTGAATGCACCGGTTTGGATTACGCCGGGCCATCCGGATAATTCGGTCACGGTGCATTTTGGCCATGGCCGCACGCGCGCGGGTAAATTGGGAACCGGCACCGGATTCAATGCTTATGCGCTGCGGACTTCCGAGGCGGCGTGGTTTGGC
>JAJVHT010000030.1 GCA_022072515.1 bacterium
TTAGGCGCCGCATTTGGTGTTATGGAAAAGTCCAGCCCCTGAAGGGGCAACTACAAACTATGCGCATTCTCTATCTCTCACAATATTTTCCACCGGAAGTCGGCGCGACGCAAACACGCGCTTATGAGATGGCGGCCGGTCTCGTGCGCGCCGGGCATCATGTCACCATGATTGCGGAAGTGCCCAATCATCCCAGCGGCATTATTCCGCCGCAATACCGCGGCAAACTCTATGAGCGCTCGCGGTTGGATGGCATTGAAGTGATTCGCGTTTGGGTGAAGGCGTCGCCAGTGAAAAACTTTCGCAATCGCATGGCGTTTTATCTGAGTTATATGTTGATGGCAATACTGGCCGGACTTTTTCTCACGCGCGGCAGATATGACGTCATTTATACCACCTCACCACCATTGTTTGCCGGCGCGGCCGGGCTGGCGCTCAGTTATTTACGCCGCATTCCCTTTGTCTTCGAAGTGCGCGATCTCTGGCCGGAATCCGCTGTGGCCTTGGGAGAATTACGCCATCCACGCGCCATCAAGCTGGCCGCGCAGCTCGAAAAGCGCTGCTATCGACGCGCGCGCGCGATCGTTGTGGTTACCAGCGGCATTCACCAAAGCTTGCTCAAACGCGGCTTGCCGGCCGATACGATTCATTTTATTCCGAACGGCGCCAACACCGATCTTTTCACGCCGGGGCCGATTGATTTCAGTTTGCGGAAAAAACTAAACATTGCCGAACAAGCCTTCGTCGTCGTCTACACCGGCTTGCATGGCCTTATTCACGGCATGGAGGTTATTCTGCAAGCCGCAGCGCTGCTTCTCAAACGCGGTATACCGGAACAATGCGTTTATTTTTTATTGATCGGAGAAGGCGTCGTCAAAGCCCAATTGCAGGCCATGGCACAAAATCTTGGGTTGACGAATGTTTTTTTTCTCGCACCGTTAGCAGAAGCTGAGCTCCCCGCTTTTATTCGTTTAGCCAATGCCGGCTTGGCGACAACGGCGAAGCTGCCACTCACCGAGGGCACCTTGCCCGTGAAGATGTTCAGCTATATGGGATGTGCCCGACCCGTGCTGTTGGCGGTTGAGGGCGAGGCCAAAGCGTTAATCGAAACCGCCAAGGCCGGCTTGTGTATTCCTCCCGAAGATCCGGCGGCGCTGGTCAAGGCGATAGAACAAATGAGGAATGATCCCGATTTATGCCGGCAGTGGGGAGCCAATGGCCGTGACTATGTGACCAAGCACTTTTCGCGCCAGGCGCAAGCCAGGCAGTTGGCGCAACTTTTAGAGAAAGTTGTGGATGAACCTCCACCCGTGAGTAGAAAAACAAGTATCAAACCACGAGCATGATGATCATGGTACCACTTATTTATCTTTATCTTTTTTTGTTTGCTTTCGCGCTCGCGTTGCTTTTAGTACCATTGGCGCGCCGTTTGGCTTTTCGATTGAATATGATCGATCATCCCGACCCGTCGGGACGCAAAGCGCACGCGCAACCGCGACCGTTGCTCGGCGGGCTGGCCATCTATTTTGCTTTCACACTTACTTTATTGTTGCAAGTTATCGGGTATCAATTTTTTCAAAACCAAACTTGGTTTTCCTCACGCTTTCCGTTTTTAACAGAACAATCACACCACTTTCTCGAAGTCGTGCCGAAACTGCTGGCGATTTGGGGCGGCGGCACATTGATGGTCATCCTGGGATTCATCGATGACCACCGCGGCGCCGGTTTTTCGTACAAAATTAAATTTGCCACGCAAATCGTGGCGGCGTGTCTCTTGCCGCTGGCCGGCGTGTACACGGATTTCATGCCATCAACCTTTCTCAATGCCATCATCACGATCATCTGGATCGTTGGCCTCACCAATGCTTTTAATCTGCTCGACAACATGGACGGCCTTTCCGCGGGCATCGCGGTGATTGCCGCCGCCATCTTTTTTCTGATCACGGCGACGCAAGCACAGGTTTTTTCGGCAATGATTTTTGCGGTATTCTGCGGCGCCGCTTTGGGCTTTCTCATTTACAATTTCAATCCGGCGAAAATTTTCATGGGTGATACCGGCAGTTTATTTCTGGGCTACATGCTCGCGGCGTTGTCCATCACCAGCAGTTATGTTATGCCCGCCAGCATCAATCTTTTGCCCGTCGTTTCGCCGCTGCTGATTCTCAGCTTGCCGATTTTCGACACGCTGTCGGTGATGTTCATTCGCCGGCGCGAAGGCCGGCCGTTGTTTATCGGCGATCGCCGTCATTTTTCGCATCGGCTCGTCGAGCTGGGGATGAGCCAGCGCGGGGCGGTAATTTTCATTTATCTCGTCGCCCTCAGCATCGGCGCCGCCGCCGCCTTCCTGCCCTATTTGCCGTTGTGGGGGCAGATGCTGGTACTGTTGCAAACGGTGGCGATTTATCTGATGATTACCATTTTAATGTATGTGGCAAAACGCCGATATTATACCGAACAAATGAATGGCACAAACGATGACAGCGAAAAAAGTAAAATAATCATGAATAATTCACCGGCCGGCAACCCGTGACTTTTCAATCACGGGATAACGACTTTTTGCTTGCAAGAAGCCAACGGCTGTGCTATCTTGAATCGAACCCAAACAGAACAAACCCATGCCAACCATTTACTTGATTGACGCCAGCCCTTACATCTTCCGCGCTTATTTCTCGATACCTTCATCCATGCGGGCGCCTGACGGTGCGCCAGTAAACGCTGTTTATGGCTACACGGCTTTTTTGCTTGATCTCGTCAAAAAAGCGCAACCAACTCACCTCGCCCTGGCTTTTGACGGCAGCCTCACCAGTTCTTTTCGCAACGAATTCTATCCAGCCTACAAAGCGAACCGCGAACTGCCGGATGAAGAATTGAAAGCACAACTCGACGCTTGCTGGCAAGTGACGGAAGCGTTGGGACTCAAAGCGTACATCGACGATCGTTATGAAGCCGACGACATTATCGGCACGGTCATCGCGAAACTCTTCAAAAAAGACGGTGATTTCGTCGTCGTCTCCAGCGACAAGGATTTGGCACAACTTGTCAACAAGCGCACAAGATTGTGGGATTTTGCCAAAGACCGCTGGTTTGACGAAAAAACCGTCAAGCAGCATTTCGGGGTACGCGCCAATCAGATCATCGATTTGCTGGCGCTCATGGGCGACGCCGTCGATAACATTCCCGGCGTGAAAGGTATTGGCGAGAAAACGGCCGCGGCTTTGTTGGCAAAATTTGCGAGTGTCGAGGAGCTTTATCAGAAAATCAGTCAAGTCGAAAAAATGAATGTGCGCGGCGCCGCAGCCATTCGGATCAAATTAGAACAAAGCCGCGACATGGCTTTTCTTTCCAAACAACTGGCAACAATTGCTTGTGAAGCGCCGGTTCAAGTGAATTTATCAACCCTGAAATACCACGGTGCTGATCGCGGCAAAATCGAAGCGCTGTTTGACCGGCTCGGGTTTGGTAAAATCCGCGAGCGGATTGTTAAATGGAAAAAATAGAATCGTATTCATTTTTGAGGCCTGCCATGAAAAACCTGACCATCATCGACCATCCACTCATCCAGCACAAGCTCACTTATCTCCGCGACAAACGCACCGATCACATGCAATTTCGCCTGCTCACTAAAGAATTGACGTCATTCATGCTTTACGAAGTGATGGCAGATTATCCGTTGAAAGAAATTGTGATTGAGACGCCGCTGATGCCGGCGAAAGCCAAAGTTTTGGCGCGCGAGATTTCGCTGGTGCTCATTTTGCGCGCGGGACTCGGCATGTTGGATGGTTTGCTGCAACTCGTGCCCGAAGCCCGCGTTGGACACATCGGTTTGTACCGCAATGAAAATACCCTAGAGCCGGTGCAATATTACGCAAAATTGCCGACGAACATCGCGGAAACGGACGTCATTTTAGTTGATCCCATGCTTGCCACCGGCGGTTCGGCGGCCTCGGCGGCGACCATTGTCAAGAAAGCCGGCGCCCAAAATATAAAATTCGTTTGCATGGTGGCCGCGCCGGAGGGGCTGGACAGGCTCAGCGCCTCGCATCCTGACGTCGCCATTTATGCCGCGGCTTTGGATGAACGCCTCAACGAGCACGGCTACATTTTGCCGGGACTCGGCGATGCCGGAGATCGCCTGTTTGGAACAAAATAGATCAACCGTGAAAAAGATAAAACGACCATGCCGAATCGTCACGAGTTTTCTGAGCAAAAACGCAACCCTCTTTCCACCTGGATTCTTATTTTCGGCTTCGCGTATGCTTTCATGCACGTCATGCCGACTTTCCTGACGTACGACATCAAAAATCATCTCACCGCCGGCGACTTGCTGAATTTCTTCACCCCGTTTGTCATCATTCCTATCGTTTGGAAATTGTATTTCCTCTTGCGCGAGAAGCTGCCAGCCGTTTCAGAGCAGAGGATTCGACTTGTTCAGCTCATGCTTTTATTTTCGTCGATTTTGTATGTGAACGGCCAGGGCATGAATTTGTCCGCCAATGCCATCGCGCGGCATTTGAGTGAAATGAAAGATTCTCCGCTTTACTGGCTCGATTATTTTTTCGATGAAACACTCGGACATATCTTTTGGCACAGCGGCATGGTGGGAATTTCCATTGCCCTGCTGCTGTTGGCGGCCAATTTATCATCTGTGCGAGCAACGTGGCAAATATTCGCTGGCGCGCTTTTTTATAGCTTCGCTTATTTCACCGACGCCGTCGAGGGCCAGACCGTCCCGTTGCTTTTTCCCAGCGCCGTTTTGATTCTGGGTGGGATTATTTATCACAACAAAAAGTCAATGCGAAAATTATCGGAAAATCCCGTCAAGCTTTTTTTTCTTGTCGGTTACGTTTTAGCGATTTTATTCTTTCTCATCTGGTGGATTTGGCAGGGCGGCTTTCCGCAATTTAGTGAGTTGGGGTGGATTTAGACAATGATGAACGTTGTTGCTTTTGTAGTCTATTCTTAGTATTCTAAAATGTGATTGCTAAAAAATTCTATTCAGCAGAATTTTGAAAAATCGCAACTGGCGTGAATACATGCCTAATTTGATGGACAGAATTACCGTAATCCAAACCAGTGCGGTGGACGACCCGTGTATTCGTGAGATGCGCATACGGGTCATTGACGTACTTGACTTATTTGCCGCAAGTTTGAGTGCGGATCAAATTCTTGATGAAATGCCCGATCTTGAGCGAGAAGACTTGCAGGCGTGCCTGCAATTTGCCAGACGTCGTTTGGATCATCCTCTGGTGTTGGCATGACGATTTGGGTCGATGCACAAATATCTCCTAAAAAGTTGACTGGATCAGGCAAAACTTTTCTCAAACAAATTTTCCAAAACACCTTGCCACAAGCTATCGCACTAATAGAGGCCGGCGAGCAATTTGTCGAGATAAGTGATCTTTGGTAATTTGTTGAGCGTATTTTGTTTAAAAGCTTCGAGACTTCAAATGAACTCCATCCACCTCCAAACCTCCATCCCCGGCCCGAAGAGCCAAGCGCTCATGCAGCGGCGCCAAGCCGCGATTCCGCGCGGGCCCTATAACAACACGCCGATCTTTGCGGCGAAAGCCGAAGGCGCGCTCGTCACCGACGTCGATGGCAACGTCTTCATCGATTTTGCCGGTGGCATTGGCGCGATGAATTTAGGACATGCAAATCCGCGCGTCGTGCAGGCAATCAGCGAGCAGGCGAAGAAATTCACGCACACGTGCTATCACGTGATGGCGTATGAGCCGTACATCGCACTCGCCGAAAAGCTGAATGAAATTACGCCGGGAAAATTTGCGAAGAAAACCATGTTCGCCAACAGCGGCGCCGAGGCGGTGGAGAACGCGATCAAAATTGCGCGCTACGCCACGGGCCGCAGCGGCATTATCACCTTCGAGCATGCGTTTCACGGCCGCACGATGCTGGCGATGAGCCTCACCGGCAAAGTTAAACCATACAAATATGGCTTCGGCCCGTTTCTGCCGGAAACTTATCGCATCCCTTATCCTTATGAATATCGCTGGCATTCGACGGCGCAGCCGCTTGATTGGGAAAATGAGTATCGCCAAATTTTCGACGAGTTGTTTGCCGGGCACGTCGCCCCGGACAAAGTCGCGGCGTTGATCATGGAGCCCGTACTCGGTGAAGGCGGTTTTATCGTGGCGCCGCCGGCGGCGGTTCGCGCCATTGCCAAAATGTGCCGCGAGCACGGCATCATTTTCATCGCGGATGAAGTGCAGACCGGTTTTTATCGCACCGGAAAAGCATTTGCCATCGAATGGTCAGAAGTTGAACCTGATATTGTCATCATGGCCAAATCCATTGCCTCGGGTTTGCCCTTGAGTGCGATCACGGGCCGCGCCGAATTGATGGATGCGCCGCATGAGGGTGGACTTGGCGGCACCTATGGTGGAAATCCGGTTGCCTGTGCGGCGGGATTGGCGAGCCTTGAAGAAATGCAACGACTCAATCTCGGTGAACGTGCGATGGCTATTGGAGCGTATGTCCACCAGCGTTTTTCTTCCCTTGTGGTGAAAAGTCAAAAGATTGGCGAAGCCCGTGGCATTGGCGCGATGCGCGCGTTAGAAATAGTCAAAAATAAATCCACCAAACAACCTGACAAAGAGGCAACGCAAAAAATTCAACAACGGTGTTATCAAAATGGCTTGCTCTCATTAACCGCAGGAACTTATTCCAATATCATCCGCACGTTGATGCCGCTGGTCATTTCGACAGAACAATTGGCCGAAGGCATCGATGTTCTGGAAAATGTCATCTTGTCTCTTGCGGATTAACCTTGCTTTTGTTATATTGGAAATGTGCCGAGTAAGGCGTCCCTAAAAGGCGTAAGCGTAGCCTCTTGGGCGTAGCCAAACCAGAAAGGACTGCGACTATGAAGCACAAACTCCAAAACCCCTACGCGATAACCAGCGTGCACAGCCTGCTCAATTCCGAAGGCCAGCCGATGGGCACGTGGTTGTTGCAATCCGTGACCTCCATTCTCTACCGCATTTTCTACGACGAAAAACTCTTCTATCGCGATCTCCTGCGTTTTGGTTGAGTCTCTCCCGTTTTCAATTTTCACTTCTGAGTTTTCACAGCGTCTGCGCGGAACGATTCACGAAAATGGCCGCAGGGCCGTCGTGTCTTTGCTATTTCCCCGCTTCCGCAATTTTCGCCAGTGGAATTTATTCTCAAAATTTTTTTGCACCTCAACCACGGGAGAGACAGCCATGTTGAATACAACGATTCAAACCCGCGCGCCGCAAAAGCCGGACGGTGGAATGTCTGCCATGTTGCCGTTGCGCGATTATAAACTCGAATTTAAAATACCGGCGTTCTTAGCGCAGCCGCCGCTGCAGGAAAAATATCAGCCGTATGAAGACGTGCTCAAAGAATGCCGCAAGTGGCTCGACATTGTTTCCGGAACAATGACCGGCGAGCGGCGGCATCGCCAAATGATTGAAGAGACACTGGAGAATTATCTCACCTATGTCAACAAAGGCTGGGCGGATATTCGCAAATCGGTGAATCAAGCCGGGGAGTATGCCTGTCTCGAATGGATGGGCCAGGCCTCAAAATTTTGTGATAATCTCGGCCGCGAGTATATCGATTGTCTCGGCGGTTACGGTTTGTACAGCGCCGGCATCCGCCATCCGAAAATTGTGAAAGCCGTTGCCGCGCAATTGCAGCGCAATCCATTGTCGAGCCAGGAATTGCTCGATCCTTTGCGCGGCGCGCTCTCGAAGGTGCTCGCGGAAATTACGCCGGGAAATTTGCAGTATAGCTTTCTCATCAACAACGGCACCGATGCTGTCGAAGGTGCGATGAAACTTGCGCGCGCGTACACGAAGCGCCACGGTTTCGTCAGCTCGCTCGGCGCGTTTCACGGCAAATCGCTCGGCTCCTTGAGCCTGATGGGCAAAGTGCGTTATCGCAAAGCGTTCGAGCCGCTGTTGCCGGACGTGAGCTTCGTCGAATTTGGCGACGCCGAAGAGCTGGAATTCGAATTGCTCAAAGCCGAGCGCATCGGTTGGCAAGTCGCGGCGGTCGTTCTCGAACCGGTGCAGGGCGAAGCCGGCGCGATTGTGCCGCCCGACAATTATTGGCCGCAGGTGCGGGAAATTTGCAATAACTACGGCGTGCTGCTCGTCGCCGATGAAGTGCAAACCGGACTCGGCCGCACCGGCAAAATGTTCGGCGTCGAACATTGGAATGTTGTGCCGGACATTATGTGTCTCGGCAAAGCGCTGGGCGGCGGGGTCATGCCGCTGGCGGCGTTTGTTTCAACGCCGGCAATTTGGTCGGTATTTGAAAAAGATCCGCAAGTACATTCTTCCACGACCGGCGGAAATCCCCTGGCTTGTGCCGCCGGCATCGCAGCGATTCAAGTAACCATCGAAGAAGATTTGCCCGGACAAGCGGCGCGCAAGGGCGAGTACATGCTCGCGGCCATGCGGAATATGCAGCAGCGTTACAAAGACCTCATTGCTGAGGTGCGCGGAAAGGGCTTGCTTATAGGCATGCAATTCAAGAGCGCGCCGATCGGCTGGGAAGTTGTTTCCCGTTTGTTCCAAAAAGGCGTGCTGGTTGCCGGCACGATGAGCAACTCCGAAACGGTGCGTTTCGAGCCGGCATTGAATATTCCCAATGCACTGCTCGATGAAATTTTGAATCGCTTGGAGGACACTTTAAAGGAAGTTCGTAGTAGTGCCTTCAGGCACCAATCTCAACAATAATAGAGCGTCTCAATTTATACAAACATCTTGCGCCTAA
>JAJVHT010000102.1:0-2134 GCA_022072515.1 bacterium
TTGACCGCGAATGCGCACGCGGCCGGTTATCATGCTGCAACTGACGAAACGCCGGGATGGTGGGACGGCCTCATCGGGCCACTGCGTGCTTTTGACCCGCGAAAATATTTTGTCGTGTGCCCAAATATTTTGGGAAGCTGTTACGGCACGACCGGCCCGGCATCGATCAATCCCGCCACCGGCGCGCCGTATCGCATCACGTTTCCACAATTTACGGTTAGAGACATCATCGCCGTGCAGAAAAAGTTGCTGGACACGCTGGGCGTGCAACGGCTCGTCACGGTTTGCGGCAGCTCGCTCGGCGGTATGCAAACGCTCGAATGGGGCGTCAGCTATCCGGATTTTTGCGAGACGATCATTCCGATTTCAACCGCCGCGCGGCAATCGGCATGGTGCATCGGGTTGAATACCGCGGCGCGTTCGGCGATCATGGGCGATCCGGTGTGGAATCAGGGTTTCTATGAACAACAGCCGCTGCACGGCCTGGCCACGGCGCGCATCGTCGGCATGCTTTCCTATCGCAGTGCCGAGGAATTAGAACAACGTTTCGGGCGCCGGCGGCAAAACCCCGCGGCTGGCCGCTTCGCCCCCAACAATCTTTTCGAAGTAGAAAGTTACTTGCAGTATCAAGGCGAAAAGCTTGGCAAACGTTTCGACGCCAACACCTACTTTTATCTCAGCCGCGCGATGGACCTGCACGACGTGGCGCACGGCCGCGCGCCCTTGCCCGAGGTTTTGGGAAGTGTGCGCGCCAGAACATTGTGCCTGGGCGTTTCCTCCGATATTCGCTATCCCACGCACGAGCAAAAGGAGATCGTGCGCTTCATTCCTCATGCAATTTATCAGGAAATCGAATCGATTCATGGCCACGATGCGTTTTTGATTGAATTTGATCAACTCAACTTCCTCGTCAAAGCCTTTCTCCGAAAAAGTTGAATCACACGATTTGAAGGAAATATTGCAAAGATGATTGTCATGAAATTCGGCGGCACCTCGGTGCAGGATGCCGCCGCGATTCGCAACGTCGCCAATATCGTTTGGCGGGAGCGGGAACGTTCCCCTCTTGTCGTGGTTTCCGCCGGTGCCGGCGTCACCAACGCCTTGCTGGGCGTGGCTAAAAAGAGCGCCGCCGGCAATCTGCAAGAAGCATTGGCCGTGATCGCGGCTTTGCACCAGCGCCATTTCGCAATAGCCGATGAACTTTTTAAAGATGGGCGCGGCCAAGCCTCACGCGAGTTGGCACATAAAATATTCAACCACGATTGCCGCGAGCTGGAAAAGCTCGCGCAAAGCCTCGCTGTGTTGCAAGAGCTGACGCCGCGCACGCTCGACCAATGTACGGCGTTCGGCGAGCAATGGTCGTCGCTGCTGCTCACCCACGAGTTTTTGCAGCGCGGCGGCGATGCCTGCTTGATTGATGCCCGCACGGTTTTAATCACCGGCAATGAATTTACGCGCGCCACGCCGCTGTTCGATCGCATCAACGCGAAGGCGAAAGAGATTTTTCTGCCGCGGCTGCAGCAACGCTGGCTCGTGGTCACGCAGGGCTTTATCGGCGCGACGGCAAATGGTCTCACCACAACGATAGGGCGCGGCGGCTCGGATTATTCCGCCGCCATCTTCGGTGCAGCGCTCGCCGTTGAGGAGATTCAAATCTGGACGGACGTGGACGGCATCCTCAGCGCCGATCCTTCGCTTCTTCCCCAAGCGCGTCGCATCAAACAAATGACATTCAACGAAGCGGCGGAGCTGGCATATTTTGGCGCGAAAGTTTTGCATCCGAGCACCATCTTGCCAGCGATCAAAAAGAATATTCCCGTTCGCGTGCTGAACTCCAAACGTCCCGCTGGCGCCGGAACGCTGATCACGCAAACCACGGCCGCCAGTTCGTCTTGCATCGTCAAGTCCATCGCCTATAAGGAACGCATCACCCTGATCAATGTTCAAAGCACGCGCATGCTCATGGCGCACGGCTTTCTCGCGCGTTTATTTGCCGTGTTTGCCGCGCACCAAAAGAGCATCGACGTGATCGCCACTTCCGAAGTCGGCGTGTCTTTGACGATCGACAACGCGGACGATCTCGAAACGCTTCTCGCCGAGCTGCGTGAATTTGCGGAAGTACGCGTCGAGCACG
>JAJVHT010000102.1:2234-8678 GCA_022072515.1 bacterium
GCCGATCATCTGCATTTGATCGATCTCCAAAGGAAAAAAAGCGGCAGTGCGGGTTTCATTATCACCAACTCCAATTGCTCCACCATGTTTCTGGCCATCGCGCTCGGGCCGCTGCATCAAGCCTTCGGCGTGGAAAAAGTTTTTGTCACGACGATGCAGGCGATTTCCGGCGCCGGCTATCCGGGCGTGGCCTCGCTCGATATTCTCGGCAATGTGATTCCTTATATTTCCGGCGAGGAGGAGAAGATAGAAATCGAGACGAGAAAAATTCTCGGCGCGCTGGCGGGAGAGCGCGTGCAATTGGCTGACTTCGTCATCAGCGCACAGACCAATCGCGTGCCAGTGGAGGATGGGCATACGGAATGCGTTTCCGTCAAATTGCGCCAACCAACCTCCGTCGAAACGATCAAAGAACGGCTTCGCAATTTTCGCGGCTTGCCGCAAGAATTAAAGCTGCCTTCCGCACCGCCGCAGCCGCTTATCGTCGTGGAAGAAAACGACCGGCCGCAACCCAAGCGCGATGTCGAGCGGGCAAATGGCATGGCAACCCTCATCGGCCGCATTCGCCCTTGCCCGCTCTTGGATTATCGCTTCGTCATCCTGGGCCACAACACCATTCGCGGAGCCGCCGGCGCATCGATTTTAAACGCCGAGCTGCTGGTGGCGCAGGGACGAATTTAAATATAAATTTTGCGAAGTTCGGAAAATGCTTTTGCAAAACACAGAAGCTCAAAAAAATTTGGAAATTTGCGCATAGCGGCTTATATTAAATTCCGCATTCGAATATCAATTTAACCGTTAGTGAGGCTTATGCGCATCGAAAACATTGCGATCACAGACATCGATCTCACTTCACCGAATTGGGACGATTTTATTTTCACCTATCCGCTCGACACCGGGCCGCTGCTCGAATCCATTCGCGCCGTCGAGTTGCAGCAGCCGATTGTCGTCGCCGAGTTCGAGCCAAAGTATAAAATCGTTATCGGCGTGCGACGGTTGCTGGCGGGCAAGGAGCTGGGTTGGAAAAAAATCCCCGCCGTGGTGCATCGTGACGAGACGCGCGAAAAACTTTTGTGGCTGAGCTTGCAGGAAAAAGTCGGCGGCCGGCCGCTGAATGCGATGGAGAAATCGCGCGTGCTGCAGCGTTTCGCCATTTTGTGGCACGGCGATATGGATCGTTTGCAAAAAGAAATCTGCCCGCTCCTCGACATTCCGTCAACCGCCGAAGCTGTCGAAACCTTTCTTTTCTTCAAAGAATTTTCCGAGAAACATCAGGAAGATCTCGCCGGCGGCAAGTTGACGCCGCAACACGCGGAACTGTTGCGGCCTTTGCGTCCGGAGGATCGCCGGGTTGCCGCGGATAATTTGTTCGGCGCGCATCGCGTTTCTTTGCAGGAAGCGCGCGAGTTGGTCGACAATGTTTCAAATTTGGCCGCGCGCGACGGTGTGCGCGTGCAAGACATTTTCGAACGCCCGCAAGTGAAAGAACTTTTTGTCAACGAAAGCGCCACACCGCGCCAACGCGCCAGCCAATTACGCACCTATTTGCAGCACGAACGCTTCCCGCAACTTTCCGCAACCGAAGAAAAATTTGCCCAACTCGCCGAGCCGTTGGCGCAACACAAAATCAGCGTTCGCCCGCCGCGATTTTTCGAGGGCAATGAATTGACCATCACCGTGCGCGGCGGCGAAGCGGAAGAAATTGGCGCGGCCATTGGCGCAATGCAGGAAGCAGCGAAACGCGGTTTGTGGAAAAAAATGTTTGCGTTATTGCAGGGGGAATGAATCAAAATTTCGTGTCTTCGGGTCTTGGTGGTTTTATAAAATATTATTTTGAAGAAATCATCACCCCAACGAAGATTTTAAGACGCAGATTTATACAGATTATCGCAGATAAAATCAGCGCAAATCTGCGCCCTCAGCGTCCAAACAGTTTTGTTCGCGGCTATCTATTCAGGCTATTGCAATGACAATGTCGTTCCTACGGGCGGGTGATGCTGCACTGCGAGCTGGAGCTGTGAAGCATGGCACAAAATAACAGCGGCAACGCCGGCTTGCAACGCCGCAAACGCTTCATCAAGTTTCGGCAGCATTCCTTTCGAGACAATGCCTTCCTCTTTTAAATGGCGATATTGTGCCAGCGTCAAACGCGGAATCACCGAATCTTCGTCGGTGGAAGCGAGAACCCCTTTTTTGTCGAAACAATAAACCAGCCGAATTTCATACGTTACGCACAAGGCCGTGGCCAGCGTAGCGGCAATCGTATCAGCGTTGGTATTGAGCAACGTGCCCTTGCCATCATGCGTGAGCGGCGCGAAAACCGGTGCCAGGCCGGCGTTGAGAAATTGCTTCACCGGATTGACATTCACCTGTTCAATATCCCCGACAAAGCCATAATCGATATTTTTGCCGGAACGTTTTTTCGCCACCATGCAGTTGGCGTCCGCGCCGGTCAAGCCGAGGGCATGGCAACCGCGCGCTTGCAGGCCGCTCACGATCGTTTTGTTGATCAAGCCGCCGTAAACCATCGTCACCACCTTCAGCGTTTCCCGCGAAGTAATGCGCCGGCCGTCAACCATCTGCGTTTCAATGCCAAGCGCGCGTGAAATGTCCGTCGCGATCTTGCCGCCGCCATGTATGAGAATTTTTTTTCCGGCGATCCCGGCATATTCATTCAAGAAATTTTCCAGCGCCTCGGGCTGATCGATGACATTACCGCCGATTTTGATAATAAGAAGCTGTTCCATATAGATCACGAATTCTTCATTACTGCCACAAGGCTTTCGAGAAACCTGTCGGCATGCGCCGGCGCCAGCGTCAACGGCGGCAGCAGCCGGATGGTTTTGGGATCATGCGCCGAACCGGTGAAAATCTTGTGTTCGAAAAGCAGCTTCTTTCGAATGGCCTCGCTGGGAAATTCCAACTCGATACCGATCATCAAGCCGCGGCCTCGAACCTCTTTCATCCCTTTGTCGAGCTTGTTTAATTCCTGCAGCAAATAGCCGCCGATTTTCGCGCTGTTTGCGATGAGTTCTTCTTGCGCAATGACATCGAGCACGGCAACGGCGGCAGCACAGGCCAAATGATTGCCGCCGAAGGTGGTGCCAAGCAGTCCATGCGCCGCTTTGAATTGAGGATTGATCAACAAGCCCGCCACCGGAAAACCATTGCCCATGCCTTTGGCGATGGTGATAAGATCGGGACGAACACCGGCATATTGATGCGCAAAAAATTTTCCGCTCCGGCCGTAACCCGACTGCACTTCGTCGAGAATGAACAAGGCGCCACTGTGCTCGCAGAATTGTTGAATCTGCTGCAAGAATTGCGGCTCAGGCAAACGAATGCCCGCAATGCCCTGAATCCCTTCGATAATAACGGCGCAAATATCTTCGCGTTGAGAAAGCTGCTGTAATGCCGCGGCATCATTCAACGGCAGAAAGATGACCTCGTGATTCGCATTTAGCGGTGCGCGAATCTTGGGATTGTCGGTCGCGGCGACGGCTGCCGACGTGCGCCCGTGAAAAGCGCCGCTAAAAGCAATCACCGCTTTACGACCATTGTGAAACGAGGCTAGCTTCAGCGCATTCTCATTGGCCTCCGCACCGGAATTGCACAAGAATAAATGATAGTCGTTGTATCCCGAAATTTCGCCCAGCTTCAGCGCCAGCTCTTTCTGCAAGGGAATCTGCACCGAATTGGAATAGAAACCAATGCGGTGCAATTGTTCCGTGAGCTTTTGAATATAATGAGGATGGCTGTGTCCAATCGAGATGACGGCATGGCCGCCGTAGAAATCAAGATATTGCACGCCATGTTTATCCCACAGATAAACCTCGCGCGCCCGCACCGGCTCGACGTCATAGAGTGGGTAGACCTCAAAGAGTTGCATGAGTTGGCCTTTGAATAGAAGCAAATGATTGTTCAACCATATCTTTTACAACTTCGTAAATTTTGAATTGTAAATTTTCAATAAAAAACGGATCGCAATTTTAGGAAATTGTGATGTTTTAATACGCCATCGCCTTCAGCTTCAATCCCAGCGTTTCTTCCAAGCCAAACATTAGATTCATATTCTGCACGGCTTGCCCCGAAGCGCCTTTCACCAGATTGTCGATGACGCTGATCAGGAACAATTTGCTCTCGTGGCGTTCCAAATAAATGACGGCATTGTTGGTATTAACCACTTGTTTCACGTCGGGATTGTTGCGGCTGAGGTGTACGAAAGGATGCGGCTCGTAATACGCCGCGTAGAGCTGATAAGCTTCTTCCAGCGCCAATTCGGCATCGAGATAAATCGCGCTCAGAATGCCGCGCGTGAAGGCGCCGCGAAACGGAATAAAATTGAGCTGACTCTCCGGCGTCGGCTGCAAAAATTTCAGGCTCTGATAAATTTCGGCGAGATGCTGGTGCTGAAACGCTTTGTAAACCGAAAGGTTGTTGTTGCGCCAGGTGAAATGCGTCGTTTCTGTAAGCGCCTGGCCCGCGCCGGTCGAGCCGGTAATCGCGCTGGCGTGAATCTCGCCGCGCAACAGGCCGCGTTGCGCCAGCGGCAACAGCGCCAATTGAATGCACGTCGCGAAACAGCCGGGATTGGCGACGCGAGATGCGCGCGCGATTTGCGCCTTGTGCAATTCGGGCAAGCCGTAAACAAAGTTGGGCGCCAGCCGGTGATCCTGGCTCAAATCAATGATCTTGATGCGTTCGGCGATTTGGTGGCGCTGCAAATATTTGGCGGCTTCACCATGTCCCAAACAAAGAAACAGCGCGTCGATCTCGTTGTGAATGTCAGGGCTGAACGTGAGATCGGTTTCGCCCAACAAATCGGCGTGAACCGCAAACACCGGCTTGCCGGCATTGCGGCGACTGGTCGCCACAATGATTTCGGCGGCCGGATGCCGCAACAAAATGCGCAGCAGCTCGCCGCCGGTATAGCCGCTGGCGCCGGCAATACCGATTCTAATCTTGTTCATGCTTGCGATTCACCTTGTGATAAATCATGCTTTGCGTCGCCAACATTTTGGAAAACCCGCGCGCATCATCGCCGGTCCAGGCGTGATACGCTTCGTTATAAACGGAAAATTCGGGCGACATCAAATCGTGCGGCGAGGTGATGCCGAGAATTTGGAAGCGATACGGCGCCAGATAAACCGACACGACGCCGCTCACGGTCGCTTGCGAATTTTCCAAAAAGCTTTCAATGTTGCGCATGACCGGATCGAGGTACTGGCCTTCGTGCAGCATGTGACCGTACCAATCCGCCAGTTGCTCTTTCCAATAAAGCTGCCATTTGGTCAACACATGCTTTTCCAGTGCATGATGCGCTTTGATAATGACCAGCGGCGCCGCGGCCTCGAAGCCGATGCGATCCTTGATGCCGAACGTCGTGTCGTCGACGTGAATGTCGCGGCCAATGGCATACGGTCCGGCGATTTTTTCCAACGCTTGAATCGCCTGAATGGGATTGGCATACGCGTTGTCATTAATGCCGATCAACTCGCCGCGCTCAAAGCGCAGCTCGACGGTCTGCGGTTCCGGATTGCTGAAGCGCGTCGGAAAAGCCTCCTCCGGCAACGATTCGGAGGAGGTGAACGTTTCCGGACCGCCGATCGCTGAACCCCACAATCCTTTGTTCATCGAATACTGCGCCTTCGACCAATCGAATTCAATGTGGTGTTTTTTGAGATATTCGATTTCCGCATTGCGCGAAACGTGATGATCGCGAATCGGCGCGAGAATCGTCGCTTCGGGAATGAGAATGGTGAAGACGATATCGAAACGGACTTGATCGTTATCCAGGCCCGTGCTGCCGTGCGCCACGCTGCCGGCTTTGATGGCGCGCGCATATTGCGCCAGGGCCGTCGCCTGAAAAACGCGCTCGGCGCTGGCCGAAAGCGGGTAGGTGTTGTTCTTGAGCACGTTGCCGAAGATCAGGTAGCGGATGCACTTTTGATAATAATTTTCCGTCTCATCCAAAACGACGTGTCTTTTGACACCGAGACGCAAGGCGCGCGTTTCGATTTCGGCGAGATCGTCGTCATCAAAACCACCGGTATTCACAACGACGGAATGCACCTCGAGGCCGGATTCGCTGGCGAGATATTTCGCGCAATACGAGGTATCGAGTCCGCCGCTGAATGCGAGCACGACGAGACGATTTTCCTGCTTCCGAATGGCAATGGTGCGAACATCGTTGGGATCATAGAGCAGGCCGGTGCAGAGACAATGTTTGCGGTTATTGCGCGTGAGAATGTCATAATTGCGGCAGGATTGGCAGCCGTCCCAAAACTCTTTATCCGTGGTCAGCTCCGAGAACGGTACCGGCTTGAAACCCAGCTCGGTGTTCATCTTCATCACGGCGTGGCCGGTGGTGATGGAAAAAATTTTGGCGTTGGGATATTTTTTGCGCGAGAGCTCGAAAATGGCGTGCTTGATGCGTTTGCCGAG